>USAL01000084.1 GCA_900552545.1 uncultured Sutterella sp. | reverse complement strand
TAATATGTTTACCATCAATTTAGGACCATTTTCCGGGAAAAACGCTCCCGAGATACACTATCATCCGTCTGCCGTAGACAGGTTACTGGAAATTGCGGCGGCCTTCTGTCTGCTTTCCGGCATCGGTATTGTCTGTTGGAATTACTACCATACAGACGAGCTGCCCGAATATACAATACCGGGACTCCTCGTCAATATACTGGTATTTGCCTTATTGTTTAGCGGAGCCTATACCTCTGTCCGACACATCAACTTTCCTATACGAATCAGTAGCCACAATGTTGTCAAGCAATATATACTGGTAACCAAACTCATGCGTACATCCAATCTCTTTTTTATGCTGTTTGCAGTCGCCGGTTTCTTGTCCGATAACTATGCCTGGGCAACTACTTTACGAATCATCGCACTGATTCTATGGTTTCTGTCGGTAATCATCTATTATGTACAGGCATTCCAATACAAATAACATTGAAAAAATATAAGATAAAAAAATAAAAGTACAGCTCTTTCCACAATCAAAATACAACCAATAGTTCTCGAAAATTTGTACAAAAAATAAAATGTTTTGTACAAATTTTCCAAAAACATCAGGACGTTTCCGGAGGTTTATGAGGAAATTGGGGTTATAAACAGACATTCAATAGGCTTATTTGCTATTCACGCCCTTCACACAGCGGGTTTCGATGATGCGTTGAGCATGCCTGAAGAGCCGTATGTGAAGGGCGTGAAGGGCAAAAAAGGGTATTTTTTTCTTTTATTTTAGAACTGGAAATAGATAAATGGCTGGATGTCGCTGCTCTTTACCTGAATGACCAAGAAGATGAGGGCTATCAGGATGAGTGCCTGACCGACCAACGGCAGGCGTGTCATGCCGCGGCTGCAAGCATTCTGCCAGCTATCGGGGCACCAGTGAAGCAGGTAGCCGACTGCCATCAGGGCGAATACTTTCCAGTACCCGGCAACGAGCTGCGAGAACAGTTCGGGATGGAACGAGGTGAAGATCTGACGGATCATGGAAACTGAACCGGCAAACTCGGTGTTGCGGAAGAAGATCCAGCAGAAGCACACGAAGTGAAAGGTGATAATCACAGCAAACACACGGCGCCATCCGGTACTGCGGTAGGCCTTGGGACGATGAAGCAGGCTGCGGAAGAACTTGTGTACGGCAAGTGCTACGCCGTGCAGTCCGCCCCATACGATGAAATTCCACGAAGCGCCATGCCAGAGTCCGCCCAGCAGCATGGTCAGGATCAGATTGATGTAGGTACGTATCTTGCCTTTCCGGTTACCGCCCAGCGAAATGTAGAGGTAATCGCGCAGCCAAGTGGACAGGGAGATGTGCCAGCGGTGCCAGAAATCGGTCACGCTGTCCGACTTGTAGGGGGAATTGAAGTTGATGGGAAAACGGAAGCCTAACAGCAGGGCGATACCGATGGCCATGTCGCTGTAACCTGAGAAGTCACAGTATATCTGCAAGGCGTAGCCGTATACGCCAAAAAGATTCTCCACTCCGGAATACAAGCTGGGATTGTCGAAAATGCGTTCTACAAAGTTGATACTGATATAGTCGGAAATGACAGCTTTCTTGAACAGACCGCTTACGATGAAGAAGACTCCTTCGCCGAACATTTCCTTCGAAACGAACAGGGGCTGGCGAATCTGAGGAATGAAGTCGCGGGCACGCACAATAGGTCCTGCTACCAGCTGGGGGAAGAAGGATACATAAAAGACGTAGTCCAGCAGGTTGTCGAGCGGTTTCAAGTCGCGACGGTATACGTCGAGGGTATAACTCAGTGACTGGAAGGTGAAAAAGGAAATACCGACCGGCAGGAAGATGTCGAAGGCTTCGTAATGGCCGTTCCACAGCGGACAGAGCATTTCGTAAAAGAAGTTAGTGTATTTGAAATAGCACAACAGTCCCAGATTAATACACAAACTTATCACGACCAGCAGCTTGCGCTTCCAGAGGGTTTCGGTACGGTCCATTCGTGCAGCCAGCAGGAAGTCGCTCACGGTGACAATTCCCAGCAGGAAAAAATAAATGCCGCTGCTCTTGTAATAGAAATAATAGGAGAAGGCAGACACGAACAACAGGCGTGCCGTGGTCTGTTTCTGCAACAGTACGTATATCAGACTGAATCCCAAGAAAAGGAACAGGAACAGTCCGCTGCTGAAAATCATCGGCTGACGGGGGTCGTACGTAAGTATATCTGCCAGTTTAGTCCAATCGAGTTGCCACATAATGATTGTATGCTTTTATAAATGCTTCGTGTAATAATAATCCTTGTAAAGTATATCCTTCGTGGGTAAAGTGTATCTTATCGCGCTGGTACATTTTTGCGGCGTTCCAGTTCAGGCAGGCACGCTGCTTGCCGCCGACAATATCATACATGTCCCAGATGGCAATGCCGTGCTCGCGGGCGAACTGCTGCGCGCGCACGAGTTCAGGCGAGGGCGAGCGCGTAAAGGGATCCGGCATCGGGGTGCCGGCGCTCACGGCGCGCAGCGCCCGTTCACGATGCTCGGCCCAGGGCGTGTGCATCAGGGCAAGGCGCTCGGTGAGGGTGAGGTGCTTCATAGGAAAAAAGGGTGCGAGGGTGCGAAGGTGCGGCGAAAGGAAAAAAGCGCCGGAGTCGACAGACCATGCTTGACTGAAATCGGCGGACGAAATCTTAACGGCTTCGCTGCAGAGGCGGGATTTTCAATTGAAAAAGACGTGAAAAAAGCCGGATTTCCACAGGGGAAATCCGGCTGATTCGTGAAAAGCTTTTCCGCTAATCCTCAGCGAAGGCTTTCTCGCGGGTTTTTCTCAACGCCGGCAGCGCCACGATCACCACGAGGAACAAGGCAGCAAGCAGGAACCCGCACGAAATCGGGCTCGTGAGAAAGACGGTCGGATCGCCGCGCGAAAGAAGAAGCGCACGGCGGAGGTTTTCTTCCATCATCGGGCCGAGAATGAAGCCCAGCACGAGCGGAGCCGGTTCACAGCCGAGCTTGTAGAAGAGGTAGCCCACAAAGCCGAAGAACACCGTCATCCAGACGTCCCAGACGTTGTTGTTGATCGAGTACACGCCGATGCAGCAGAAGACGAGAATCGCCGGATAAAGGAGCCGGTAGGGGACCTTCAGCATCTGAATCCAGATGCCGACCATCGGGAGGTTCAAGACGATCAGAAAGAGGTTGCCCAACCACATCGCGACGATGAAGCCCCAGAAAAGCGAGGGGTTCGAGGTCATCACTTGAGGACCGGGGACGATGTCGTGAATCATCATCGCGCCGATCATCAGAGCCATCACGGCGTTCGAAGGAATGCCGAGCGTCAGCATCGGGATGTAGGAGGTCTGGGCGCCCGCGTTGTTGGCCGACTCGGGACCCGCAACGCCGCGGATGTTGCCGCTTCCAAAGGGCGGATCGGCCTTTTCGCCTGCGAGCTTCTTTTCAACCGTGTAGCTCGCAAAGGAGGCAAGAAGCGCGCCGCCACCGGGAAGGACGCCCAAAAGGGAGCCCAGGCTCGTGCCGCGCGCAATGGGCGCCGCGCACACCTTGAGGTCCTCCTTGGTGGGAAGAACCTTGCCGACGTGGCCCGGAACGAGAGAGCGCTTTACCGTCACCTCGAGGTTGCGCATGATTTCGGCAAAGCCGAAGATGCCCATGCTCAAGGCCACGAAATCGATGCCTTCCATCAGCTCATCGACTCCGAACGTATAGCGCAGGGCGCCCGAATTGACGTCGGTGCCCACGAGCCCCAGCAGAAGCCCCAGGAAGATCATGCAGATGGCTTTGAGAAGCGAGCCGGTTGCCAACACCACGGCGCCGATCAGGCCCAGCACCATAAGGCTGAAGTATTCGGCGGGGCCGAATTCAAACGCAAGGCGCGTCAAGGGCGGCGCGAAGGCGGCGATCAAAAGCGTCGCGAAGCACCCGGCGACGAAGCTGCCGATGGCGGCAATGCCAAGCGCCGCTCCGGCGCGGCCCTTCTTTGCCATCTGGTGGCCGTCAAGGCACGTGACGACGGATGCGGCCTCGCCCGGGATGTTGACGAGAATGGCGGTGGTCGAGCCCCCGTACTGCGCGCCGTAGTAGATGCCCGCGAGCATGATGAGCGCGCCCGAGGGTTCAAGCGCGTAGGTTGCGGGCAGAAGCATTGCCACCGTTGCCACGGGGCCCATGCCGGGCAGAACGCCGATCAGCGTGCCGATCGAGACGCCTGCAAGGCAGTAGAGCATGTGCGTGAGCGAAAAGGCCGTCTGAAAGCCGAGCGCGAGATTGGAGATAAGGTCCATGACAGCAGCGCTCCATTACAAAAAGGTCGGCCACACGGGCACGTACATGCCCACGCCCAGCACGAAGATCACGTAGGCGAGCGCATCGAGAAGCACGATCATGCCGATCGTCTCCTTCCAGTTCACGGTGCGCGAGGCAAACATTGAGACGACGATCATCGCCGCCAGAGAAATCATGAGGCCGAACGTGCTCAACAGAAGCGAAAAGATCACGACCGAGCCCAGAATCAGAACAAGAACGCCCCAGTGAAACTTCTCAACGCGTCCTTCCTCGGACGTTTCGGGCGCCTTGACAAGGCCTCTCAGGGCGACGATGGCGCCCACGATGGCCATGAGCGCCCCCAAGAGCGTCGGAAAGTATGCAGGCCCCATGCGCGAGGCGGTGCCCAGTTCATGTCGCTGGGCGAAAACAATGAAGAAGATTCCGAGTAGGACGAACAAAACGCCCGACCAGAAATCCTTGGCATGGCGAACAGTCATGACAAAAAGACAGGGATAAGAGTTGATCAAACCGGAGCCCGCCTTTCGAGGAGTCTCGAAAAGGCATGTACTCCGGTTTGTTTTCCTTGGGTTTGAAGAATCTCAGGAACGATTAGTCGACGCGTGCGCCGGACGTCTTGACGATTTCGGCGTACTTCTTGAGCTCGGACTCGATCAGAGCCTTGAATTCGGCAGGCGTGCAGGGGGCGGATTCGCCGCCAAGCTTCGCCAGACGCTGCGTCATTTCTTCGCTGCGCAGGGCCTTGGTGATCACTTCGTTCAGGTGCGTGACGATCTTTTCAGGCGTCTTCGCAGGAACAAAGAGTCCGTACCAGGTCGAGATGTCGAAGTCGGGCACGCCCGCTTCAACCATCGTCGGCACCTCAGGCATCGACTTCGCGCGGGTCGTGGTCGTGACCGCCAGAGGCACGAGCTTGCCTGCCTTGATGTTGGCCGTGGCCGAGGCGAGGTTGTCGAACATCAGATCGGTCTGGCCTGCGAGCACCGAGAGCTGCGCGGCGGAAGCGCCCGCGTAGGGCACGTGCACCATCTTGATGCCGGCCTTGGCTTTGAGGAGTTCGCCCGCCATGTGGCCGCCCGAGCCGTTGCCGCCCGAGGCGTAGTTGAGCTTGTCGGGATTCTTCTTGCAGTAGGCGACGAGGTCGGCGAGCGACTTGATGCCGGTGCGCTGCTGGAATTCAGGCGTCACGACGAGAACGTTGGGCACGTGCGCGATAAGCGTCACGGGCTCGAAGTCCTTGATCGGGTCGTAGGGCAGCTTCTTGAAGAGGTTCGGGTTGACAGCGTGCGTCGCAACGGCACCCACGCACAGGTTCATGCCGTCGGGCTTTTGCTGGGCAAGGTAGGCGACACCGCGATTGCCGCCGGCACCGGGCCGGTTGTCCACGATCACGTTGCCGAGGTCATCGTGCACGGCTTCCGCGATGGCGCGGGCCGACACGTCCAGAGGGCCTCCGGGCGGATAGGGAACGATGATGCGGATGGGATTGGAGCCGGTGCCCGTCTGTGCCAGAGCAGACAGCGGCAGTGCGCTCAGAATCGAGGCGGCAGCAACGCCTTCGAGCAGATTTCGACGATTGAGATTTGCCACTTCATCTTCCTTTTAAGTTGATGCACCGGGCCCCTCGCAGTGGACGCGATTGGCTCGGCCGTTTGTACTAGTTGGAAAAACTGCCGCCCATTCTATGCCTTTTTACGGTGCTTTTTTCTTGATTTCGTCAAGTTTGGTGCACCCGCCGTGCGCTCGTCGTGCCCCCGACTGTGGGCAACCGGACGCCCGAGGCTGTTTCAGCTAGTCACATTTGCACGCCACCCGTCGCGCGGGTAGGACTTGAAATCAGCGCGGCCTGCCGCCATATCAGAAACATCAGCGCATGACGTCAAGGCGCGGGTTTCCCGCATGGGTTGTTGGCGGCGATTACCTCCCTTGGCGCGGCTGCGGCAAGGTCGGTTTTTAATCGGCCCCTATTGCACTTGCGCCGCAGCAGTGCGCAAGGCTTTGGCCGTGGGGCTCTTGAAGCGCTGCGGCCGAAACGAGGAAAAAATAGAAAAGATGAGACAAGACAAGTTAACGACGAAATTCCAGCAGGCATTGGGCGAG
The DNA here is from genome assembly GCA_900552545.1 of uncultured Sutterella sp. GTDB lineage: Bacteria > Pseudomonadota > Gammaproteobacteria > Burkholderiales > Burkholderiaceae_F > Duodenibacillus. Next base: position 1,721 of record USAL01000084.1, on the reverse strand, counting down.
GCGCAGTCTCTTGCGATTGCGCACGACAACCAGTACATCGAACCGGTGCATCTGCTCTCGGCCATGCTTGCCGATCCCGAAGCCGGGGCCGCGAGCCTCATTGAGCGCGCGGGCGGCAACGTCGCGCGTCTGCGTCAGGAGGTCGACGCCGCCATCGAGCGCCTTCCCAAGGTCTCGGGCAATTCGGGCGACATCCAGATCGGCCGCGACCTGGTGCGTGCATTGAACCTCACGGAAAAGGAGGCGATGCAGCGCGGCGACGAGTTCATTTCAAGCGAAATGTTCCTGTTGGCCATCACCGACGCCAATCTCGACGTGAGCCGTCTGATGGCTGCCGCAGGCGTCACCAAGAATCTGCTCAACGCGGCGGTGACCGCCGTGCGCGGGGGCGAAAAGGTGACCGATGCCGACGGCCAGCCCGGGCGCGAAGCGATCGAAAAGTACACGCTCCCCCTCACCGACCGTGCGCGGCAGGGGAAACTTGATCCCGTGATCGGGCGCGACGATGAAATCCGCCGCACGATGCAGATCCTGCAGCGCCGCACGAAGAACAATCCCGTTTTGATCGGCGAGCCGGGCGTGGGCAAGACCGCCGTGGTCGAAGGCCTTGCGCAGCGCATCGTCAACGGCGAGGTGCCCGACGGCTTGAAGAACAAGCAGGTGCTCTCGCTTGATATGGCGGGCCTCATCGCCGGCGCCAAGTACCGCGGCGAATTTGAGGAGCGCTTGAAGAAGCTCTTAAAGGAAGTGACCGCCTCCGAAGGCCGGATCATTCTCTTTATCGATGAGCTTCATACCGTCGTCGGTGCCGGCAAGACTGAGGGCTCGATGGATGCGGGCAACATGCTCAAGCCCGCGCTGGCCCGCGGGGAGCTCCACGTGATCGGTGCGACGACCCTTGACGAGTACCGCAAGTACATCGAAAAGGACGCTGCTCTCGAGCGCCGCTTCCAGAAGGTGCTGGTCGACGAGCCGACGGTGGAGGACACGATCGCGATTCTCCGCGGTCTGCAGGAGAAGTACGAGGCGCACCACGGCGTCGAGATCACCGACCCGGCCATCGTGGCTGCGGCCGAACTCTCGCACCGCTACATCACCGACCGCTTCCTGCCCGACAAGGCGATCGACCTTATCGATGAGGCCGCAAGCCGCGTGAAGATGGAGATTGACTCCAAGCCCGAAGCGCTCGACAAGCTTGAGCGGCGACTGATTCAGCTCAAGATCGAGCGCGAGGCGATGAAGAAGGAAACCGACGAGGCAAGCCGTGCGCGCCTTGAGGCGATCGAAAAGGAAATCGCCGACCTTTCGCGCCAGTACTCCGATCTTGAGGAAGTCTGGAAGGTCGAAAAGAGCGAAGCCTTGGGCGAAAAGGACGTGCGCGACGAGATTGACCGCGTGCATCGCGAGATGGACGCCTGCCGCCGCGAGGCGCGCTACGAGCGTCTCGCAGAGCTGCAGTACGCCGTGCTCCCGAAGCTCGAGGAAAAACTCAAGAAGGCCGTCGCCGTTGAAGAGGCGGGCAGCCGCTCGGATCGCCCGAAGCTTCTTCACACAAGCGTGGGCGCCGAAGAGATTGCAGAGGTCGTAAGCCGCGCCACGGGCATTCCCGTGAGCAAGATGATGCAGGGCGAGCGCCAGAAGCTTCTCGGCATGGCCGATGCCCTGAGTAAGCGCGTCGTGGGCCAGTCCGAGGCCGTGCAGCGCGTCACCGATACGATTCT
>USAL01000083.1 GCA_900552545.1 uncultured Sutterella sp. | reverse complement strand
GATAGATCCGCTCGCGGCGCAGCTTGTCGCTCGTGGCGGAGGAGCGCACCTTGGCGACAATGGCGGCGGCTCGGGCGGTCTCGGTCTGAAGCTTGGTGAGAACATCCTCGACCATGGCCAGATCGCCCTTGGCGCCAGGGCGCGCGAACATACGCTTCAATGCATAGGTGTACAACGAAATAGCACTCAGCGGCTGACGCATCTCGTGGGCGACGATCGAGGAAAGCTGACCGACCAAGCCTGTCTTCTCAAGCTTGCTGATGCGCTCGCTCGCGAGCTGAGTGCGCATCTGAAGCGTCTTCTGCTCCTTCAAGGCATCCTTGAGCTCGGCCGTGCGCACACGCACAAGCTGCGTGACGCGCACACCGTGAAGCAGCAACCCCACGAGCACCATCAGCGCAATCAAAAGCCAGGGCCAGTACTCGCGCACGACACGCTCCATCGTCCAATGCCGCAAATAATCATAGGGACCGATGCGCAGATCGCGAAAGAGCTGATCGACCGGCGTGTAGTCGGTTGCGACGCCCCAGTAAAGACCGTCTTCGCCGATGGGGGCAATCTCAAGCAGCACGCGCGTCACGAGTCGAGAAAGCCGCGGATCTGTCGTGCCCGTCGTTGCCATCGTCCAAGTCGGATACAGATCGGTCGAGCGCATGCACGCCTCGCCCGGACCATCCTTGCGGTGAATCACGCGGTAGACCTTGCGATCCTCGGGATGCGTAGCAAACCACCGGTCCATGTAGCACAGGCGGAAAAAGCCGACGTCGGCCAGCCCCTCGCGCAGAAGATCAAGGGACTCGCGCACGCGGCTGCCGTCGCCCACGTACTGCACGGAGGAGAAGAACTTCTCCACGTTAAAACCAGCGCGGTGAATTTCTCCATAGGGCACCTGCAGTCCCGTAAAGCCCGTGGGCGTACTCGTCACTAGGCGCGATCCCTTGAGATCGGCAATGTCGCGGTAGGACGAATCGGCGCGCACGACGAAGGTCGTGCCGTCGCTGTGGTTGGGATCGGGATAGGCGTGCGAGACGACGGTCACAAGGTCGCGTGCCCCGTACTCGACCATGCGGCGATAAAACCCGGCGCTTGACATGAAGACGTCGACTTCGCCGCGGCGGATCGCCTGCGAGAGTTCGCGCAGCGAGTAGTCCTTGACGTGCACCTTGTCGGCGCCGAAAGCCATCTTCAACTTTTCAATAGAAGGGCCGATGATGGGCTCGGCGGGCGCCGGGCGTACCACGCGCACAATGCCCACGCGCACCGTCATGTCGGTGGCATAGGGAAAGATGCGGCTCGCCGTCGACAGCGCGTCGATGCGCATCGTGAGCGACGGGGCCGTCACGGCCTGCGGCGCGCCCTCTTTGGAGTCGTCAGCGGTTGGAGTCGCAGCCGACGTTGAAGTTGACGCTGAAATGGCAGCAGCAAGGGCCAGTACTGCGCAACCCGCCGTGCGGACGAGTCGTTGACAAAAAGCTTTGTGCGGCATCCGGCCCCCGTTCTGATCGAAAAAATGCATCATTTTCATGCGCAGACCTCAAGGCTCAAAAATGCTGCATTTTCCTTGAGTCCCCTTTTTTGAGACGCCGACGCTTGACGGCAGGCGTTTCATAAGACTTCGAAAGGCTTCACTTCGCGCATGTTGCGCATGCAGTGCAATTTACACGCTTTGTCCGGCGACTCTACGTCTTTGGCCGGGCTTTTCCTCCTCTATTTGGCCTATTTTTGATTTCCGGTCGATCTACTTAGTGGTATCTCAAACATAGACTGACGGGGACATAAGGCGGACATTCCCCAGCCGTGCGTGCATCACGTGATGGGCTTGAGCCTGCGGTTCAAGTCGCCGCGACATGACGTGATGTGCACAGGCCGTCCGCCCGAAAGATCACTCGTTTAACTGAGGAGAAAAAGAAATGACGGTTTCCCGCCGTACACTGCTCAAGGCGACCGCTGCCGGCGCTGCCGTGGCTTCTGCCCCGATGGCGCACATCGCTCAGGCCGCTCAGAACACCGACGCCAAGAGCGCCGTGCTTGATTTCGACATGATCCAGGCCTTCTACAAAGCCTTCCCGAAGCGCCTTGCCGACGTTCGCGCCAAGCTCAATCGTCCGCTCACGCTTACCGAGAAGATTCTCTTCACGCACCTCTTCCATCCGGAAAGCCTCACCGAGTTCAAGCGCGGCGACTCCTACATTGAGCTCAAGCCCGATCGCGCCGGTACGCACGACATCGGCGGCCCGATGGCTATCATTCAATTCCTGAGCTCCGGCAAGGAACGCATCGCTCTTCCGGCCGCCCTCGTTGCCGACCATCTGGTCCAGGCCAACGCCGGCGCCATCCCCGACCTCAAGGTCGCCGACAAGAGCAACTACGAAACCTACACATTCCTGCGTGACGTCTCCAAGCGCTACGGCTTTGACTTCTGGCCTGCCGGTGCTGGCATCTGCCATCAGGTGTTCATGGAGAACTACAACTTCCCGGGCGGCATGATGCTCGTCACCGACTCGCACACCCCGACCGCCTGCGGTCTGGGCATGCTCGCCATCGGCGTCGGCGGTGCTGACCTCGTCGATGCCCTCATGGGCATGGAGTGGGAGCTCAAGATGCCGAAGATCATCGGCGTCAAGCTCACCGGCAAGCTCCAGGGCTGGGCTTCTCCGAAGGACGTGATCCTCAAGCTCGCCGGCATCCTCACCACGAAGGGCGGCACGAACTGCGTGATCGAATACTTCGGCGACGGCGCTGCCACGCTCTCTGCTTCCGGCAAGGCCACGATCGGCAACATGGGCGCTGAGGTCGGCGCTACGAGCTCGATCTTCCCGTTCGACGACGCGATGGTGCGCTACATGAACGCCACTGGCCGCGGCGCCGTGGCTGATCTCGCCAAGACCGTCGGCAGCGAACTGCGTGCCGATAAGGAAGTCCTCGCCGATCCGAAGAAGTACTACGACCGCGTGATCGAAATCGATCTCTCGACGCTCGAACCGCACATCAACGGCCCGTTCTCGCCCGATGCCGCGATGCCGATCTCGACCGTTGCCGAAAAGGTCAAGGCCAAGGGCTATCCGCAGACGCTCGAAGTCGCCCTCATCGGCTCCTGCACGAACTCTTCCTACGAAGACATCACCCGTGCGGCTTCCATCGCCCGCCAGGCGCTCGACGCCGGCGTCAAGGTGAAGACCCCGATCATCGTCGTTCCCGGCTCGATGCGCATTTACGAAACGCTCGATCGCGACGGCGTGCTCGACACCTTCCGCAAGCTCGACGCAACCGTCATGGCTACGGCCTGCGGTCCCTGCATTGGTCAGTGGAAGCGCACGACCGGTCATGTTGGTCAGCCGAACTCGATCATTGAGTCGTTCAACCGCAACTTCGCCGGCCGCAACGACGGCAACACCAAGACGAGCGCCTTCCTTGCTTCGCCGGAAATCGTGATGGCCATGGCCATCAAGGGCGACCTGACGTTCAATCCGCTCAAGGGCCAGCTGCAGGGCAACAAGGGCAACTTCGTTCTGAAGACTCCGCAGGGTGAAGAACTTCCCTCGAAGGGCTTCGTGACCGAACTCACCGGCTGCCAGCATCCGACCTATGAAAAGATCGAGATCAAGGTGCGCCCGCCGGCCGAACGCATCCGCCTGCTCGAGCCCTTCCAGGCTTGGGACGGCAAGGATCTCACCAACCTCGCTCTGCTCATCAAGGCCAAGGGCAAGTGCACGACCGACCACATCAGCCCGGGGGGCAAGTGGCTTCCGTACCGCGGCAACATCGACCGCATCTCGGACAACCTGCTCGAGCGCGCCGTGAACGCCTTCAACGGTCAGACCGGCAAGGTCTGGAACGTTGCCACGAAGGCCTATGACACGCCCGCCAAGGTGGCTCGTTACTACAAGAACAACAACATCCCCTCGATCATCGTCGGCGACGACAACTACGGTGAAGGCTCGAGCCGCGAGCATGCCGCCATGGAACCGCGCTACCTCAACGTGCGCGTGGTTCTCGCCAAGAGCCTGGCGCGCATCCACGAGTCGAACCTCAAGAAGCAGGGCGTTCTCGCTCTGACCTTCGTGAACCCGGCCGACTACGACAAGATCAAGGAAAAGGAGCGCATCTCGGTCCTCGGTCTGAAGGAACTTGCCCCGGGCAAGAACGTGACGATCGAGCTCACGCACGAAGACGGCTCGAAGGAGCGCTTCGAGGCTCGCCACTCCTACAACGCAAAGCAGCTCACCTGGTTCCGCGCAGGCTCTGCACTCAACGCCCTCAAGGCCTAGTTTCCTGAGGTGCGCAGTGAACCGGCTCGGCGGTAACGCCGAGTCGATTCGCTGACTGTTTTTTCTTCTCTCTTGTGAGGGAGGTGGTTACTGTCGTTCCACCTCCCTTTTTTATTCCGTTTTCGTTTTCCACCTCAATTTTCTTCCCATCCCCTTGCCTTCCTTCGATTTTCACGCCGACCAATGTTTTCCTTGACTGGTGCTGTTTGCTCGGAAACACTGAACACAAAAAAGCGCAGCACCCTCTCAGGTACTGCGCGCGAACCGCTTGAAGAAGTCTGACTTGTCCTTTCAGGCGGAACAGTCTTAATAATTCTTGAACTATTCGCCTTTCACCATTTTCTGATGCTTTTGCAGCAGCTCAACGGTAAGCGGCTCGGAAAAATATTTCGGATTAGCCGGACGGTCGGCAGCATCAATCGTTTCTCCCTTGTAGATCGCGCTCGGATAATACTTGATGAGTTCCGGACGTCCCTTCTTGATGATGATTTCCACCACCTTCTGGGCATTTGGATTGGTCTTGGTGCCCTTGTCGACGACGGCAGCGCCTTCCAGGTGCGTGAAATTACCTTCGGTCGGATCCACACAGTCAATGGGAAGTCCTTTGACCTTGTCTGCCATCGCCTGGTGGCGTACGCCAAACCCTACGGCAACTTCACCCGCACGGATTTTCTTCAGGGGACCCGAACCGGACATCTCAAGGTGAGCACCCGCATTCTTTTCAATTTCCTTCACAAGCTTGACGCCTTCAGCTTCACCGTAAGCCGAAATGAGCGCCTGCGTCATCAGCCAAGCCGTTGAAGACCCCATGATGCTGGGCACGGCAATGTGGCCCGCATAAACGGGCTTAGCAAGATCCGCAATGGACTTAGGCATCGGAAGCTTGTCGGCCGCAAGCACCTGAGTATTCACGAAAAGCGCACCGTTTTGTCCAAGAATCGGAGCGTAGTAGTCTGGCATCGGATCAATCGTTTCAAGTTTGAACGCCAACTTCTGGAACATCTGCTGGTTCTTTTGCAGGCTTTCAAGATAGTAGGTTGAAAGCGTGACCACATCAGCCTCGATGTTCTTGCCCTCGGCAACGAGCTTGCCGCCCAACTCCGAGGTTCCGAACCCCTGCAGCAGGTACTTTCCCTTGAATCCGTTGGCGTCAAGCGCATTCTTGATCGCCTTCTGCGCCTCTTCGTCTCCATTGGAGTAGATCACCACCTGGGGTGCGTCAGAGCCCTTTGCAGCGACCTTGCCGCCTGCGGCGCCGGAATCTTTGTCACCACATCCCGACAAAGTAAGTGCGGCCGCGGCGGCCAACATCAGAAGCGAAGTCTTTTTCATGTTTAGGTTCCCTTTTATCCTTGGTTCCTTGAAATAGTGCGGTCGGTCGTTCGTTCTTATGCTCGAGCAGACTGCAAAGATGAAACTGCACCACGGCCAACTCAGACAATCTTTTCCTCCGACCGGGGACGTCCTGCCTGTCCGCGCGCGAGCGCATCAAAGAGGAGCTTAGCAACAATATTCGTGAGAAAAATGAGCATTGAGAGCGCAAAGATTGCGTCAAAACGCTCGAAGTACTGCAGCTCCTTGATGCGTGTGGTGAGCACCATCGTACGGCTGCCCGTGAGAAAGACGATAGCCGAGATCGTCACCATCGAATTGATAAAGTAGGTCTCGAACATCTGAATGAGGGTCGTCCTTGAGTTAGGAACGATGATGCGGCAGACACTCTTGAACCAGCTGTCGCCCATCAGAAGTCCCGTCGTCTCCCAGCCTGCATTCATCTTTGAGAGCGCCGTGCTTGCCATCAGGTAGGGCGTCGCCAGAAAGTGCACGAGATTGGCAAGGATGAGAATCAGAAGTGTGTTCTGCAGCGACGTACCGCTGAAGGCAAAGAGATAGCCCACGCCGAGCACCATACCGGGCAGCGTGGACGTGAGCATTGCCACAGCATCCATCGTCGTTCGGCACCACCCAGGCATGTCCGAGCGCGAGCGGATCATGCCTGCAGCAAAGGCACAGGCCGTGCCGACAACGGCCGAAGCCGCGGCCACGCCGATACTTCGCAGATAGAGATCCCCGATGCCGTCGTCGCTTAAAACTTCCTTGATGTGCTGCAGCGTGAAATAGGGCTTGTAGGGCCAGTATTCGACAAAGGGAACGATAAAGACCACCGCAAGGATTGAAAAGAGCAGGAATGCGAGCACGAGGAAATAAAGGTAAAACCCCGCGTCGCGCAAGCGGTTGGTCATTGCGGGCGCCGTCGAAATCTGCGAATAGCGGAAGTTGAGTCGCTCGGCGTTTTTCAATAGCCACACCGCCGCTACCGACGGCACGAGCATTGCAATGGCAATCACTGCGCCGTTGCCGAAATCAGGAACCGCTCCCATCATCGTGGTATAGAGCTCGGTGGCAATGACGTTGTACTGCCCCGCCACCGATACGGGAATGCCGAAGTCCGTGAAGGCAAGAAAAAACGAGAGCACAAAGGCCGCAACGAAAGCCCCGACCGTCGGCCGGCAGGCTGTGACCCAGAATGTGCGCAGCGGATTGTCGCCCAGCACGCAGGAGACGATCACGAAACGCCGATCAACGTAGAGAAAGGCGTTGTACAAGACAAGAAATGCGGGCGGCACCGTGTAGCCCACGTCCGTGATCAACAGTCCCCAGAAGCCGTAGATCGACACCGGCAGCTGAGCCCCCAGAAGCTGCGTCACCAGCCCCATGCGCCCGAAGGAATAGATCACCGCAAAGCCGTAGGTGATCGATGGCAGAAAAAGCGGCAAAAGCAGCAGAATCTGAACAGCTTTTTTCGTTCGCCGGTCAACGTTGGTGAAAGTGAGGCCATAAGCCGCAAAAAACGCGATCAGCGCCGAAATGAGGCCCGAGAGTCCGGAGACGATGAAGCTGTTCGCAAGCATCTGCCGGAAATGCGGCCGCGAGAGTGTCTCGACCCAGTTGGCAAGCGTGATCACACCGTCGCGCAGAAAGGACTGCACAAGCACGGTCGCCACCGGATAGATGAGAATAAAAGCAAACAGAACGACAAGAATCAGCCAAGCCGCCTTGAACTCGATGCGGCTCGCGAAGAAGTCGGCAAAAAGCCCTTTGGATTCATCCTGATGCTTGCCGCACGCACTTGGAATGTCCGCGTTGTGTGCTGCAGTTTTGCTCTCGCTCACGGCTGCCCTTCCTTTTCCTGCGATCGAAGTTCTCGTTGTCCCAGCATAGTGGTTTGACGGGCGCTATCTGCCAGGAACTGGAACCACTGAAGCACCGGGCGTCGCGACAAGCTCCGCGGCCTTGGCCGGATCGAGCGCAAAAAGCCTGAAGATGTTATCGCGCTTGATCGCCAACTGCCGCAGAATGAAGCTGCGGATGAAGTCTCCAGCGGGAGCGTGCACGATCCGGTAGGGCGTGTCGTACTGCGCGATACGCCCGGCGTCGATGATGAGCACCTTGTCCTCCGGCACCATCTCCGCGCCCTTGAGGGCGAGACGCTCCTTATGCAGCTGATCCTCAATGACGAAATACTGGAAATCCTCCATACTGACGCAATTGCCGAAAGGGCGGATGCCGAAGCCGGAGATAAGCTCCGTCGCCGTCTCGGGGATGGTGATGACTTTCCAGCCGTCTTCCTGCCTGCACTCCTTGAGGATGCGGCTGATGAGCGTGGTTTTACCCGCGGCGGGGCCGCCGGTGAGAACGATGCGGGTGATGCTTTTGGGCATTAATATTCCTCCCGTCCGATTCCGGTAAATGTTGATGTGTTATAAAAATTATAACATTTCTGCGGTTCCTGTCAAGTGAGCACGGATAAAACACAGTAACTTTATTTTGCGGCGGAAGACCTGAATTTGCACACAGTACC
>USAL01000082.1 GCA_900552545.1 uncultured Sutterella sp. | reverse complement strand
CGTGACGCCCAACGCCCAGATCTGCGAAGGCGGCGGTCACTCCCTCGCTCTCGAAACCGGTGTGGCCGGTCTCGGCAACATGGAAGCGGTTCAGTTCCACCCGACCGGCATCTTCCCGGCCGGCATTCTGGTGACCGAAGGCTGCCGCGGCGACGGCGGTCTGCTGCGCGACGTCGACGGCCATCGCTTCATGCCCGACGTTGAGCCCGAGAAGAAGGAACTTGCCTCCCGCGCCGTGGTCTCCCGCCGCATGGAAGAGCGTATTGCCCAGGGCAAGGGCGTCAAGAGCCGCTTCGGCGAACACCTCTGGCTCGATATCACGCTGCTCGGTGAGCATCACATCAAGCACAACCTGCGTGAAGTCTATGAAATCTGCCACTACTTCCTCGGCGTTGACCCGACGAAGGAATGGATTCCGGTGCGTCCCGCCCAGCACTACACGATGGGCGGCGGGCGTACGAACTACACCGGCGAGTCTCGTACCCTGAAGGGACTGTTCTCCGCGGGCGAAGCCGCCTGCTGGGATATGCACGGCTTCAACCGACTGGGCGGCAACTCGGTGGCCGAAACCGTTGTGGGCGGCATGATCGTTGGCGAATTCATCGCCGACTTCTGCGAGAAGCCCGAAAACGGCATCGACATCCCGACCTCGCTCATCTATGACGCCATCGCCAAGGTTCAGAATGAACTCGACGGCTTCATCAAGAACTCGGGCACCGAAGACATGGTCGCCATCCGCAAGCGCATGCAGGATCTGATGACGAGCAAGATCGGCATCTTCCGTACCGGAGCCGATATGGAAGCGGCTGTTTCCGAACTCGAAGACCTCCTCAAGAAGACCTACAAGGTCTCCTGCAAGGACGTCGTGGGCAACAACCCCGAGCTCGTGTACGCCTACCGCACCCGCAAGATGCTCAAGCTCGCTCTTACGATTGCCTGCGGCGCTGCTGCCCGTAAGGAAAGCCGTGGTGCTCACTTCCGTGAGGACTATCCGGTGCGCAACGACAAGGACTGGCTCAATCGCACGATTACAACCTGGAAGGAAGGCGATACGCTGCCGACGCTCTCCTACGAGAAGCTCGACATCTCCAAGTTGGAGCTGCCTCCGGGATGGCGTGGTTACGGCGCTAAGAATTTCATCGAGAATCCCGAATCCGCCAAGCGCCAGGCTGAGATTGACGAGATTCGCGCGAAGATGGAGGCCGAAGGTGCCGACCGCTTTGCGATTCAGGATCGCATCATGCCGTTCCATGACCTGCTGCCCAAGCGCCTGCAGGGTCGTAACGAGCGTATTGATGAACCGTTGCAGTAATTAGAGAGGAGCTGACTTAAATGAGTACTCAAGTTAAGAAGCAGCACCGCATGCTCAAGATCAGCATCCTGCGCTACAACCCTGCTGATCCCGCAAGCGTGCCGCACATGCAGACGTTTGAATGTGAGGAAGCGGATTCGATGACGCTGTTCATTCTGCTGAATGAACTCCGCGACACCCAGGATCCTTCCCTGCAGTTTGACTTCGTGTGCCGCGCCGGCATCTGCGGTGCGTGCGCTATGCTGATCAACGGTAAGCCCGGTCTCGCCTGCCGTACCCTGACGCGCGACCTCCCGACGGAATTCACGCTCGCTCCGCTGCCTGCATTCGAACTGATCGGCGACCTCTCGGTCAACACCGGCAAGTGGATGCGCAACATGAGCGAACGCATGGAAACGTGGGTTCACATGAAGACCGAGGAAATTGATCTTCGCAAGAAGGAAGAACCGATGGATCCCCAGCTCGCCGAGGATATTTACATTCTCGACCGCTGCGTGGAATGCGGCTGCTGCATCGCCGGCTGCGGTACGGTTCGTCTGCGTCCGGACTTCGTCGGCGGCGTCGCGATCAACAAGATCGCCCGTTTCCGTCTCGACCCGCGCGACACCCGCAATGACGCCGACTTCTACGACGTCATCGGCGACGACTCGGGCGTGTTCGGTTGCATGTCGCTTCTTGCCTGCCACGACTTCTGCCCGAAGGATCTGCCTCTGAAGACGCAGATTGCCTTCATCCGTCGCAAGATGGCCGAGCAGGGCATCAAGAACTACGACAAGGTTCTGCCGACCCCGAAGACCAAGAAGGCGATCCCGATCAAGGCGGCCTAATCGACCTGCCTCTGACGGCTTGGTTGAGGCCTTCGAGAAGCTGGCGGCGCAAAACGCCGCCGGCAGCAAGAAGCCTCAACCGTGAAAGTTTTCGGTCAGACAAGAGAGCATCCTGTGAAAGCGGGGCGCTCTCTTTTTTTGTCCTTGTTCGGCGTGTGACGGCCGCGGGTGGAAAGTCGCCTGGGGTGATGGTCACAACGCACCCCGATCGGCTGTCGGAGGGAAGGAGGGGAGTGGAGAGAAAAGAAAGAGGGCGAGCAACCGGATGTGGAAAGAAGCCGCAGGCTGTTCTAAGTGAGGGGCGTCGTCCGAATGGTGGATGAGGTCGCAGCCGCACCAGACGGTCCGGGCGTGCGGCCATTGGGGGATGCGAAGACGTTCGGGAGTGTTCGGCGTGCCGTCTGCGTCATTGAAGCGGTCTTTTCGGTGTCTTTTTTGTCAAAAACCGGCGCTCTATGCGGAGTTGGGCGGGAAAAGAACATCGTTATACTCGGAAATCGAGGGAAACCCTCGGAAAATCAATGCTCCGTGGCGCTCTCACGACGACGAAATGGGCCCTTGAAGGGCTATTTTTTTCGCTTCAAAACTATGTAAAACCCTCCTGAAATTTGTCTGAAGATAATTCTTGATTTCGATCAAGTACCCGATGAAATTATTACAAATCTCGAAAATTCCCGAGCGTGAGGGTGCATAAGTTGGAAAAAACCCGAGAAATCAAGGGTCTAAGAGGGGTTGGGTCGAGGCTGTTTCGACCTAGGTTAAACACCTTAGGACAAATTAATTGGATGGTTCAGATTTTTGGGGACTTGCGCATGACAAAAGTTCAAAACTAAGTAGTAATATCTGGCTCAAGAAAGGCCTCGGGCGGATCGGTTCCGCTCGGACTTCTCTTGTTGTTTTACGATCCGGACGACGCCAGACCACGCAGTGTCCTTTCCCTTTTTCACTGTGGGCGCGAACGGATCTTCAACAATCAAAATAACGATTTTGAGGAGCAAACTATGTCTCGTTTTGAGAGCGATTTCCTTGGCCAGCGCGAAATTTCTGACGACTGCTACTACGGCGTTCAGACCTCCCGCGCAGTGGACAACTTCCATATCACGGAAATGCCCATGCGCCAGGAGCCTTACTTCGTCATCGCCTTCGCTTATGTGAAGAAGGCTGCGGCTCTTACCAACAAGGAACTTGGCACGATCCCGGCCAACGTGGCTGACGCGCTCGTGTGGGCCTGCGATCAGATCATCGAAGGCAAGTACCACGATCAGTTCGTGACCGACTGGCTGCAGGGCGGCGCCGGTACGTCGACGAACATGAACACCAACGAAGTCATCTGCAACCTCGCTGCCGAACACCTCGGCTCCGTCAAGGGTGACTACAAGCTGGTTTCCCCGAACGACCACGCCAACTTCGGCCAGTCCACCAACGACACCTATCCGACCAGCCTGCACCTCGCGCTCCTGCTTCGCAGCCGCGTGCTCCTGAAGGCCGTTGAGGATCTCGTCGGCGCCTTCTACAACAAGGCCGAAGAGTTCAAGGGCGTGCTCAAGATGGGCCGCACCCACCTGCAGGACGCCGTCCCTATGACCCTCGGCCAGGAATTCCACGGCTGGGGCTTCACGATCAACGACGAACTCAAGGTCATCCGCGAAGCGCAGGAACACCTCAAGGTGGTCAACCTCGGCGCTACCGCCATCGGCACCTGCGTGACGGCTCACCCGGATTACCCGGCTCTCGCAGTCAAGAAGCTTGCTGAAATCACCGGCATCGACTTCAAGAACAGCGAAGACCTCATCGCCGCCACGAGCGACTGCGGCGCCTACGTTGCGCTGTCCTCGGCCATCAAGAGCCTCGCCGTGAAGCTCACGAAGGTCTGCAACGACATTCGTCTGCTCGCGAGCGGCCCGCGTTGCGGTCTGTCCGAAATCAACCTGCCGCAGCTGCAGCCTGGTTCCTCGATCATGCCGGGCAAGGTCAATCCCGTGATCCCGGAAGTGACCAACCAGTCTTGCTTCCTCGCGATTGGTCTGGATACGACCGTGATGCTCGCCGCTTCGGCCGGCCAGCTTGAGCTCAATGTGATGGAACCTGTGATCACGTTCGCTTTGTTCACCTCCATGCGCGTTCTCTCGAACGCCTGCAACGCGCTGCGCACGAAGTGCGTCGACGGCATCACCGCCAACGCCAAGCGCACCGAGCAGATGGTGATGAACTCCTGCGGCATCGTGACGCTCCTGAAGCCCCATCTCGGCTACTCCGTGTGCTCGCAGATGGCTCATGAGTGCTATCACACCGGCAAGTCGCTGCACCAGGTCGTGGTTGAAGAACGCAAGCTCCTCACCCAGGAAGAGTGGGACAAGACCTTCAACCTCGAGAACCTGATCGCTCCGAAGTTCGTTCAGTAATCCTCTCGATAACCGACTCCGGCTGCTTGTCCGTTCTACAACGGCCGGAGCTCGGTTTCACTCCTGAAGCAGAAACTCTGAGCAGGCACCGTCTTCCCGGGCGGTGCTTAGGGTTTTTGTTTACTAAAAAAACCAAAAACAACATACTACCAACGGAGATATCGCTATGGATATCATGCTTGTCTTTGAGGTGATCGTGCTTCTCGGCTCGATCTTCATCGGCGTGCGCCTTGGCGGCATCGGCATCGGTTATGCCGGCGGCGCGGGCGTTCTCGTCCTCGGCCTGTGTCTCGGCATGACGCCCGGCAACATTCCCTGGGACGTGCTCCTCATCATCGCCTCTGTGATTTCGGCCATTGCTGCCATGCAGTTGGCGGGTGGCCTTGACTACCTCGTTCAGATTGCCGAACGCGTTCTTCGCAGCAATCCGAAGTACATCAACTACCTCGCCCCGATCGTGACCTACGTGCTCACGATCTTCGCCGGCACCGGCCACACCGCCTTCTCGATGATTCCCGTCATCGTTGAAGTCGCCAAGGAACAGAAGATCCGTCCGGTCTGCCCGCTGTCGATCGCCGTGGTCGCCTCCCAGATCGCCATTACGGCTTCGCCCGTGTCGGCTGCCGTGATCTACATGTCCGGCGTCCTGGAACCCTTCGGCTGGAGCTACCCGATGCTTCTCGGCATCTGGATCGTGACGACGTTCTTGGGCTGCATGCTCACCGCCTTCGTGATGACGATGCTGCAGAACATGGACCTCGACAGCGACCCGGTCTACCGTGAACGCCTCGCCAAGGGGCTCGTCAAGGCTCCCACCGGTGAAGTGCGCCACAACCTCAAGCCCGGTGCCAAGCTCTCGGTTGCGATCTTCCTGATCGGCGTTCTGTTCGTCGTGCTCTACGCTTCGGCCATCAGCCCGGCCGTGGGGCTCATCGAACACGTGATCGTCGGCCGCGACGCCGCCATCATGAGCCTGATGCTCCTGGTCGGCATGCTCATCACCGTGTGCTGCCGTATTGAACTCGGCGACATCGCTGGTACGAGCGTCTTCAAGTCCGGCATGGTTGCAATCATCTGCGTGCTCGGCGTGGCATGGTTGGGCGACACGTTCGTGTCCGGTCACAGCAACGAAATCAAGGAATTCGCCGCTGAAACCGTGAAGAACTACCCGGCTCTCCTCGCGGTCGTGTTCTTCCTCGCCGCGATGCTCCTGTACTCGCAGGCCGCAACCGCCAAGGCCATCACGCCTGCCATCGTCGCTGCTCTCGGCATCAGCGCCGCCAATCCCGGCGACTCCTATATGCTCGTTGCCTCGTTCGCTGCGGTTTCGGCTCTGTTCGTGCTGCCCACCTATCCGACGCTTCTCGGCGCCGTTCAGATGGACGACACGGGTACGACCCGAATCGGCAAGTGGGTGTTCAACCACGCCTTCTTCCTGCCCGGCGTTCTCGCCATCGTCTTCAGCGTGGCTCTCGGCCTCCTCGCCTGCGCCTTCGTGTAAGACAACAAACCCTGACACCTTCCCGGGGGGCAACCCCCGGAAGGCGGCAGATCAGCCCGGTAATCCAGTTTCGGATGCCGGGCGTTTTTTCGTCCCGACGTTTTGAAATTTCGAAAATTCGAATTCCTGATGAGAATCTGCGAGGGGCTTTTCAAGACATAGGAGCGAGGGGGCGCAGAAACCCTTTGAAACAAGCCGCCCGATCGATTTTGAGCCCCGTCTTTAAGTTTGCATGCTAGGATCAAACAGCTATGACAGAAATTCTTCGCTCCATTCTTCTTTATGCTATCCCGGTGATCCTTGCCATTACGTTGCACGAGGCGGCCCACGGCTATGTGGCCCGGCGTCTCGGCGACAACACGGCCTGGGTGCTCGGACGCGTGACGCTCAATCCACTTAAGCACATCGACCCAATCGGCACGATTCTCGTGCCGGGGGTGCTTCTCGTGGGCGGCATGCTCTCGGGTCTGGAAGGCGTCATGTTCGGTTGGGCCAAGCCCGTGCCGGTGAATTTTTCGCGTCTGCGCAATCCCAAGGTTGACATGATCTGGGTGGCGCTTGCGGGCCCCGCAAGCAACCTGCTGCAGGCGTTACTCTGGGCGCTTGTTGCGAAGATCGTCTCGGTCGCAGCGCCCGATGCATTGTTCGGCCCCTTGATTGAGATCTGCTACGGCGGCATCACCGTCAACCTGATCCTGATGGCGTTCAACCTTCTGCCCGCGCTTCCCTTGGACGGAGGCCGCATCATCGCGGGGCTTCTCCCCTGGAAGCGCAGCATGCGCTATGCCGAGACCGAGCGCTACGGCCTCATCATTCTTGCCGTCATCATCTTCTCGGGGCTTTTCGAGTACCTCGCGCATCCGGTGCTTGAATTCGCGCGCTGGCTCTTTTTTGCCGCGGCGGGGTAGGGGCCTAAAACAATTAGCCCTTCGGCTCCAGATGCACTGACGGCGAAGTAGGAAGAAAACTGATGGCTCGCGATATCTCAACGGCTGCCGATCCGGCCAGCGCCTGGCTCACGCGGTTTGCGCCGCTCATCAAACCGGGCGTCCGGGTGCTTGAAATTGCCAGCGGCAACGGTCGCAACACAAGGCTTCTGGCGCAGTTGGATGTCAAAGTCACTGCGGTCGACGTCAATCCGATGCCGCAGACGTGGGAGAACGTTGAGTTTTTGAAAGCCGATCTTGAGCGCGACCCCTGGCCCTTTGCGCCCGAAACGTTTGACGTCGTTGTTGGAATTCATTATCTGTGGCGTGCGGGCTTTGCCAATTTGTGCACGAGTTTGAAAACTGGCGGTTTGTTTTTGTACGAAACCTTTTAGTCTATATGGATACGCGCCAAGGGGAATGGATTAAGATTCCCGATGATCAGATGGAAGAGCTAGGAGATAAGCCAGATGCCTATGATGTTCGTTATACGATAGCGGATCATTTCATGAAACCAGAATATAAAGAAGGGTATTTGGAATTCACAGACCTTTCAACCCTTGCCGAAAGATTGAAAGGCCAAAGAATGATTCGATATATCTATCGGAGTCCCAATGAACAATGGATTGCGATCAATGCGATTCCACAAAAATGGGATGAAAAAGGCAATTTAGTCGAAGTATTATTCGCAACGCGAAATGTCAGTGAAGAGCGAAATCGCGAATTAGAACAAGAGGATGCCCTGCGTTTAGCGCTGGCTAGTGCCGAACATGCCAATAAAGCGAAAACAGCTTTCTTAAATAATATGTCACATGATATTCGCACACCTATGAATGCAATCATTGGTATCACATCTTTGATCAGACATGATGCAGGTAATAAAGCAAAAGTTATAGAGTATGCAGATAAAATAGATATTTCATCACAGCATCTGTTGGGAATTATCAATGACGTTCTGGATATGAGCAAGATTGAGGCAGGAAAAACAGTCTTCAAGTATTCTGACTTTTCTATTCTGGATCTTATGCAGGAACTTGACACTATATTTCATACTCAAATATATGAAAAGCATCAGACCTTTACAATCATAAAAGAAAATATTCAGCATGAGTGGGTGAAAGGGGATCAGGTTCATTTGATGCAGATTTTCAGTAATCTGCTGTCTAATGCCATAAAATATACGCAGGAGGGTGGA
>USAL01000081.1 GCA_900552545.1 uncultured Sutterella sp. | reverse complement strand
CTTGTATGATTTCTGCATTTCTGTTGCCATAGCTTCGCTCTGCGATAGCTTTCCTTTCAGTGGTTCTTATATATCCGCAACGCTGCACGCCGCTGATGCAGTGTTTGTTCCTTTTGTCCGGTCACGCCGCAGCGCGCCGGATCAATCGCAATCAGGAGTTATGACCTTGCTTTTTACTAACGCAATCAAGCCGGTTGCGGTCGCCGTGAGCGCCGCCGTTCTGATGACCGGCTCCATGTTCAGCATCGGTGCCGCCCAGGCTCAGGAAATTGCTCCGATGGCCGCAGCGCAGACCCAGCAGCTGCCCGATTTCGTGCAGCTGGTGGAAAAGTACGGCAAGGGCGTCGTCAACATTTCCACTGTCCGCGAAGCCCGCATCATTGAAGGCGCAAGCCCCTTTGACGGACTGGACGAACGACACGCCGAGATCTTCCGCCGCTTCGGCTTCCCGATGCTGCCCTTCATGGGCCCGCGCGAGGAGCCTGAACGCCGCGGCACGGGCTCGGGCTTCATCATCAGCGCCGACGGCCTGATTCTCACCAACCATCACGTGGTCGACGGTGCCGACGAAATCACCGTGCGCCTCCCCGACAACCGCGAGTTCAAGGGCAAGGTCCTCGGCAGCGACGCCAAGACCGACATCGCCGTCGTCAAGATCGAAGCCTCCGACCTGCCGGTGCTCAAGATGGGCAACAGCGACGAGCTCAAGGTGGGCGAATGGGTGGCCGCCATCGGCAGCCCCTTCGGTCTTGACAACACCGTCACCGCGGGCATCGTCTCGGCCAAGAGCCGCAAGCTTCCGAGCGATCAGTACGTTCCCTTCATCCAGACCGACGTTGCGGTCAACCCCGGCAACTCGGGCGGCCCGCTCTTCAACATGAAGGGCGAGGTCGTGGGCATCAACTCGCAGATCTTCTCGACCTCGGGCGGATTCATGGGGCTGTCCTTTGCCATTCCGAGCAATCTCGCCATGCAGATCAAGGATCAGCTCGTGAAGAACGGCAAGGTCACGCGCGGCCGCATCGGCGTGGTCATCCAGACCGTCACGCAGGATCTCGCCGAGAGCTTCGGCATGAAGTCGCCCAAGGGCGCCATCGTAAGCCAGATCGACAAGGACGGCCCGGCTGCCAAGAGCGACCTGCGCGTGGGTGACGTCATCGTCGCCGTCAACGGCAAAGCGATCGAAGACAGCGTCGACATGCCCGTCATGATCGGCAACATGGCTCCCGGATCGACCGCCAAGCTCGACGTGATCCGCGACGGCAAGCAGATGACCGTCAGCGTCAAGGTTGAGGAAGCAAGCTCGGCCACCACGTCCGTGCCCGGCAAGGCCAATGCCTCGAACGCCTCCAAGCTCGGCGTGACGGTGCGCACCCTCAATGCCGAAGAGCAGGAAAAGGCAGGCACTGAAGGTCTTCTCGTCATCAAGAGCCAGGGTGCCGCCCGCAAGGCCGGCATCGCTGAGGGCGACATCATCGTCAACGTCAACGGCACCGCGATCAAGACCGTCAACGATCTCGGCAAGGTGATCGAAAAGAACGCCGGCAAGACCCTGCGCATCCTCGTGCAGCGCCGCGACGGCCGCATCTTCATCCCCGTCAAGATCAAGTAATCCCGACGCTTTTCGAAGGGGCCCCTTGGGGCTCCTCGTGAAAAAGGCCGCCAGAGAAGGAAAGTGAATTTCCTCCGGCGGCCTTTTTCGTGCCCGCTGCGAGCGCAGAATCGCGCCGCCCGCCTCGTCCATTGGCACCCACGGATCGGCTTCATCCTGAGCCGATTTTGAGCCGATCCCGAGGACTCTCCTCTCCTATCCTTATAGGCCCTTATAGCCCCTGCTCCAACGGTTCCTGCCCTTTTGCGTGCTCAGAGGATTTGCAGAAGGACAAAACACCGCGGGACGCCGCAGACGTTGCGATAGGCGCCTTAAGAAGCGTCTTTCGCAGCGCCTGCAGCGCTCCGCGAAAATCTCGTCGTCTTGGTGTCCGACGATTAGTGCGGCTTCTGCTCGTCGGCCTTCACGACCACCACGGCATGCTGGCTTTCAAGGGCGTCGGCCGCCGCATTGGCCTCATGCCTGTTCTTGGGGTGCATGACGTAGTTCAGGCGTTCGTTGTCGACTTCCTTCATCCAGTGGCCCACCACGATGCAGGCAATGCCGTTGCCGATCATGTTGGTAAGCGCACGCGCCTCACTCATGAAGCGGTCGATGCCGAGAATAAGCGCCAGACCCGCCACCGGCACGTGACCCACGGCCGAAAGCGTTGCCGCCAGAACAATGAAGCCCGAGCCGGTCACGCCTGCGGCGCCCTAGCTCGTCAAAAGAAGAACCGCCAGAAGCGTCACCTGCTGCATCAGCGTCATCTGCACGTCGCAGGCCTGCGCAATGAAGATCGCCGCCATCGTGAGGTAGATCGCCGTGCCGTCAAGGTTGAAGGAATACCCCGTCGGGATCACCAGACCCACGACCGACTTGTTGACGCCCGCGTGCTCCATCTTGGCCATCATGCGCGGCAGCACCGATTCGGACGACGAGGTGCCGAGCACAATGAGAAGCTCTTCCTTGATGTAGCCGATGTAGCGGAAGATCGAGAAGCCGTGCCAGTGGCAGATGCCGCCCAACACGATGAAGATGAAGAGAATGCAGGTGAGATAGAACGTGCCCATGAGCTCAGCCAGCGGAATGAGCGAAGCCACGCCGTACTTGCCGATCGTAAAGGCCATGGCGCCGAAGGCGCCCACAGGGGCCACGCGCATGATCATGCCCACGATTTGAAAGAGCACCTGCGAGGACTTGTCGATCACGTCGAAGACGAGCGTGCCGCGACCGCCAAACTTGTGCAGTGCAAAGCCAAAGAGCAGCGAGAAGAAGAGCACCTGCAGAATCTCGCCCTCGGCAAAGGCCCCGACCACCGTCGACGGAATGATGTTCATGATGAACTGCGTCGTGGTCTGCATCTTGCCCGGAGCCGTGTAGGCGGCGATGGCGCCGGTATCGAGCGACTTCGGGTCGACGTGCATGCCCACGCCCGGCTGCAGCAGGTTCACCATGCACAGGCCCACGATCAGAGCGATGGTGGAGACGACCTCGAAGTAGATGAGCGCCAGACCGCCGGTCTTGCCCACCTTCTTCATGTCCTCCATGCCGGCGATGCCGGTAACGACGGTGCAGAAGATCACGGGCGCGATGATCATCTTGATCAGCTTGATGAAGCCGTCGCCCAGCGGCTTCATCTGGGCGCCGATGTCCGGAAAGAAGTTCCCGAGCAGCACGCCGAAGATGATCGCGCAGATCACCTGGAAGTACAGCACCTTGTAAATCGGTGTTCTTTTGGTAGCCATTTTCTGTTCCCTCTTGCAAGCAAAGCAGACGCCCGAAAAAAATGCCCGGCCGGCGATCCTTTTTTATGCTTTTTGCATGGATCGATCTCGTGCCGCGCATCCTGCACGGAGTGCGTATTTTTGTCGTATTGCTGCCTAGCGGACGTCGGGGTCAGAAAAAGTGCCGTGCATCCCCATCGTCCGTCGATGATTATGCCAAAAGGCCCTGCACTTCCGCATAGTGAAACAGCCGTTCGAACATTGTTCGGACGGCTGTTTTTGATGCTTCGGTGCCAAAAATCAAGCAAACTCAGGTGTTTGCCCGATCCTTGTCCTCCCATCGGCCGATGACGCGCTGCGCGATTTCCTCGGCAACACGCATACGGTCGATGTGGTTTTGGGCGACGACGCGGATCGCCAGACCATCCATCACAGCCATGTCGACGGCGATGCGGGCCGCAAGCCTCGCCTCATCGGTCTCGTGCCCATAGCTGCGGTACATCTGAGCAAGGAGCTCCCGCATCTTATTGTCGATGCGCGCAACGATCTGCCGCAGCTGCTCGTTGTGCACGGCCTCAGCAAAGATCTCAAGCGTCACTCGCGCCCGCTTGATGTCCATCGCATCAAGCGCGATCTGTCGCAGGTGCGCAATGCGCTCCTCGCGCGAGGGACGCGTCTCGCCCAGACGGCCGACCTCGTCGGCGAGTTTTTTGACCTCCCTCTCGGCCAGGCTTTAGATAATCGCCGCCTTGCCGTGGAAGTAGTTGTAGAGATTGCCGACGCTCATGCGGGCGCGCCGGGCGACCTCTGCCATCGTCGTCGCGTTGAAGCCTTTTTCTGCAAAGCACTCGCGGGCAACGTCAAGAATCTCTTCCCGACGCTGCTCAAAGAGGGTATAGTCATGAACGCTCATTACCGCTCCCTGCAAGGCTGCTGCCGTTCGTACCGACGGCATCGCCCTGGACGGCCTGCGCCTGTCCGGACTGCGCAGCCTGAGGTTCAAGCTGCGAGCCTCCGCCGAGAACCTTGTAGAGCGTCACGAAGCTCGTCACGCGCGAGAGCTTGGTCGAGATCAGCGTCTGCTGCGCCGAGAAGTTGGCACGCTGGCTGTCGAGCACCGTGAGGTAGCTCTCGGCGCCGTTCTTGTAGCGCTCCTCGGAAAGACGCAGGGATTCGGCCGTTGCATCGGCAAGCTTCTGCTGGGCCTTGAGCTCGTCGCCCACGGTACCTTCCATCGCGAGCGCATCGGCCACTTCCTGGAAGGCCTTCTGAATGGCCGACTCGTAGTCGGCCACCGCGGCCTTCTGCGCAGCCTCGGCCGCCTGCAGATTGGCGACGTTGCGCCCGCCCGTGAAGATGGGCAGGCTGATCTGCGGCACGAAGTTCCAGAAGCCCGTGCCGCTGCTAAAGAGGTCGCTCAGCTCAGTCGAGGTCGTGCCGAAGGCGCCTGTGAGCGAAATGCTCGGGAAGAACGCCGCGCGCGCCACCCCGATGTTGGCGTTGGCCGAGCGCAGCGCCGCTTCGGCGGCGGCAATGTCGGGGCGCTGCAGGAGCACCTCGCTCGGCATGCCCGAGACGGTCGACACCGGATTAGTGGCCGAGTCGACCAGGCCATTGGGCTCAAGGCTCGGGTCAATCGGGCTCCCCACGAGCACGTTGAGCGCATTGCGGTACTGCGACACCGAACGGCGAGCCTGGGCCTGCGCGGCCTGCGCCGACGCGACCGTGGTCACCGCCTGCTGAACCTCAAGCTGGCTTGAGGCGCCGAGCTCATAACTCTTTTCAATGAGCTTCAGGCTCTGCACCTGACTTTCGTAGGTCTGGTTGGCAAGCTTCAAAAGATCCTTGGCGGCACCAAGCGAAAGCCACGTCTGCGCGATTTCGGTAATCACCGTCATCTGCATCGAGCGCTGTGCGGCCTCGGTCTGCATGTAGGCCTGCAGGGCCTGCTCGTTGAGATTGCGCACGCGCCCGAAGAGATCAAGTTCGTAGGCGGTCATGCCCAGCTGCGCGGTGTAGACCTGCGAGGTCGACTCACGCCCCGAGGCGCTCACCGAGCGCGGCGTACGGCTGGCGGTCTCGTCGGCCGCGGCCGCAATCGTCGGGAACAAATCGGCGCGACTCACGCCGTACTGCGCGCGGGCCTGCTCGACGGCATAGGTCGCCGAACGCAGATCGCGGTTGTTCATCAGACCCAGACGGATCAACTCGCGCATGCGGGGGTCCGTAAAGAAATCCCCCCACTGCGCCAGGCCGTCGGTGAGCACCGTGGCGCTTGCCGTGGCCTCATCCTGCGGCCAGGCCGCCGCAACGGGAGCCTCGGGCCGGGTGTAGTCCGGCGCGAGATTCACGCACCCCGACAACAGCAAGGCGGCCGCGAGCGGCAGGAGACAAAAACTCTTACGCATGATGTTTATTTCACCTCTTGGTTGTCATTGGCGTGTGCAGGGCTCTTCTTGCTGCCGAAGATGCGCACGATGAGTACGTAGAAGGCCGGCACGAAGAAGATGCACAGGAACGTACCTGCGAGCATACCGCCAAGCACGGCCACGCCGATGGCCGACTGTGCGCCGGCGCCGGCGCCCGTGGCGGTTGCCAGCGGCAGCACGCCCAAACCGAAGGCTAGCGACGTCATCAGAATCGGGCGCAGACGCAGTCGAACGGCTTCGACCACGGCCTGCAGTACTTCCTTGCCGCTGTCGACAAGGTCTCGAGCGAACTCCACGATCAAAATGGCGGTCTTTGCCACCAGACCGACGGTTGTCAGCAGACCCACCTGGAAGTACACGTCGTTTTCCTTGCCCGTCACCCAGGTCAGAGCCAGAGCGCCGAGAACACCCAACGGCACCACCAGAATCACGGCCACGGGAATTGACCAGGATTCATACAAGGCGGCAAGCGCAAGGAACACTACCAGAATCGAGAGCGCATAGAGCGGTGCGGCATTGCTGCCAGCCACACGTTCCTGGTAGGAGACGCCGTTCCATTCAATTGAGTAGCCCGGCGGCATCTGGGCAAGAATATCCTCAATGATCTGCATGGCCTCGCCCGAAGAAACACCGGGTGCAGGACTGCCCTGGATGTTCACGGCGTCAAGCGCGTTGAAGCGCTCCAGACGCGGCGAACCCGACGACCACTCGGTGCTCACAAACGACGAGAAGGGAACCATCTCGCCGCTAGAGCTCTTGGCGTACCAGCGGCTCAGATCCTCAACCGATCCGCGCGACTCGTTCGTACCCTGCACGTAGACCTTCTTCAGACGACCGCGGTCGATGAAGTCGTTGACATAGGACGAACCGAAGGCCGCGTTCAGGGTCGTATTGATCTGCGACTCATTCACGCCGAGCGCACGGGCCTTGTCGTAGTCGATGTTGACCTGCAGCATCGGCGCATCGGCCATGCCGTTGTGGCGAACCTGCACGAGACGGGGATCAGCGTTGGCCTTTGCAAGGAACATATTCATCACCTGCATCAGGCGCTCATGTCCCTGTGCGCCGCGATCCTGCAGATAGAAGTCAAAGCCTTCGGCCACGCCGAGCTCGGGCACCGCAGGCAGCGGGAACACGAAGCCCTGGGCGTCGCGGAACTGCGGCGACATAAGTTTGCCCATGGTGCGCATCATCACAGCATCGACCGACTGCGAGGGATCCTTACGTTCGCTCCAGTCCTTGAACTTCAAGAAGCCCATGGAGTTGTTCTGACCGGTTCCGGCAAAGGAGAAGCCGCGTACGGTGAAGACCGACTCGAGCGTGTCCTTTTCAGCTTCGCCCACCGTCTTATAGAAGCGCTCAAGAACCGCGTCTGTACGCTCGGCCGTGGCACCTGCAGGCAGCTGCATCATCATAAGCAACGTGCCCTGGTCTTCGGAAGGCATGAAAGCGCTCGGAATCTTCATAAAGCCCAACACCACCGCACCGCAGAGCACGACATAGATCACCATCAGACGCAGGATGCGGTGCACGAGCACCGTCACCGTTGAGCAGACGCCGTGTGTCAGCGCAGTGAACCCCGAATTAAAGCGTGCAAAGAACCCCTTGTCGGACTTCTTCTTGGTTTCGTCGGAGAGCTTGAGAATGGAAGCGCAAAGCGCAGGCGTAAGCGTCAGAGCGATGATCACCGAGAGCACCATGGCCGAAACGATCGTCACCGAGAACTGACGGTAGATGATGCCGGTGGAGCCGCCGAAGAAGGCCATCGGGATGAATACGGCCGACAACACCATGGCAATACCCACCAGAGCGCCCGTGATCTGATTCATCGACTTAATCGTGGCCGTTCGCGGATCGCATTTGTCTTCGCTCATCACGCGCTCGACGTTTTCAACGACCACGATGGCGTCGTCGACCAATAGGCCAATCGCAAGCACCATGGCAAACATCGTGAGCACGTTGATCGAAAAGCCCAGCATGCTCAAGACGCCGAAGGTACCGAGAAGCACCACCGGCACGGCGATCGTCGGAATGATGGTCGCGCGCCAGTTCTGCAGGAAGAGGTACATCACGCACACCACGAGGATGATAGCCTCGATCAAGGTCTTCACCACTTCGTGAATGGCCGCGCGCACAAAGGGCGTGGTCTCAAACGGGATCACCGTCTCGCCGCCTTCGGGGAAGAAGGGCTCGAGCTCGGCCACTTTGTCCTGCACGCGCTTGGCGGTTTCAAGAGCATTGGCGCCGGCGCTCAGATAAATGGCGATGCCCGAAGAGGGCTTGCCTTCGTAGCGGCCCTGGAAGGTGTAGGGTTCCTGACCCATGTTGACCGTGCCGATGTCCTTGATGCGCACGGTCGAACCGTCGCTCTGGCTCTTTAAGACGATGTTTTCGAACTGCTCGGGCGTGCTCAGCATCGAGCTTGCGCGGATCGTGGCGGAGATCATGCGCTTGCCGTTGGTGGGCTGACCGGCGATGTCG
>USAL01000080.1 GCA_900552545.1 uncultured Sutterella sp. | reverse complement strand
TCATGCAGGCAAGCGCCGGCGCCCGCAAGCACGCCGGCCAGGAATTCCTGCGCCACATGATCGAGGCCGCGGTCGAGACCTGGCCCGAGGTTCCCGTCGTCATGCATCAGGATCACGGCCAGAGCCCGGCGGTGTGCCAGATTGCCATGCGCATGGGCTTTTCCTCGGTGATGATGGACGGCTCGCTCATGAGCGACGGCAAGACCGTCTCCTCCTAC
The DNA here is from genome assembly GCA_900552545.1 of uncultured Sutterella sp. Taxonomy (GTDB): domain Bacteria; phylum Pseudomonadota; class Gammaproteobacteria; order Burkholderiales; family Burkholderiaceae_F; genus Duodenibacillus. Next base: position 8,044 of record USAL01000080.1, on the reverse strand, counting down.
GAATACAACGTCGACGTCACGCGCCGCGTTGTTGAAAACGCCCACTGCATCGGCGTCTCGGTCGAAGGCGAACTGGGCTGCCTCGGATCTCTGGAAACCATGCTAGGCGACAAGGAGGACGGTCACGGCGCCGAAGGTGCAATGACGCGCGAGCAGCTTCTCACCGATCCGGATCAGGCTGCGGACTTTGTGCGCACCACGCAGCTTGATGCGCTTGCGATTGCCATCGGCACGAGCCACGGCGCCTACAAGTTCACGCGCAAGCCCACCGGCGACATCCTCTCGATCGAGCGCGTCAAGGAAATCCACAAGCGCCTGCCCAACACCCACCTCGTGATGCACGGCTCGAGCTCCGTGCCGCAGGAGTACCTCGCTGAAATTCGCGAATTCGGCGGCCAGATGCGCGAAACCTACGGCGTGCCCGTGTCCGAAATTCAGGAAGCCATCAAGCACGGCGTGCGCAAGGTCAACATCGACACCGACATCCGTCTGGCGATGACGGCCGCCGTGCGCCGCTATCTCGTGGAAAACCCCGAGAAGTTCGACCCGCGCGACTACTTGAAGAAGGCCCGTCAGGCCGCCTACGAGCTCTGCAAGCAGCGCTACCTTGAGTTCGGCTGCGAAGGCATGGGCGCGCGCATCAAGCCCGTGCAGCTTACCGTCATGGCCGAGCGCTACGCCAAGGGCGAGCTCGCGCAGAAGGTGCTCTAAAACCGCTCCTTTTGGTACCCCTTCCATGCGCCCTTTTCGGGCGTGAAGGGGGCGTCTGACGAGCGAAAACGAAAGGCCGGACACCGCACTTCTTTTTGAAGCGGCTTGCCCGGCCTTCTTTGCGATTGGGAAACACGTCCCGAGCGCAAAGCCAGGAAAGAACAACGATTGAGCCACCCATGACTGAAAACGACAACGCACAGAACGCTGCAGACAAGAGCGAAAAGGCTGACGCAAGCGCACTCAAGGGTAAGAGAGGCTTCAAGCGCCTCGTCAACGCCCTGGGCTACTCGGCCGCAGGGTTTCGCGCGGCCTTCGCCAAGGAGGACGCCTTCAGGCAGGAATGCATTCTGGGCCTCGTGCTCACCCTCCTGCTGCCGTTTTTGCAAGCCGATGTCGCACTGAAGCTCCTTGCCTTTGTCTCGATCATGTTTGTTCTCGTCACCGAGCTGTTGAATTCGGGCATCGAGGCTGCGATCGACCGCGTGGGCCTTGAGATTCATCCGCTTTCAAAGTACGCCAAGGACGCCGCAAGCTGCGCGGTTCTCTTTGCCCTTGCAACTGCCGCAGTCTGCTGGGCGGTGCTTCTGTGGCACGTCGTTTTTGCTTGAGAAGCGGCTAAAAAGCCAGCCGCATCCAAAATCATTCAAAACATTCATGAGGGCTGCGCCCTCGGCTGGGGCGGTCTTCCCTTGAAGCCGCCCCTTTTTTCGCTTTGTTGGCAGACGGACGGCGGTGCGGCAGATCATGGCCGTTGGGAATCAACGCGTTTTCGACTGCTCTCCTTCTGTTCATATTCCTCTGCGCTTTTTCTCTTAGGGTGAGACCCGCACGGAGCCGGCGATTTTCCTTCAAAAATTTTCCCCTTGCGCCCAACCTCATTCAGAGCCGTTAGAATCGTGGGGCGGAATCAAGGGCGTCCTGTTCAGGCGGCGTCGTGTGATGGGGCTTTGCGCCCCTATCGACGAGACGACTCCTCTGCAAAGACAAGCGCCTTTGTTCAATCAAAGTCAATCCAACTTTTGCGGCCGCGCGAGGCGTGCGGGACTTCAAGCGCCTTGAGGCTGCCGTTTTTCATTTTTGACCGAGCCTCGTCCTCAACCGTAGGACGCGCGGCTCATCACCCACTGACTAAGGGGAAGCAGATCCATGTCCGGACTCATGCAAACATCCATCAAGAGCCTGCCGCTCGTGTACCGCGGCAAGGTTCGCGAATGCTATGCCGTCGGAGACGACAAGCTTCTGATGATCGCCACCGACCGCATCAGCGCCTTTGATGTGATCCTGAGCGTGCCGATTCCTTACAAGGGCAAGGTGCTCACGGCGCTCACCAAGTTCTGGTTCGACAAGCTCGCCGCCGGCATGCCCACGCAGCTCACCGACATCGCCCCCGAGTCGGTCGTCGCGCCCGACGAAGTCGATCAGGTCAAGGGCCGCGCGATGGTCGTCAAGCGCTTGAAGCCCATCCTCGTCGAGTGCGTCGCCCGCGGCTACATCATCGGCGGCGGCTGGAAGGACTATCAGGCTACCGGCAAGGTCTGCGGCATCGAACTGCCCAAGGGCCTCAAGCAGGCCGAAAAGCTCCCGCAGCCCATCTTCACCCCCGCGGCCAAGGCCGAAGTGGGCGTGCACGACGAGAACGTGACCTTTGAGAAGGTCTGCGAAATGTACGGCGTCGACATCGCCACGCAGATCCGCGACCTCACGCTCGATCTCTACAAGCGCGCGGCCGACTACGCGGCCACCCGCGGCATCATCATCGCCGACACGAAGTTTGAGTTCGGTCTCGATGAAAACGGCCGCGTGTGCCTCATGGACGAAGTGCTCACGCCCGACAGCTCGCGCTTCTGGCCTGCCGATCAGTACAACGTCGGCATGTCGCCGCCAAGCTACGACAAGCAGTTCGTGCGCGACTGGCTCGAGACTCAGGACTGGAACAAGACCCCGCCCGCTCCCGTGCCGCCCGAGGACATCCTCGAGAAGACGAGTCAGAAGTACCGCGAGGCGCTCGTGCGTCTTACCGGTACCGACGTCGCCTAAAAAGCGCAGAACGTATTTCCCTGCCGGCCTGCCGTCTGTCGGCCGGCACTCCTGCGACGCGGCCCCGTTCTCCAACAAACAACGGGGCTTTGCGCCGCACTTTCTTTTGATGTGTTTGAACACCATGTCTGAAACGCAGAATCAGTCAAACGAGTCGAAATCTCCCGTCGTGGGCGTCGTCATGGGCTCGAACTCGGACTGGGCGGTGATGCAAAACGCCGTCGCGATCCTCGAGGAGTTCGGCATCCCCTACGAGGCCAAGGTCGTGAGCGCGCACCGCATGCCCGACGAAATGTTTGCCTATGCCGAATCGGCCAAGGATCGGGGACTTGCCTGCATCATCGCCGGTGCAGGCGGTGCCGCGCACCTTCCCGGCATGCTTGCCGCCAAGTGCGTCGTGCCGGTTCTGGGCGTGCCGATTCCCTCGAAGTACCTGCGCGGCGTCGACAGCCTGCACTCGATCGTGCAGATGCCCAAGGGCGTCCCCGTGGCGACGTTTGCCATCGGTGAAGCGGGCGCAGCAAACGCGGCGCTTTACGCCGTCTCCATTCTTGCCGTTACCGACGGCGCGCTCTACGACAAACTCATCGCTTTCCGCAAGGCCCAGAACGCCAAGGCCCGCGCCATGGAGCTGCCGCCGGCGGCCTGAAGCTCCGGCCAGCAGTTTCAACTGCCTTGACTCAGCATCAAGGCAGTTGAAACCCACCGACACCCAAGAAACCACTTTTTGCCAACATCGATGAAAGCTTCCTTTCCGCTCATGCCGGGCGCCGTGCTCGGCCTCATGGGAGGCGGCCAGTTGGGCCGCATGTTTGCGCAGGCCGCAGCCCGCATGGGCTACCGCGTGCTCGTACTTGAAAAGGGCGACTGCCCCGCGGCCGAAGTTTCGGCCTTTCATCTTGACGCGGGCTACACCGACCCTGCAGCGCTCGAAGAGATGGCCGCGCATACCGCGGCCGTGACGACCGAGTTTGAAAACGTCCCGGCCGAGTCGCTCTCAACGCTTGCTGCAAAAGGCTGCATCACCGCTCCTGGGGCGTATGCCGTCTCGATTGCGCAGGATCGACTCGATGAAAAGACGTTTCTTGAAAAGGTCGCAGGCGTCCCTGTCGCACCCCATGCGGCGGTGTTAAGCGTTGAAGACATCGACGGCTTGGACGAGTCGCTTTTTCCCGGCATTCTCAAGACCACCCGCATGGGCTACGACGGCAAAGGCCAGGCTGTGGTCGCCGACAAGAACGAGGCGCGCGAGGCCTTTGCGGCCATGGGCGGCAAGTTCTGCATCCTTGAAAAGCGCCTGGCGCTTGCCAACGAGGTCTCGGTCATCGTCTGCCGCAGCCTCAAGGGCGAGACGGTCACCTTCCCCGTGTGCGAAAACCACCACCGCCACGGCATCCTCGCGCAGACCGTGATTCCGGCCCGCGTTCCCGACGCCGTTGCTGCCCAGGCGCGCAAGTATGCGGCCGTCATTGCCGACGCGCTTCAGTACCAGGGTGTGCTCTGCATCGAGTTCTTCGTTCTTGCCGACGGCTCGATCGTTGCCAACGAAATGGCCCCGCGCCCGCACAATTCGGGCCACGCCACGATCGAGGCGTGCGAAACGAGCCAGTACGAAGAGCAGGTGCGCGCCATGACCGGCATGCCGCTTGGAGCCACGACCCTCGTGACGCCGGCCGTGATGCTCAACATCCTGGGCGACGCCTGGTTTGACGAGACGGGTGCAAAGCGCGAGCCCGACTGGGAAAAGCTCCTTGCCCTGCCCGGCATCAAACTGCACCTCTATGGCAAGAAGGAAGCGCGCCGTGCGCGCAAGATGGGGCACCTCACGGCAATCGGGAGCACCGTTGACGAGGCGCTCGCCCGCGCAAAGGCCGCCGCCGCCGTTCTGGGGCTTCCCGAACCCTGGTAAGAAGCAGCGATGCAAAAGTGCGCCCGGGGCAGGAAAGACACCCGGGCGACACTTTTTGCAGAGCGCATTTCCTTTTTCTTTTATTTCGTCAGAGTCCTTTACGATGTATCCGCCGATTGATGAAGCCGCGATTGCGCACGCCTGCGACGTGCTCGCTAGCGGCGGGCTCGTTGCCATTCCGACCGAGACGGTCTATGGGCTTGCAGCCGATGCCGACAACCGCGATGCGGTCTTGAGAACCTTCGCGGTCAAAAAGCGTCCCACCCCGCATCCGCTCATCGTGCATGTCGCAAGCGTCGCCGCGCTTGACGCTTGGGCCTCGCGCGTGCCCGAGGAAGCCCGCATTCTGGCGGCGCGCTTCTGGCCGGGGCCGCTGACGATGGTGCTTCCGAAGTCCGATCGGTGCGGGGACTTCGTCACCGGCGGCCAGGACACCGTCGCCATCCGCTGCCCGTCGCATCCCTGGATTCATGCGCTGCTCACGCGCTTTGCGGGGCCGACCATGAAGGGGCTCACGGCACCGTCAGCCAACACGTTCGGTCACATCAGCCCGACCTGCGCACGGCACGTCGCTGACGACCTCGGCGTCAAGCCCGAGGGCAAACTCGACTACATCCTCAACGGCGGCACGTGCGAGGTGGGTGTTGAGTCGACCATCATCAATCTCTCAGGCGAACGCCCGGAAATCTTGCGCCACGGCGCGGTGACTCGCGCGATGTTGGAAGACGCCCTCGGCCGCCCGATCCCCGACGGGGGCGCAGCCTCGCCTCGCGTTTCAGGCACCTTGAAGAGCCACTATGCGCCCGAAACGAAGCTTGAAATCGTGCCCGCCGAAATGCTCGTCGAGCGCATCCTGTCCTTCGGCAACGATCCGGTAGCAGTCATGGCACGCAAGCGTCCTGAGGGAGCAGACAATATCCGGTTCTTCTACGAGGCTCCCTGCGGGCACGCCGCATACGCACACGTGCTCTACGAAGCGCTCCATGAACTCGATGCAGCGCACGCCGTGCGCATTCTCGTCGAGATGCCCCCGCAGACGGCCGAATGGGCCGCGGGCAACGACTGGCTCGGACGCGCGGCGGCGGACAAACCCGCCAAGCGCGCGTAGGGATCATCGCCGCAAGGCTGTGTTCCTCGTGTTTTCTTCTGATCAGCCCAATCTAGGCATGTGCGACGCCCTGACGCCCAGCGTTTTCCAAACGCCCTGCTGCGATCTGGCAGCAGGCGCTTCTCCGGCACCCGTGAAGTCAGTCCGTGATCTGGCAGGGCTTCCTGTGGGCGTACTCGACTCAGGGCTTGGCGGGCTTTCGGTTCTAAAGTCTCTCACGCGGGCCCTTCCCCAGACCCCGTTCATCTACTGCGCCGACAGCGGCAACGCCCCCTGGGGCGACAAGAGCGAGGCGTTCATCGTCGAGCGCTGCCGTGCAATCTGCGGCTTTTTGATCGCACAGGGAGCACGGGCGATTGTTCTAGCCTGCAACACGGCAACGGCCGCCGCGGCCGATCGATTGCGTAGCGAACTCGCGCTTCCCGTCATCGGCATCGAGCCCGCCGTCAAGCCCGCCGCGGCGCAAAGCCGCCGGCACGTGATCGGCGTTCTCGCCACCACCCGCACGATTGAAAGCGCCCGCTACAAGCGCCTGGTCGCACGCTTTGCGCCGCACACCACCGTGGTCTCCGTGGCCGCTCCCGGCCTCATGGAGTGCGTCGAGGCCGCGGCGTTTGAGTCGCCCGAAACCGAAGCGCTCGTGCGGCACTATCTCGCCCCCATGCAGGAGGCGGGCATCGACAAGCTCGTTCTCGGCTGCACGCACTACCCGTTTCTGATGTCTCTTTTTGCGCGCATCCTCGGCCCCGAGGTTGAGTTGATCGAACCGGGCCCGGCCGTGGCGGCCGTCACGCGCGCAAGGCTCTTGAGCCTTCTGGAAAATGATCAAGGTTCCGAGGAGAAGTTGGCCGCAGGGATGGCCACGGGAAAAGATGCCGGAACTGGTGCAGAAACTGAGGCAGGCTCACCTTCGTGCACCTTCTTCGTCAAGGGAAGCCGCACGCACGCCGCGGCCTTGAGGCGCCTCTGGCCTCAAGCCGAGGCGATTGCCGAACTTCCCGTTTGAGGGAATTGAAGGAATGAAGAAAAGCGGGCTCAGGAAACTTCCCTGCACGTTTCCTCAATCACGGGAAAACGCGCGCCGCCCACTGGTCTGGGCTTGAGCCCCAGGCCCTCATTTAAGCCCTCAGCTTCAAGCGCTCTTCGCTCTCGTCGGCCGTATAGGGCTGCATCGTCTCTCGAAGCTGCGGCGGAATTTCGCTCGGGCACAGCGCCCCGTCGACCTTCACGCAGACCATGGTCTCCGCCATGCGAAGCCGCTCCTGACCGGCGCACACGAGCACCATCGCAAGCCGTATCGAGCTCTTTCCCAGATGCTCGATCCAGAGACGGGCGACGCACTCGTCGCCCGGGCGACTCGGATTGACGAAGTCGCAGCGGATGCCCGCCACGGGAAGCGCCACGCCGTGCCGAAAGAGTTCCAGAAACGGAATGTGCACCACTTCCCGGAAGAAGTCCTCCACCACGCCGTTGAAGATCGTGAAGTACTGCGGATGAAAGACGATGCCCGCCGGATCGCAATGGGCAAAACGAATCAAAACGGGAACTTCAAAAACCTTGTGCATGGCTTGGGAACCCTCGTACTTTGCGTTGAACGCTTGGAGTTGGAAAATCGAAATTTTGTCCGAAAACAAAGAGGTTTGAGGAGTTTACGCTTCTCGAGCACGCCGCGCGTCTGGTAGCCCCCTCGCCGTTTACCCGGCGATCTTTCAGCCGTCCTGCGAAGCCGCAGGCGGGGGCATCGTCCCCTCTTTGGTGCTATGTTGTGAACCTGCGTCCGAATTGAACGCGTTTTGTCTGTTTTCTCTTTTTAGGATCGATTGTCGATGTCCTCGGGCAATGTCATTGAAACGAGCACGCACGCGCTCGTCGTCTTTTTCTCCCGCGCCGGCGAAAACTACTGCGCAACGGGCAACCAGATGATTGAAGTGGGGCACACGCTGCGCGTGGCGCAAAACGTTGCGCGGCTCACCCAATCGCCGATTCTTGAGCTGGCCCCCGAACACCCTTACCCTGCGGACTATCAGGCAACGGTCGACATCGCCAAGCGCGAATGGGAGAAAAACGAGCGTCCTGCACTTACCCGGTCGGTTGTCGAGAAGCTCAAGACCATGCTCAGCGGCGTTCGCGTCCTGTATCTGGGCTTTCCCATCTGGTGCGGCACCTTCCCGCGGCACGTGGCAACGTTTCTTGACGCCGCGCGCGACATGGGCGCGCGCGAGGGCACCCTGATTCTTCCCTTCACCACACAAGAAGGAAGCGGCTTTGGCAATTCC
>USAL01000079.1 GCA_900552545.1 uncultured Sutterella sp. | reverse complement strand
CAAAAAACACAAATCACAAACTGATGTAATTAAGAGTAGGAAGCAAAAAAGAGAGAAAAGAAAAGAAAAGAAAAGAAAGGAATGGCTGTAAGAACAAAAAAGGGAATCCGTCCTGGATCCCCCTCTTTTTAAATCGACTTTTAGAAAATTAATTTTACGAGCATTACTCGTTTTGTCTCCCACCGCAACGTTTTGCACATTGGCTGTGGGGTTTTCGGCGTTGCCGGCGAAGGCTAAAGTCGAGAAAAACGCTCGAAATTATTTTCTAATTAAATGAATTACTCACCCTTAACGTCGATCACCTTCTTACCACGATAGAAGCCATTCGGGCTGATGTGGTGACGACGATGAACTTCACCGGTCGTCGCTTCGATCGCGGTCGGCGGATTGGTCAGAAAGTCATGGGCGCGATGATTGCCGCGCTTGCTGGTGGATTTCTTGTTTTGCTGAACAGCCATTTTTAAACCCCACGTGGGTAGAAATTGAAAACACGTGATTGTACCTGAAATTTCATGTATTTTGGGGGCGCAATCACTCAAAAATCTAGAACTTGATTCTTCCCGCCCGGACGGCCGTCCTGCGGTCAGGCGCGCAATTTTACACAGTTTTCCTTTGTTTTCAATACGTTGCGCCGGCTCCCTCTGGAAACCGGCGCGAGCATACCTCAGGAAATCCTCCGTCAATCCCCCACTACGGGGCGATCACAAGTTCCACATTGACCTGGCGCGAGACGTTGGAGCGCCCGGCTTCAAAGAGCGGCAGGGGTGCAGAGACCCCATCGGCCTCACCGGCCGCGCGCGCAAGCATCGCGGTGTTGGCCTTGTAGACGCCGCCCATGTTGTAGCTAGAGCGATTGAACGTGACCGAGACGACGCGCACGTCGCCTCCGCCCAATTCATCGGCCACAATCGCGGCCTGCGCCCGGATGTCTGCCATCGCCTCGCGCATCAACTTTTCCTGCACGGCGCTCTGGGCCTTGGTGCTTAACGAAAACTGCACGCCCGAAAAGGCGAAGTAGTCGGCTGCGGTCTGCGCAAGGCGCGCGGCATCTTCGACGCTCTTGACCTTCCCCGTGATGTTCTGGCGCACCTGCCAGGCGACGATTTTTGCGGCCTCCCCCTTCTTGGGTTCGTTGTAGACGGGGCTTGAGCTCAAGCCCGTCGTCTCCAACTGCGCGTCGATCCCCTGGGTCTTGATGCGCGCAAGGCCCGTGTTGACGCGCTTCAAAGCCTTCTGCGTGGCTTCAGCAAGCGTCGGCGCGGTTTCAAGCGCGTAAAAGCTCACGCGGGCCTCGTCGTTGGCAAGTTCCACGCTTGCCGTAGCCGAGAGGTTGAGCCGCGTGCCGTCCTTTGCGGGAAGGAGCTTCACGTCCCCAGCGGCAAAGGCAGACGAGGCGGTTGCGGCAAAAACCGCCGCAGGAATCAAAAAGAGAGTCGTGCGCAGTCCGGTCATGAGAACCCTCCGGAAAAAATCGAAACGTCAGTGACAGTTGCAGCAAGGCCTGGGGCAAAACGTCATGGGCCCCGAAAAGCTTTGCATTTCCTTATTGATGAAAATTCTGACACGCCGCCGCGTGAAGATTCTCCACGGAAGGTTTTCGAGATGTCGCAAGCTCGTGAGCAATTGTTGCCGAGCGCCGCCTTCACTCCCCTTCTCGAATCAGCAGACAGCAAAAACCCCGCAGAGCCGGACCAGAAAGGCATGGCTTTGCGGGGCTTGTTGTTGCCTGATGCGGCTTGAGAGGCAGCCGGGGCCGACATTTGTCACTGGCCCCGGACATCGCCATCAGCTTGGTTGATCCTTACGGAATCTCCTCGTTGATGATGATGCGCACCGACTGCTTGCCCACAGCGACGCGGCCTTCAACCGCACCCTGCAGGTCGCCCGAGGCGGGCATGAAGTTGCCGGTGTGGCTGATGCGCGCTTCGACGATCACTTCGGTCTCGTCGTTCAAGGTCCTCATGCCCATGCCCATCGTGCTCGTGCTGTCGAGGTGAAAGCTCGCCGGGAGCTTATCGGCCTCAAGGCGGATGAACGCCACGGGCATCTTGCTGCCTTCGACCGGACGGGCGTAGATGAAGACGACGTCGCCCTTCTTCACCTTGTTCTTCAATTCAGGCGCAACTTCGACGCTGCCGTCGATGAACTTCTGCGCGGCGGCGGGCGTTGAGCCCCCCGACTGCGTCTGCGGAGTCATCTGCTTCAAGAGGCTTGCGTTTTCACCCGGCGGCAGTCCGCCCATGCGGCGCGCCTGCTCGATGTTTTCGGCAATCTGGCGCCACTCTTCGCTTCCCTGTTCGACGCCTGCGAGCATGCGCGACCAGTACTCAACGGCGCCCTTGTAGTCCTCGTTGTTAAAGCAGAGCGTCCCCATGAGCGCCAGCGCCTTCCAGTGCGTGGGATCAAGCTGCAGGGCCTTCTCGATCAGCTCGCGGGGCTTGCCCTCGAGGCGACCGCCGCCGGCAGCGGCCATCACGTCGGCCCAGTCGGCCAAGATGTCGGGATTGTCGGGAATGAGGCGGTTGACCTGTTCATAGGCCTCGGCGCTCTTGGCCCAGTTCTTGAAGGCGGCCTGGGTGCGCGCGAGCATCATCCAGCCGTCGACGTAGTCGGGTTGCTCCTTCAGACGGTCCTCAAGGAAGCGGATCTGCTCCATGATCTCGGCGTCGGTGTGGCCGCCCTGGGCGGTCATCATCTGACGCTGCTGCTGCATGAAGGCTGGATCCATCGCAACCGGTGCGCCGATCTCAAGATAGATGAGAAAGCTCGCCACGGGAACGAGCACCACGAGCACGCAGGCGGCGTAAAGCCCCTGGCGGCCGCCGGTGCGCAGGATCCCGGGGGACTCACGCGTTTCGTCGAGCACGCGGGTTTCGATTTCGCTTCGCGTTTCCTCGTACTCGTCGTCGGCGATCGTGCCCGCCTCGTGGGCGGCCTTGAGCTCGTCGTACTGCTGCCTCAGAATGGCAAGGTTCATCGCCCGGCGCTCGGCTTCGCCGTCGTCGCCGCGGGTGGTCACGAGCGGCCACACGACGAGCGCCAGACCCACGAGCACCATCAGGGCGGCAATGCAGATAAATGCAATCAACACGTTAATTGTCTCCTTGTGGGCTCACGGTCACTTGCCCTTCAAGAGGGCTTCGGCGCGGCGCTTTTCATCCGGCGTGAGCGCCCGGCCCCCGGCCTGCGCGCTGCTCTTGCGGCGGCGCAGGTTGATGTAGAAAGCAACGGCCGCGGCCAGAAAGAGCACCACGGGACCGAGCCACAGAATCACGGTCGAGGCCTTGAACGGCGGGTTGTAGAGCACGAAGTCGCCGTAGCGCTCGACCATGTAGTCGATGATTTCCTTGTCGCTGCGACCGGCGTTGATCTGCTCGATCACCTGCTTGCGAAGGTCAACGGCAAGATCGGCGTCGCTGTCGGCAATCGACTGGTTCTGGCAGACGAGGCAGCGAAGCTGCGAGGCAATGCCCTGAACGCGGCGGTGTTCGCCGGGATCAAGTTCGGTTGCCTGCGCCTCCTTCGAGGCCTGGGCGGCGGGAGCGCCGTCGGCGGCAATGCCCGCCGTCGTGATGCCCATGGCCAAGACCGCAGCGGCGGCAAGACCCGCGAGAAAACCGCAAGACTTTGTCTTTGTCATCGCTTTACTCCCAGTCGTTACTTCGCTTCGAGCTCAGCCAGAAGGGGCTTGAGCTCCTTGTTCCAGACCTCGTCGGTCACCGCGCCGATCACCTTGTGGCGGATGATGCCTTCCTTGTCGATCACGAAGGTCTCGGGGGCGCCGTAGACGCCGAAGTCGATCGCGGTGCGCCCGTCGGCATCAACGAGCTTGATGTCGTACGGGTCGCCCAGAGCATTGAGCCACTGCTGCGCGGCCATCGGCTTGTCGCGGTAGTTGTAGCCCACGAGAATCGTCTTCAAGCCCTCGTTCTTCAACTTCACGAAGTACGGGTGCTCGTACTGGCAGGCCTGGCACCAGCTTGCCCAGACGTTCATCATGTAGACCTTTCCGAGAAGATCCTTCTTGGTGACGGTCTCGCCCTGCATCGTGGGCAGCGAGAACTCGGGTGCGGGCTTGCCGAGCAGGGCCGAGGGCACCTCGCGCGGAGCAAGGTACAGGCCCTTGAAGAGAAATCCGCAGACCACCAGAAAAATCGCCAGAGGAACCAAATACTTCCAACGCATGATTTATGCCTCCGCGGCGGCAGAAGCGGCCGCCTTCTTCTTGTTGCGCACGCGATAACGCCGATCGAGCATGGCGATGAAGCCGCCCAGAGCCATCAGAATCGTGCCCCACCAGATCCAGGTCACGAAGGGCTTGCGGTAGGCACGCACGATCCAGCCGCCGCCGCCCACGGGTTCACCCAAGCTCACGTACACGTCGCCCGTAATCGAGTGGCGGATCGCCGCCTCGGTCATCGGCATCGAGCGCGAGCCGAAGTAGACGCGCTTTTCGGGGTGAAGCTTGGCGATTTCCTTGCCATCCTTGGTGACGGTGAAGTCGCCCTGCGTGGCGTTGTAGTTGGGGCCGCGCACTTCCTTGGTGCCGTTAAAGACAAAGGTGTAGCCGCTCACCGTGACGTGTTCGCCCGGGAACATGCGCACGTCGCGCTCGGCGGGGTAGCCCATGACGAGCGCCACGCCCACGACGAACATCGCAACGCCGAGGTGCGCCAGATGCATGCCCCAGAAGGCGCGCGGATGCGCAAGGAGCTTCGCAGCCGGGTTGCCCTTCATGTTGCGGCCGCGCTCGCGGATGTTTTCAACCGCGCAGATCGCCACCCAGGCAGCAAGCGTGATGCCCACGAACACCCAGGTGCTCCAGCGGCCCATGATGAAGGGAACGGCAGCGCCGATCACGAGCGCAATCACCGCACCGATCCAGAGGCGCTTCGCAAGCCAGCCCGGATCCGCATCCTTCCAGCGGGCGAAGGGTCCGACGCCCAGGAGGAAGAGCATCGGCAGCATCAGGGGTCCGAAGACGGCGTCAAAGTAAGGAGGTCCGACGGAGATCTTGCCCGCGTTCAGGGCATCGAGGAACAGCGGATAGAGCGTTCCGAGAAGCACCGCGCCCATGGCCACAACGAGAAGCACGTTGTTCACCAAGAGCATCGACTCGCGGCTGATCATCGAGAAGTTGCCGCCCAAGCCCACGGTCGGCGCGCGCCATGCAAAGAGCAGGAACGAAAGGCCGATCACGACGATCAGGAACGCGAGGATGAAGACGCCGCGCTCAGGGTCGGTCGCAAAGGCGTGCACCGAGGTGAGAATGCCCGAGCGAACGAGGAACGTGCCCAAAAGCGAGAGCGAGAACGTGATGATCGCAAGAAGCACCGTCCAGATCTTGAAGCAGCCGCGCTTTTCAGTGACGGCAAGGCTGTGCAGGAGAGCGGTGCCGGTGAGCCACGGCATGAACGAGCTGTTTTCCACCGGATCCCAGAACCACCAGCCGCCCCAGCCCAGTTCGTAGTAGGACCAGTAGGAGCCAAGCGAGATGCCGAGCGTGAGCAGAATCCACGCAAACGTGGTCCACGGACGCATCCAGCGCGCCCAGGCGGCGTCAAGACGGCCGCCGATCAAGGCCGCAATCGCAAAGGCAAACGGCACCGTGAAGCCCACGTAGCCCATGTAGAGCAGCGGCGGATGGAACACCATGCCCGGGTCCTGCAGCAGGGGGTTGAGGTCCGCGCCTTCGGGCGCGGCCGGGAACAGGCGCAGGAACGGGTTCGAGGTGAAGATCATGAACGCCAGGAAGCCCATCAGGATGAAGCCCATCACGCCGAGAACGCGCGAGACCGTTTCATCAGGAAGGCGGCGGCTCGTGATCGCCACGAAGAACCCCCACCAGGCGAGCGTGACCGCCCAGAACAGGATCGAGCCTTCATGGCTGCCCCAGGTGGCTGCAATCTTGTAGTACCAGGGCAGGAGCGAATTGGAATTGTTGGCGACGTTGAGCACGGTGAAGTCGCTCACGTAGAACGAATACGCGAGCGCCCCGAAGGCGATCGTCATGAAGAGCGTGTTGGCGTAGGCCGCCGTACGCGCCATCGCCATCCATGACGGGATGCCTCGGGCCGAGCCCAGAAGCGGCAGTACGAACTGCACGGCCGCCATCACCAGCCCGATAATGAGGGCAAAGTGACCGATTTCTGCAATCACGGGTTCTATCTCCCTTGGAGTTGATGAAAAAGTATGGTGTTGGTGTTGTGGGGAAAAAGGGGCTTAGCCCGCGGCGGCGCCGGCCTTGGCCGAAGCCTTGCCCTCGCCTTCGCGGCTGCCCTTTTCGTCGAGCGTCTTCATGGCGGCGTGCGCCTTGTCGACGGCATCCTTCGCTTCGGGCGGCATGTAGTTTTCGTCATGCTTGGCGAGCACTTCGCTTGCCACGAACACGCCCTTGTCGTTGAGCTTGCCCTGGGCGACGACGCCCTTGCCTTCCTTGAAGAGATCCGGAAGGATGCCCTTGAATTCGGTGGGAATGACGGCGGCCGTATCGGTGATGCCGAAGGTGACCGTCACGCCATCGGGCAAACGCTTGACGCTGCCCACCTCGACCATGCCGCCCATGCGGAAGGTGCGGCCCTGCGGGGCCTCCTAGTTGGCGACCTGCATCGGGGAATAGAAAAAGACCAGATTGTCGTTGAAGGCCGAAAGCATCAGATAGACGCCCGCGCCCACCACGGCAACGGCCCCGCCGATGAGAGCCAGTCGCTTTGCTGCTGAACTCGCCATTGTCGTTTGCTCCTACTGTGAGTCAAAAGTAATCGTCAGCTCGTTTGAGGTCGATGCCCTTAGAGCCCTTCGCGGGTGGCCCGCACCGCACGCGCCTCGCGCGTGAGGCGGCTCACCGCACGGGCGCGGCGCGACTTGAGACAGAAAAGCTCGACCACGATCACGAATGCGGTCATGAGGTAAGCGCTCCAGACATAAAAGCCGTGGCCGCCCATATCAAGAAACTGCGAAAGAGAAGTCCATTGCATGATTGCGTCCTCTGTTGTCGTTTTCCGTCTCGATTAGATGTCGCCTCGAAGAGCCGCTTCCTGCGCCCACTCCTCGCGACGTTCGCGCTCGAGAATGATCGTGCGGGTGCGCGCAAAGGTCGAGCCCAGCGAATAGATCCAGGCCGCGGCCACCATGATGAGAATCGTGGCGAGCATCACGGGGTGAATCGAACTGCCCGAGCTCGTGATCGAAGCGCCCTGATGCAGGGTGTTCCACCAGCGCACCGAGAAGTAGATGATGGGCACGTTCACCACGCCCACGAGCGCGATCACCGCGCAGGCCTTGTCGGCACGGCGATGGTCGGCAATCGAGCTCTGCAGCGCCAGAAAGCCCAGGTAAAGGAAAAGAAGGATGAGTTCGCTTGTGAGACGCGCGTCCCACACCCAGTACGTGCCCCAGGTCGGGCGTCCCCAGACCGCGCCGCAGAATAGCGCCACAAAGCACATCAGTGCCCCCGTAGGCGCCATGGCCGCGGCAAAGATCGAGCACATCTTGTTGTTGGTGGCAAGCGCAAAGGCCGAGAACACGGCCATAAGCACATAGATGAGCATGCTCATCCAGGCCGCGGGCACGTGAATGAAGATGATCCGGTAGGAGTGGCCCTGCGTGGCGTCGATCGGGCACACGAAGAACGTCAGATAAAGCCCCACGAGAAGCAGGACGAGCGCAAGCCGCAGCAGCCACTTCACGGTGCGGCCGCCGAAGTAATAAAAGCCTTGGGGATCGAAGAGCGTGTGAAACATGAAATGCCTGTCTGTCATTACTGGATGGAAATGCGAAGCGCTGCGGCGATGGCAAAGGGCGCGGCCGCAAGCGCAAGAAGGCTCAGCGCGGCCGTCACCATGAGGTAGGCCGTCGGACTCACGCTGATGGCAACCTGCACGGTCGCCCCCGAGCCGAAGATGAGCACCGGAATGTAAAGCGGAAGCACAAGAAGGCTCGTCAGAACCGAGCCCGC
The DNA here is from genome assembly GCA_900552545.1 of uncultured Sutterella sp. GTDB lineage: Bacteria > Pseudomonadota > Gammaproteobacteria > Burkholderiales > Burkholderiaceae_F > Duodenibacillus. The sequence goes on along the minus strand of USAL01000079.1, from coordinate 309 downwards.
GCGCAGACCGAGCGTCAGAGCCGCGCCGATGGCGCCCACAAGGCTCAGCACAGGCGTGCCGAAGAGAAGCGAAGCCATGAGCACCAGGGTCTGATCAAGCGGGAGATCAAACATGATGCCGAAGACCGCCGTAAAGATCGTGATGGGAATGCCCGTCACGAGCCAGTGCGCAAAGACCTTGGCAAGAACAATGACCGTCAAGGGCTCAGCCGAGATGAGCATCTGCTCAAGCGTCCCGTCGGCGTAGCCAAAGGCAAAGATGCGAGGAAGCGACAAAAGGGCCGCCAGAAGAGCCGCCACCCAGACGAC
>USAL01000078.1 GCA_900552545.1 uncultured Sutterella sp. | reverse complement strand
CTGGAGAATGGAGTTTTTCAGTTGCTGCGCAGTCATTCGTCGCCCTCCTCCGTAATGTCGATGCCAAGGATATCGGTAATCTGGGCAAGGATGCGGTCAATGTCGGCGTTCAAGCTGGCCCGCTTCTCCTGGTACTGCTGAATCAGTTCCTTCGGCGGCAGGATCTCCTCCTCTTCGTGAGGATAACCGCAGAGGTCGATGTTATAGCTTCGTGCTTTCAGTTCCTCGACGGTGTACTTCTTCGCCTTGTCAAAGCCATCGATAGTGATCTCCTCACGGTTGTTCCACCACTCAACAGCCGGGGCAAAGTGCTCCAGTTTCATGGGCTTCGTCTTGGAGAAGTTCTTGTATCCATCCGGCATATCCAGGCGATAGAACCAGGTTTCCGTCGTGGGATGCGTCCGGTCGAAGAACAGAATGTTTGTCGTGATAGAAGTGTATGGCGCAAAAACGCTGTGTGGCATACGAATGACCGTATGGAGGTTGAACTCGGACAGCAGCTTTTCCTTGATTGCCATTTTGGCATTATCTGTACCAAACAGGAAGCCGTCCGGCAGAATGATGGAGCAGCGCCCATTCTGCTTCAGCCGATACATGATGACCGACATAAAGAGGTCGGCGGTTTCGCTACTGCGGAGATCAGCCGGGAAATTCTGCTTCACGCCCTCTTTTTCGTTGCCGCCGTAAGGAGGATTCATCAGAATGACATCGAAGCGGTCGCTCTCCTTGTACTCACGCACATTCTTTTCCAGACTGTTGCCATGAATGATGCGAGGATTGTCGATGTCGTGGAGCAGCATATTCGTGGCGCACAGAAGGAACGGCAGCGCCTTCTTTTCAATGCCATAGATGGAGTTGCTGTAAACCGTTCTGTCCTCGACTGTCTGCACTTGGGCATCCAGCACCTTCAGCGCAGAGGTGAGGAAGCCGCCTGTACCGCAGGCGAAGTCCGCAATAGACTCGCCGAGCTTTGGCTTGATCATCTGCACCATGAAGTCCGTGACCGCACGGGGCGTATAGAATTCACCGGAGTTACCGGCGCTCTGCAAGCTGCGGAGGATCGTTTCGTAAATCTCGCCGAAGGCGTGGCGGTCCTCATACTCTTCAAAGTCTATCTCGTCAATGACATTGATAACCTGGCGAAGCAGGATACCGTCCTTCATGTAGTTGTTGTTGTCCTCGAAGGCGGTGCGGACAATGATCTGGCTCATAGGGGTATTCTCATCAATTTCGATGGCTTTAAGGGTCGGGAACAGTTTTCCGTTCACGAAGTCCAGAAGCGCATCGCCGGTGAGCGCCTTGCCGTCCTTGTGGTCGACGGCCCAATTACGCCAGCGCAGCTTCTCCGGGATGATGGAGGTGTATTTTTCATCGTAAAACTCCCAGATTTCCTCTTTGGCATCATACACTTTCAGAAAGAGAATCCAAACCATCTGCTCGATACGCTGGGCATCGCCGTTGATGCCTGCGTCATTCCGCATGATGTCCTGCAGTCGCTTTACCAGGTTATTTAAACTCATATCTTATATCTCCTTACGCAGCGTAGATTTCCTTCTGCAAATCACGGATCGCCTGAATGTATCCGTTTTTGCCGCCGAACAGCTTTGCGATTTTCATGGGGGTGCCGAATTTGCGGAACGGGTCATTGGACAGGATTTCGAGGTTCTCGATGTCCTGAATGCCCTCGTTCATGTATTTGTCCAGCAGCGCACTCAGAACTTCCTGTGCCAAGCCGGAATACTTGTAGAGGTATCCACGCTTGCGGACATTGTTCGCCCGCTCTGCCTTCGTCAGCGGTGCCTTATCGTAGGCGATGTGGCAGATGAGGTCGAAGTCGTCAATATCCTTATTCCCGGCGATTTGCCGCAGCGCTTCCAGAAGGACGCCGCGCTCCTGCAGTTCGTCGATGATGGCTTGTTTCTTCTCCTCAGAATTCCAGGCACGGAGGAAGGAATCCAAGGTGGCATATTCGCCGAGGATGTTCTTCTTGGAGTAGTCGGTCACACTTTCCGTGATGAGCTTGCCGTCCTTATCGTAGTACTGGACTCGCTCGTTCAAAATCGTCACCTCGACACCACGCACCCGGTATTTATGCTTCTTTTCGGGCGGGTCGTCGGTGTCCCCGCCGGGACCGGGAGTCGGGACGGGTGGCTTCGGCGGATCGATGGTCGGCTCTTCGCCGGGATCATCGCCATCATCAATGATAGAGATCGGGTCGCCATCGAATTCCGGGTCTGCAAAGAGTCGGCAGGCATTGCGGAAATCCATGATAGTGAAATACTCTTTGCCATAATCGGGCTTTAGCCGTGTGCCACGACCGATGATCTGCTTGAACTCGGTCATAGAGTTTATGTTGTTGTCCAGAACGATGAGCCGGCACGTTTTGCAGTCCACGCCAGTCGTCATCAGTTTGGAGGTCGTAACGATCACGGGATATTTGCTGTCCTCTGCGATAAAGTAGTCGAGTTGCGCCTTGCCCTCGGCGTTGTCGCCGGTAATACGCATGACATACTTGGCATTCTCCGCCACGAGGTCGCTGTTTTCGTTCACGAGCGCCTGCCGCATCCGCTCTGCATGGTCGATGTCCACGCAGAATACGATGGTCTTGGCAAAGCGGTCGTTTTCTTTCAAAAAGCGAGTGATACGCTTCGCCACGGCGGCGGTGCGCTCATCGATAATGAGGTTTTTGTCGTAATCCTTGGTGTTGTACTCCCGGTCCTCGATCTCGTACCCGTAGATGTCGTGCTGTCCAGCCGTGGGTCGCCAACCTTCCAGGTCTTTGTCCAGGCCGACGCGGAGAACTTTGTACGGAGCGAGGAAGCCGTCGTCGATACCTTGTTTCAGACTGTATGTATAGATGGGTTCACCGAAGTAAGAGATATTGGATACCTCTTTCGTTTCCTTCGGCGTAGCAGTCATACCGATCTGCGTGGCACTGTGGAAGTATTCGAGTATTCTGCGCCAGCGGGAGTCCTCCTTGGCGCTGCCACGGTGACACTCGTCGATGACGATGAGGTCGAAGAAATCCGGCTGGAATGCACGGAACGGCTCTTCGTTCTCATCACCCGCCAACTGCTGATAGAGGGACAGATACAGCTCGTAGGAGCTATCCAGCTTTTTGCCCTCGATTTTCGTCATGACCTTTGCAAAAGGCTTGAAGTCCTGTTGCATGGTCTGGTCAACGAGGATATTGCGGTCAGCAAGGAACAGGATCTTTTTCTTGCGACCGGATTTCCAAAGGCGGTGGATGATCTGAAACGCAGTATAGGTCTTGCCGGTACCGGTCGCCATAACGAGGAGGATACGATCCTGCCCACGGGCTACCGCATCAACGGTGCGGTTGATGGCGATACGCTGATAGTAGCGAGGGGTCTTATCACCCGGCTGAAAATAGTACGGCTCGGTAATAAGTTGTTCCTGCTCCGGCGTGAAATGCTCGTCGCCGATGTGCCGCTGCCAGAGATCATGCGGCGAGGGAAACTGCTCCAACATCAATTCACGCTCTTTGCCGGATTTCATATCGTGTTCCAAGAAACCGTCGCCATTTGAGCTGTACACAAACGGGATGTCCAGCACCTCGGCATATTCGATGGCCTGTTGCATTCCGGCTCCGACACTGTGTCTGTTATCCTTTGCCTCGACGATAGCCAAAGGAATATTGGGCTTGTAGTAAAGCAGATAGTCTGTGCGCTTTCTCTTTCCCCTGGCTGTGACATTTCCGCGGACGATGACACGACCGTCCGTGAAGTTGTACTCCATTTTAATTTGCTTAAGTTTATCCCAGCCTGCGCTCTCAATCGCTGGAGTAATATACTGTAACTTGATATCTTCCTCAGTCATCTCGTGTTTCGTCATAAGTTCGCTCACAGTGCCCCTCCTTTCAACTTCCGATAAGGTGCAATTATGGGAAGTTCCTTTTATACACATAGATTGTACCAGAATGCAGCCTCGTTTTCAACGAAAAGCCACTGACCCTGAATAATTCAGAGTCAGTGGCTTTTTCAATGCTACTTGAACGGTAATTTGAAATGTTGTCCTTATGCGTAGGTAACTTTCGCCGCCGGGGTCTTTGATTTACCGTTGCCTTACGGCGTTCGTCCTTCTCAGACGGCCTTGTCGGCGGGAGAGCCCTTGCGGCCGGGCTTCATGACGATCTCGCCCTTGGGGCCGGGATACTTCGTGATCCACATGTCGCAGGCGTGGCACTGATCCTTGTCCGTGATCGGCTTTGTACCAAGGTCACCTGCAGCCTGGGCGGCGCCGGCAACAGCAAAGGCCGCGAGCGCGGCCATGATTGCGTGCTTCATTGCTTGTCTCTCCTATGTTTGATCAAAACCGACGGCAGCGCTTCAAAGGCCGCTGCAGGCGGATGCGCACCGACTGGCAGGACTCTGGGCGATCGCATGAGGCTGTCTGGCGGACATATTTTGTTCTTCCGCGTTTTTTAATCCTGCGGATATTGAAAGAAGAAAAAGGCCGACGTCGCGATTTCAACACGGCGTCAGCCCCATTCTTGCACTAAAGCTGCAGTCTAGACAACAACTCAGGCCTTTTTCTTACCCCAGCTGTCGCGCAGGCCGACGGCGAGGTTGAAGACCGCGCGCCCGTCCTTGCCGTGCTCGACGCGGTCGGTAACGAAGTAGCCCGTGCGCTCGAACTGGAAACGCGTATCGGGCGCGGCGTTCGCAGCTGCCGGCTCCACGTAGCCCTGATAGACGTTCTTGCTGTCGCGGTTGAGGACGTCAAGGAAATTCTTCTCGGCGTCCGGGTGCGCCACGGCAAAGAGACGGTCGTAGAAACGCAGCTCGGCGGGCACGGCCGTGGCCGCGTCAAGCCAGTGGATGGCGGCCTTGGTCTTCACCGAATCGGCGCCTTCCGTACCGGTCTTGGTCTGCGGCAGGTACTCGGCGTGCACGCAGGTGACGCGCCCGTCGGCATCCTTTTCAAAGGACGAGGGCACGATCACGTAGCCGTAGCGCAGGCGCACCGGCTTGGCAGGCGTCCCGTCGGCGGGAATCGTCAGGCGCCGGTAACCCTTCGGGGGAACCTCGGCGAAGTCGTCCTGCTCGATCCAGAGCTCGCGACTCATGGTGAGCTTGCGCGAGCCCATGGCTTCGTTCTGCGGATGGTTGGGCGCCTCAAGCTCCTCGCTCTGACCCTCGGGATAGTTGTCGATCACGAGCTTCAAGGGATGCACGATGCCGAAGCGGCGCTCGGCCGTCGACTCAAGATCCTCTCTCAAGCTCTGCTCGAGCACGCTGTAGTCGATCCAGCCGCCCGCCACGCGGCTCACGCCGCAGTGCTCGACGAAGTTCTTGAGCGACTGCGCGGTATAGCCGCGGCGGCGCAGGCCGACGATCGTGGGCATGCGGGGATCGTCCCAGCCGTCGACGTAGCCCTCGTTGACGAGCTGAATGAGCTTGCGCTTGCTGAGCACAACATTGGTAAGGCTCAGACGGTTGAATTCGTACTGATGCGAAAGGAGGAAGAAGTTCTTTCTCACCGCCACCGAGAGCGCGGCCTGCATGAGCGGCGTGAAGTTCTGCGGGTACTGCGTGAGCAGCGTAAAGAACGTCTTGCCCTGGGGACCATCGAGACTTTCGGGACCGTTCGTGGTAGCCCAGTGGCTGAAGATCTCGTTCATGGCCGCTTCGGGGTCGCTTGTGCCCAGCTTTGCGCGGGCGTTGTAGGCAGCACGGGCAAAGACGAGCGCACGCTCGTCGCTTCCCTCGGCCATGGCCGCGATGATCGTCTTGGCCTCCTCAAACTGCGGTGTTCTCAGAACCGGCACGACGCGCTCGAGCGCCCAGTCATAGAAGGCGCGCTGATCCTCGAATTCGAGCGTGCAGATCGAGTGCGTGATATTCTCAAGCGTGTCCTCGATCGGGTGCGCGAAGGTGTACATCGGGTAGATGCACCAGGCGGTGCCCGTGGACTGGTGTTCGGCAAAGCGGATGCGGTAGATCGCGGGATCGCGCAGGTTGATGTTGGGCGAGGCCATGTCGATCTTGGCGCGCAGCACCATCGAGCCCTCGGGGTGCTTGCCCGCGCGCATCTCTCGAAAGATCCTCAGATTCTCCTCGGGCGAGCGGTCGCGGTAGGGCGAGTTTTTGCCGGGCTCGGTGAGCGTGCCGCGGTTGGCGCGCATCTCGTCGGCCGTCTGCTCGTCGTCGTAGGCGTAGCCCGTCTTGATCAGATGCTCGGCAAACTCGTACATCCATTCGAAGTACGCGGAGGCGTGATAGAGGTTCACCTCGTCGCCGTGGCGCCAGTCAAAGCCCATCCAGCGCACGCTCTCGAGAATGGCGTCGACGTACTCCTGATCCTCCTTGACGGGATTGGTGTCGTCAAAGCGCATGTGGCAGTAGCCGCCGTAGTCTTCGGCAAGCCCGAAGTTGAGGCAGATGCTCTTGACGTGCCCGATGTGAAGGTACCCGTTGGGCTCGGGCGGAAAGCGCGTGCGGATGCGCGCGACGTCCTCGTGCCCAGCGGCAGCCTGCTCACTGTAGGGCGCGGGATGACCGCACCACAGACGGGGCCGGTTGCTGTTGGCCTCAAGATCAGCCTCAATGATGCTGCGGATGAAATTGGTCGGACGCGCGCCGGCGTCCTCCTTTTCTTCTTCGTGATTGACCGTATCGGACATAGCTTGAATGTTGTGAGCTCAAAAGCGATCGCGGCGCCTGAGGGCGTTGCCGCAGGCGCAATCCCGATTCCGCGCTGATCCCGAGGATAAGGTTGAATGCTCAGCGCGGCTCGTAAAGAAATAATTTTAGCCGACCGCGCCCGCGCCCGTTCGGGATTTGCCGCAAAAGCCGCGTCGTCTGAGGCCTCTAGAGCACCAGGCCCGGGATGAGGCCGTTGACCAACACCACGTAGAGCGCCGTGCCCGAAAAGATCGCCACGAGTGCGTTTTTAAATAGCCACTGTAGGAGAAAGGTGAGCGCAATCGAGGCCACTTCGGGCGCCGGAAGCGCCCCGAAGAGCCCGTCGTGGCTGCGGCCGTCGGCAGCGCCCATGGCCGAGTGGACCACAAGCAGCACCATGATCGCCAGCGGCAAAAACTTCCCCAGATCCCGCACCCAGCGCTGCCGGGAGAGCCACTGACTTGCCACGAAGGGAAGCGCGCGCTCAGCGGCCGTTACCGCCGCCATGGCCACGAACACCGTGAGCAGATAGATTGCATCATCCATGGGCGTCATCTCGTGAGCTCCTCGCCTTCCTGATCACGCAGCTGCCGGCGGCGCACGGCGCCCCAGACAAGGCCCGCAATCATGCAGAAGGCAATTGAAAGCGTAAGCGCCTGTCCGGGCACGAGAAGGCGCATGGCGAAGTACCCTGCCAGAGCCGACCACAGCGGCCAGGCGCTTGCGCGCTGCCGCCAGAGCTCGCACATCAGCACCGAGAAAAGGCTCGTGAGCACGAAGTCCATGCCCTGAAGCTCAATTCTTGCCGCAGCGCCCAGCACGGCCCCGAGAAGGCTTCCCACGATCCACCAGACGTGGTTGAAAAAGCAAAGCCACAGGACCTTCTTCTTGGAGGCGTCTTCCGGAAAGAGGCTCAGAAGCGAAAACGTCTCGTCGGTGAGCGCAAAGACGCAGTACCAGCGCCGCCAGCCGCGCTCGGGCATCTTGCGAAGAATCGGCAGCCCGTAGAAGATGTGCCGCAGGTTGAGCACGGCCGTCGCGAAGGCAACCGAGGCGACCGAGGCGCCGGCGGCCAACATCGGCACCATCATGTACTGCACGGCGCCGCCGTAGATGAGAATCGAGGAGACGACGGCAAGCCAGGGCGCGCCGCCCGCCTGCACAAAGAGAAAGCCGAAGACGATGCCAAGCGGCACGTAGCCCAGCATCACCGGAATCGACTGTCGAAAGGCGTCGCCGACGTCGGTGCGGTCGGCGTGATCTGCGTGATCAGCGTGATGTGTGTCCGGAGTCTCGCTCATGCGGCGCAAACGAAAAAGAAGGGAAAAAAGACAAAACCCCGGAAGCGCCGCTTAGAAAAAAGGGCGCGATCCATGGGTTTTCGGGAAATGCGGCAAAAAAAGGAAAAAGGCGATCCCACACGGCTTCCTTCAACGCCCTGTCGGGTTTCACCCTAAGCAGATTGCCGCAGAGGCAAGCCGCATTGTATCAGCGGCCGCCGCCTTGGGCGCCTTGGTCGGTTTTGACGCTTTCAGGAATCCTGCAGACGTCGACGCGGCCGGAGGCTTGCGCCGCACGCTCGAGCTCCTCCAGACAGAAACGCTCGTTGACCTTCGTGTCCTGACTGCGGTCGCCCCAAGTGTTCATCATCACCATCTCGTCACGCCCGTCGCGCGGAGCGCGTATCTGCTTCTGATAGCGGCGCAGGGCC
>USAL01000077.1 GCA_900552545.1 uncultured Sutterella sp. | reverse complement strand
CAATGCAGGCGGCACACACCGACGGCAGTTTCAAGGAAGGTTTCGGTTCAAAGGCTTCTTTGATGTCCTGCAGCGCCTTCAAAGGACTCGCAAGGGAGATCGCTAGGGGCGTTGGAACCCTCAGGCTTGAGGAAAAAATGACAAAAACCGCACCCGTGTGAAAAGCAACGGGACTGGAAAGCGGGTCTTTGAAATATCCCCTGAGAGATCTCCTGAAAAGTCCCTTGAGACCTCCCCGCGCGGTTTTCTCAACGACAAAGACGAAGAAGGGCCGATGTCGGCGAAGAACGCTCGGGAGTCTGGATTGAGGAGTTGTCGGGAGACCGTACCCGCAAAACCATCGGCGGCAGCGGCTGAGAGCTCGGCGGAGAACGCTCAATGGCGCTCAATGGCGTACGCTCAAGCCCGACGCAGTCGCTGCTTCATGATGTTTTTCGGGGGTGATCAGCTTTCCTTGGACGGCCGCCTTGTTCACTCGCTGTGAGGCTGGCAACTGCGGTCCCATCATGGGCGCCGCTCGGACGTCAGAAGCCGGACGAATTTTGAGAAAAGGGTCGCCATGACCAGACCCCCTGTGCAAACCAGCCGTTGGGCTTGTGCACGCGGCGCATGGTGCGGATACGAGCAAGTTTTGCCTTGGTCGCCATCATGGCAATGCCTTTGATTGAAGCGGCTCGAAAGCCGCGTTGAAAAGAGGAATGTGCTGCACTTGAAAATTTTCATCATTTCAAGCTCGCAAGTGCTGTTCTACAGGAAACGGCTGCCGATGGCAATAGACAATTCATCGTATAAAGCCTCCTTTTCGGGCCTCGCGCACGATGTCGGCAGCCGTTTTCCTCGACGCTTTACCAGTGGTTGCAGCGCGTCCAGACGTCGGTGACGACGCCCTCGGCATCGACCACGTTGTAGCGGTCAAAGGCCGCGGCCGTCGGACAGGCGTGGTTGGGAAGAATCCGGAACTTTGCGTCGATTCCGTAGGCCTTGACGTCAAAAGGCTTACCATCGCGGCGGCAGATGACGCCGTGCTCCTGGTTGCACTGCCGCACCCACAGATCGGCAATGATGTTGTCCTTGATGTCGCACACAAGCCCATAGCCGCAGTCAACGGATTGGGACGCGGTGCCGCGGTCTCGGCTCATCGCAAGCCACCCGCCGTCGGTGATGATCCAGCTTTTTTCCTCCTGCCAGCCGATGACGCTCACGAGAACCGAGAGCGCGATGTCCTCGGGCCTGCACACGCCGATACCCGCCATCACGAGGTCGTAGAAGGCGCCCACGCCGCTTCTGTATTCGGTGACGCCCGCAAGGTGCCTGCGTGCGCGCACGAAGGTGGGCGTGGAGCCCACGCTCACGATGGTGCTTGTGAAGCCCGCACTCGCGAGAAGGTCGCGCGCGGCAAGAATCGAGCACTCCTCGTTTTCGGCGGCCGCCTCGATTTCTTCCTGCGAATGCGCGTTGTAGCTTTCGCCCGCGTGCGTCAGGACGCCCATGAAGTGCGCGCCGTCGGTGAGGCTTTGCGCCACCGCGATCATTTCCGGATCGTTGGGCTTGAGTCCCGAGCGGTGACCGTCGCAGTCGATTTCAATGAGTACGCCGATGCGCGAGCCCCGCGTGCGGCAGAAGTCGCTTACGGCTTTCGCAGCAGGGACGTTGTCGAGAATGATCTTGACATCGGCCCCCGCGCGGTTCAAGGCGTCGATGCGAGCGAGCTTGTGCGGGGCAATGCCCACCGCATAGATCAAGTCGCGGATGCCCGCCGCAACGAAGTACTCGGCCTCGCGCACCGTCGAGACCGTTGCAGGGCCTGCAGCCCCCTCAAGCTGCATCCGCGCGATCTCGACGCACTTGTGCGTCTTGAGGTGCGGCCGCCAGGCAACGCCCAACTCCCGCGCGCGGGCGTGGGCAAAGTCGATGTTCTTCTTGAGCTTCTCGCGGTCGATGATGAGGCTTGGCGTATCAAGGTCGGTAATGCGAATCATGGAAATCGGTCTCCTCGGAGTCTGTCGGCAGTGCATCCGACGAAAAAAGCCTTTTCATCATACGCGCTTGCATAAACGACCGATGCGACCGATGAACTGCTGCAGCGGCAGCCGCATCAAAGAACGGACGCCGGGCATGGCGGACGCCTTGGTGCGTAGAACGGAGAAAATTGGGAGAAGAACGCGGGAAGGACCGATGATCGGTCGGCGGGACGTCGCGGTCAGTGAGGGTTGACGCCCGGAGAGGATGGATGCGCGGGAAATAAAGAGCGTAGAAGGAATTGCTCAAGGATGAGAATGGCGGAAAGGACGAAACCCGCCTCGGCGCGGATCCACGTTTTCCTTCTTCTTCTTTACCGCACGGCCAGCGCCCGGGGAAGCAGATCGGGCCCCACGAGGCAGCCGACCGGATTGCCGCGCACCGTCACGAGAAGCCGCCTGCCGCCCGAGACCTCTTCTGCGACCTGCTTGGAGTGTCGGTAGAAGTCGGTGGTGGCGATCGACCCGCACTGCGAGCGCTCCTCGTCCGAGAGCACGGACGGGTGCACCAGAAGGCAATAAGGCGCCTCCTTTTCAAAGGCGATCACGGTGTGCCCGAAGCGGGCGCTTGCGATGTATTCGCCGAAGTTGCGCTTGAATTCGCTGAGACTGACTGTATCCATGGCTGCCCAAAAACGATGCGGTTAGCTGTTTCCTTGCGGGACACACCGGAAATGCCAGACAAAAATCCCGCAGGAGATCGCCGCCCGAGGGAGCCCGACGACAGTCCTCAAAACGCCCCTTCAAACACGGCTGATGCGTGAATCATTGTAGTTTTAAAGACACACCGCGCCAAGGCTTGCTTTGGACGTAGTCGCCTCCTACGCCGAACGAGGGTGCACCATGCAAGCGCCTAAACCATTTTGCCTAATAGAATCCCCTGCCCCGGCTTGCGGCTGATCAACCTTCGCACTTCTAGAGGGGGCCCGATGCGCCTGCCGCCGTCACAAGCGTGACGTTTCCTGACACAATCCGTAGAGTTGTGTCCATGTCGCCTTTGTTCAAAGACGAACCGCTGACACAGAGATTGCGACCGTCGAGGCGGCCCTTCGAGAAAGGTCGAGAAAGGAACCGGCGTTTCCTCCCGCCTCTCGGTCAATTGGAAATTTTTGGAGACATTCCCCCCTATGGCGATCATTGTTCACAAGTACGGCGGCACTTCCATGGGCAGCCCCGAGCGAATCAAGAACGTGGCGCGCCGCGTTGCCAAGTGGCACCGTGCCGGCCACCAGATGGTGGTCGTTGTTTCGGCCATGAGCGGTGAAACCAACCGCCTGATTGCGCTGGCCAAGGAAATCCAGCCCAATCCCGATCCCCGCGAACTTGACGTCGTGGCGAGCACCGGCGAGCAGGTCTCGATCGGCCTTCTCGCAATGGCTCTGAAGGCGATCGGCGTCGAGGCCGTGAGCTTCAACGGCTCGCAGGTGGCCGTGCACACCGACTCGGCCTTCGGCAAGGCCCGCATCGAAAGCATCGACAGCGATGCCGTGAAAAAGGAGCTCGACGCCGGCAAGGTCGTCATCGTGGCGGGCTTCCAGGGGCGCGACGCCGCGGGCAACGTCACCACGCTCGGCCGCGGCGGCTCGGATACGAGCGGCGTCGCCATGGCCGTGGCCCTGCATGCGGCCGAGTGCCTCATCTTCACGGATGTCGACGGCGTGTACACGACCGATCCACGCATCGAGCCCAAGGCCCGGCGTCTTGACGCCATCAGCTTTGAGGAAATGCTCGAGCTCGCGAGCCTCGGCTCCAAGGTGCTGCAGATCCGCAGCGTGGAGTTTGCCGGCAAGTACCACGTGCCCCTGCCCGTGCTATCGCGCCACACAGACCCCGACATTCCCGTTGACGTCGAAGCCGTCAGCGGCACCCTGATTTCTTTTGAGGAAGATCCCAAGATGGAGAAAGCCCTTGTTTCCGGCATCGCCTGCACGCGCGATGAAGCCAAAATCACTCTTACCCAGGTTCCCGACACCCCCGGGGTGGCCTACAAGATTCTCGGCCCCGTCGCCCAGCACAACATCGACGTCGACAAGATCGTGCAGAACAACGCCTCGGCCGGCCCCACGGACTTCACCTTCACGGTTCCGAAGGGCGAGCTCGAGCGCACCCTCAAGGTTCTCAACGAAGAGGTCGTGCCGGTCTGCCAGCCCAAGAACATCACCACGTCGACGAGCGTGGCGAAGGTCTCCGTCGTCGGCATCGGCATGCGCACCCACGCGGGCGTGGCCTGCAAGATGTTCGAGACGCTCGCGCGCGAGGGCATCAACATTCAGATGATCGGCACCTCGGAAATCAAGGTGAGCCTCGTGATCGAAGACAAGTACATGGAGCTTGCCGTGCGCGCGCTGCACGACGCCTTCGGCCTCGACAAGTCGCCGGTTGAAGAAGGCTGCTGCAAGGCCTAAGCGGCTCACGCCGACGGCACCCAGGGGAAGACTTCAAAAATCTTTGGGGTGCTTGTTGGGACCTGAAGAGGCTTCGGGATTGTTGATTGCCCCCGAAGCCTTTTTCTAAGGTAAAAATAAAGAGAAGGCTTCTGTCTCTTTCCCGGGCGTGCGCACGGCACGACGTATAATTTTTTCCTGCTCGGGACCCGCCCCTTTTTCCAGATTTTTCTTGATCTTTCCCGGCATGGGCGGCCCTCTTTGAGCATCCTTCCGACTTTTTGCCGGAACATCACGCGCATTCCATTTTTGCCTTCGGGCACAAGACAAAAGCGACATGAACCCCACCTATCCCATCATCGCTCCCTCCATTCTTTCGGCCAACTTCGCCTATCTGGGCCAGGAAGTGACGGACGTCGTCGCGGGCGGCGCCGACTGGATTCACTTTGACGTGATGGACAATCACTACGTGCCCAACCTCACGGTGGGTCCGCTCGTGTGCGAAGCGCTGCGTCCGGTGACCGACGCCCCCATCGACGTGCATCTCATGGTCGAGCCCGTCGACGCCCTGATCCCGATGTTCGCCAAGGCGGGCGCCAACATCATCACCTTTCACTGCGAGGCCTCGCGCCACATCGACCGCACGCTCTCGCTGATCCGCGACCTCGGCATGAAGGCAGGGCTCGTGTTCAACCCTGCCACGCCCCTGAGCTACCTCGACTACGTCATGGACAAGCTCGACCTCATCCTTCTGATGAGCGTCAACCCGGGCTTCGGCGGCCAGAGCTTCATCCCCTCGACGCTCGAGAAGATCCGCAAGGCGCGCGCGATCCTTGATGCCTACGAAGAAAAAAGCGGCCGCCACATCCCCATTGAAGTCGACGGTGGCGTCAAGCCCGCCAACATCGGCGAAATCGCCGCCGCAGGCGCCGAGGCGTTCGTCGCCGGAAGCGCCGTCTTCGGCAAGAAGAATGCGGCGGCCTATGCCGAAGTCATCGCGCAGATGAAGGAAAACGCCCGCCGCAGCTGCTGCAAGGCATAAAGACGACCACCCGAAGGAGGGAGGAACCTGCCTTCGGGGCCTTTCGTCGATCTTTTTCGCGCACAAACAAAAAGCACGCATCGCTTGAGTTCTTCAAGCCTCTGCGTGCTTTTTTGCTGCCGGGACGAAAACCGTCAAAGCTTTTCGCGCACCACGTGCTCGACTGCCGAGCGCACCGTCTTTTCCACGGCCTGATCAAAGTCGGCGCGAATCTTCGAGGCGGCGCTGCGCATCGTCATGTCGATCATGATCGAGACTTGTGCATGCACGCGCTCAAGAATCATCGGAATGAGCGTTTCGACGAGCTCTTCCTTGAGCGCATCGCGCGCTTCACGGGAGTCGGGCGCTGCCGCCATGGGCTCAACCGCAGAAGGAGCCGCAGGGTGAATTGCGGCGGGGGCAGCAGGCGCGGCGGGAGTCGCAGCGGGCCTCGCGGCACGCTCAAAAAGCGCGGCCTCGTCGTGCATCGCCGCAGGATGCGCGGCAGATAGACCCGCAACTTGTCCGGCTGCATGACCGTTTTGGGCGGCAGCCTTCAACTCCTCCCAGGTATAGGGAACGCGATCGGTCAAAACGGGCGTCGTGTGCGTCTGCATGGTCAGCCTTTGCTCCTGTCGTAAGCTTTCAAAGTAATGCCTGCCGCGTGATAGATGCGGTAGCGCTGCCGGGAGTGCTGAAGCTCCTCGGGGTTGGTCGAGACGATGTCGATCACGCGCTCAAAGCGCGCAAGCTGCTGCTCCCAGTCGTGCGGGACGTCTTCATCAAGAAGCACGATCACGTCGCGGGTCGGGAGATCCTCGATGTGGTCGGCAAACACCACCGCAGCCTCCGCCTCCCACATGCTTCCCGCCCAGGCGTGCGGGATGAAGGTCAGATCCTCAAAGCGCCAGAGATCATCGTAGACGCGCGACAAGAACGCCTGGTTCGTGCTCCAGACGGTTGCCTTGAGCCCCATGCCCGTCACCTTCTTGAGAAGCCGGCAGGCGTACAGGCTCCTGTTGGCGACATTGAAGTGAAAGTCGATCTGCTGCATGGGCGGGGAAAAGGAAAAATCGTCGCGGGTCTTCGTGCACGGGCGCACGAGTGGCACAGGCCGATTATCTTAACTCAAAACGCCTGCGGCTTTGATGTCCGCAAACGGGCGGCCGTTGCCGCGCGCATCGGGACACGCATGAACCAGTTATGAGAAACCCCCTGCTCCGGAAAGCCGACGCAAGGGGGTGTGAAGCGCAGGAAGAAGGGAGATGATCAAGCAAGGACTTCAGGAACGACCACTCAGAAGCGGCAGTCAGAGGCGTCCTCCCTTGCCTCTCTTCTCAGAAGTCCGACTTTTTACTTCTTGGACTTCTTCACCTTCTTTGCAGGCTTGTTGGCGCTGTAGGCCATGAGCCACTCGAGCATGAGCGGCATCGGGCGCGAGGTCGACTGACGGTTTTCGCCCGTGGTGTTGGCCGGGCCCGCAATGTCAAGGTGCGCCCAGGGGCAGTCGGGAGCGAATTCCGAGAGGAACGTCGCCGCCGTGCAGGCGCCCGAGTGCGGCTGATTGCCCGTGTTGGCGAGGTCGGCCACGTTGCTCTTCAAGAGTTCGCGATAACGGCCGCCCATCGGCATCGGCCAGACGGGATCGTCGGCGGCATCGGCCGCTTCGGCAAGCTGGCTCGTCAAGGCGTCGTCGTTGCAGAAAAGACCCGAGACGTCCGGGCCCAGGGCCACCACGCAGGCGCCCGTGAGCGTTGCGAGATCAATGCACACCGCGGGGTTGTAGCGGCGCGCTTCGGTCAAGGCGTCCGCCAAAAGCAGGCGCCCTTCGGCGTCGGTGTTGAGCACTTCGACGGTCATGCCGTTTGAAATGCGCAGGATGTCCGAGGGCTTGATCGCCTTGCCCGAGGGAAGGTTCTCGGCGCAGGGGGCGATTGCCACGATGTTGATGCGAAGGTTCATCTCGCAGGCCGCACGCACGAGCGCAAGCGCGGCAACCGCGCCGCACATGTCGTACTTCATCTCGGGCATCGAGCGGCCGGGCTTGAGGTTGAGGCCGCCCGAATCAAACGTCACGCCCTTGCCCACGATGACGACCGGGGGTTCGTCGCGGTCGGCGGCGCCGTACCAGGCAAGCTTGATCAAGCGCGGCTCTTCGTCGGAACCGGCCGCAACGCCCAAGATTCCGCCCATGTCGGCAGTGTCCATCTCGTCGCGGTCCATCCATTCGAGCTCGATCTTGCCCTTGGTGCTTTCCTTGCGGGCCACGCAGAATCGTTCGCAGTCGACCACGATCGTCTTGGCCGATCCCACGAGGAAGGTGGGCGTGCAGATGCCCGGGGGCATGTCGGCAAGGTTCTTGGCCCAGAGCATGTTGCGCGCGATGATGCGGCCCTGTTCAAGGGACTCGGCCACGGCATCCTTGTTTTCCTCGTCGTTGAGCACCCAGCCGATCGACTCGATCACGCAGCGGCGGTTCTTGCCGTCGGTCTTGAAGCCGTCAAGCGGCGTGCCAGCAAAGATCAGCGCGCGCACGGCGCTGCGGGCGGCCCAGAGCGCATCGCGCCCTTCGGGCGTCCACTCTTCGGAGGTGAGCACGATCGACTGTGCACGCGTGGCGCGGGCAACCTTCTCGTGCACCGTCATGAAGATGTGCTCGGTCATCGCCTCGACCTCGCCCAAACCCACGACGATCACGCGGCGGGCCTTGACGCCCTGCGGCGCGTAGAGCACGACCATGTCGCCCACGGCACCGGTAAAGTCGCCGGTCGCAAAAATCTGCGAGAGCGCACCGCTCGTGGCAGACTCGATTTCAAGCGCCGACGGCGTGAAGACGGGCTTGCTGCCGCAGGCCTCGGTCTTGTCCTTGTCCTTGTCCTTGGACTTCGAGCCGGACTTGCCGCAGTCCTTGGCTTCGGCAAAAAGACCGATGACGAGAGCATCG
>USAL01000076.1 GCA_900552545.1 uncultured Sutterella sp. | reverse complement strand
ACCGCGCCGCACTGGCCGCGCTGGATGCCGGTGCCGATAAAATTCGCATCAACCCCGGCAACATCGGCGACGACGACCGCGTCAAGGCTGTGGCCGCTGCCTGCAACCAGAAGGGCGTGCCCATCCGTATCGGCGTCAATGGCGGCAGCCTTGATAAGGAACTCCTGAGCCGTATGATGGACGCCAACCGCGAGCTCGCTAAGCCCCGCGACGTGCACGACGTCTGGCTTGACGCGATGGTTGAAAGCGCGGCGCAAAGCGCCGAGCTTGCCGAAAAGCTGGGACTTGCAAGCGATCGCATCGTCCTTTCGACCAAGGTAAGCGACGTCGCCGACCTCATTGCCGTCAACCGCAAGCTTGCCGCACGCGGCTCCTGGGCCTTGCATCTGGGGTAGACGGACGCCGGCCTCGGCACCAAGGGCGTGGTGGCAAGCAGCGCTGCATTGGCCGTCCTTCTTTCCGAAGGCATCGGCGACACGATCCGCATTTCGATTACGCCTGCGCCCGGAAAGCCCCGCGTTGAAGAGGTGATCGTCGCGCAGGAGCTTTTGCAGAGCATGGGTCTGCGCAATTTTTCGCCCCTTGTGATTTCCTGCCCGGGGTGCGGACGAACCTCAAGCGACCGCTTTCAGCACCTTGCGCTTGCCACGCAGCAGTTTTTGCGTGAGAAAATGCCCGAATGGCGCGTGACGGCGCCCGGGGCGGCGGGCATGCGCGTGGCAGTGATGGGCTGTGTCGTCAACGGTCCGGGCGAGAGCGCGAGCGCCGACATCGGCATCAGCCTCCCAGGCCGGGGCGAAAGCCCGGTTGCGCCCGTTTTTGCCGACGGCGTGAAGATCGCCTCGCTCAAGGGCGAGACGATGGCCGAGGATTTCGCCGCGCTCGTCGAAGCCTATGTGATGCGCCGTTGGAGCGCCAAGGACAAGGCATAAAGAGAGCCGCAGCAAAGAATATTTTGTCGTGCCTTTTGATGCCCGGACGCTGTCAACGACAAGCGGCATCGGGTGCGGCAAACGACGCAAACGACAATTGACAATTCGTCAACAAGGACATTGACACACCATGGCTAAAGTCAAAATTGCTGGCATCAAGGGCATGAACGACATGCTTCCTGCCGATGCCCCGATCTGGGAGAAGTTTGAGACGGCCGCCCGCGAGACCGCGGCCTCCTACGGCTACCGCCAGATCAGAACGCCGATTCTTGAGGCCACGCAGCTTTTCTGCCGCGGCATCGGCGAGGTGACCGACATCGTTGAAAAGGAGATGTACTCCTTTACCGACAGCATGAACGGCGAGCAGCTCACGCTGCGTCCCGAGAACACCTCGGCCGTCGTGCGCGCCGCAATCGAGCACAACCTCACCTACGGCTCGCCGCAGCGTCTGTGGTACTTTGGCCCGATGTTCCGTCACGAGCGCCCGCAGCGCGGCCGCTACCGCCAGTTCTATCAGTTCGGCTGCGAGGCCCTGGGCTTTGCGGGTCCGGACATCGACATCGAGATGCTCTCGATGCTCGCCCGCTTGTGGAAGCGCCTTGGGATCGAAGCGCACCTTGAGCTCAACAGCCTCGGCGCGGCCGAAGAGCGCACCAAGCACCGCGAGGCGCTCATCGCCTACTTTGAGGCCAATAAGGACGTGCTCGACGAAGACGCCAAGCGCCGTCTCTACACGAATCCGCTTCGCATTCTCGACACGAAGAACCCCGAGATGCAGGATTTGGTGAACGCCGCCCCGAAGCTTCTTGACTTCCTGGGCGAAGAAAGCCGCGCGTTCCTCGGAAAGCTTGAAGCGGGCGTGCAGGCGCTTGGCATCAACTACAGCATCAATCCGCGTCTTGTCCGCGGCCTTGACTATTACAATCACACGGTTTTCGAGTGGATCACCGACCGTCTCGGCAGCCAGGGCACGATCTGCGGCGGCGGCCGCTACGACCCCCTGATCGAGATGTTGGGCGGCAAGCCCACGCCCGCCGTCGGCTTTGCCATGGGCGCCGAGCGCGTGATCGAGCTCATGCGCGAAACCTCGGGCGAGGTTGTTGTTTCCGACTGCGACATTTATATTGCGCATCAGGGCGGACATACCGAGCTCGTGGCGCGCACGATCGGCGAGAAGCTGCGTGATGCGGGTCTGCGCGTGATCGTGCATGCGGGCTCGACGAGCTTCAAGTCGATGATGCGCCGCGCCGACCAGTCGCTTGCCCAGTGGGCGGTGATTGCGGGCGAAAGCGAAGTCAACGAGGGCATGGTGAGCGTCAAGCAGCTGCGCGACGCCGCAGGCGCCCAGGTCTTTGCCGATCAGGCGAAGGTTCCGGTCGACCAGCTCGTTGAGATGTTCGGCAAGAAGTCCGCTTGATTTTTTTTCCTCCCCGACTCAACTTGACTTGGGGAGCCTAAACGCTAATGCTGCGGCCGCGTGCCTCTGGCGGGCACGGCGGTCGATTCCCTGCCTGAAACAAAAGGAAGTCTTTTCATGGCATACGATTTGGAAGAACAAGAGTCGCTAGACCAACTGAAGGCCTGGTGGGAGAAGTGGGGTACGCTCACGATGACCGTCATCACCGCCGGGTGCCTCGCCTTTGCCGCCTACAACGGCTGGCACTGGTACAAGCGCTACCAGGGCAATAAGGCGACCGTGGCCTACGTGCAACTGCAGACGGCGTTCGTGCAAAACGACGAGAAGAACATCAAGTCGTTGGCCGACGGCCTCATGCAGGAGTATCCGAACCACGTCTTCGCTGCGCTTGCCGCCCTGATGAAGGCTTCCAACGATCAGCAGGCCGGGCGCCTTGACGATGCGCGCACCGCGCTCAACTGGGTGATCAACGAAGCCAAGCGCCCCGAGTACGACGCCGTGGCGCGCGTACGTCTGGCGGGCGTCGAGCTTGACGCGAAGAACCCCCAGAAGGCGCTCGAGGTCTTGGAGGGCGTCGCCCCCGAATCCGCGGGCGAGGCGATGGTGCTCGACCGCATGGGCGACGTGCATCTGGCGCTGGGCGAAGTTGAAAACGCCCGTGCCGACTGGAACAAGGCGATTCTGGCCGACGCCGAGCAGGGAAGCCTCATTGCGCTTTTGACCCTGAAGCTTCAGGCGCTGCCGGAGCCCAAGGTTCAGTAATTTCAATTTTTTCTGCTCCAGGGTGCGTTCGCCGCGGCTCACTGCGCATGGACTCAATCTTCAAGCGCCGTCACCCGCGAGTGAAGGGCTTATCTGCGGGCCAAACCGATAGACAACACGGAGTTTCAAGAGACATGCTCAAGCACAAGCTCACCGTTCTGGCAGCGGCTCTTTGCGGCGCGCTCGTCATTTCCGGCTGCAGCTCGACGAGTTCGCGCGAGCCCGCCGAACTCGAGGACGTCCGCGAGCTCGTCCAGGGCGACGAGCTCTGGTCGGAGAATCTCGGCGCGACCGAAGGAAGTCTGCTCACGCCCGCCGTGACCTCCAACGGCATCTACGGAGCGGGCGGCAACGAGCTCTACCGCATTGATCCCGAAACGGGCGACGTGGTCTGGAAGCAGCGCGCCGACGCGGACATTTCCGCCGGCGTAGGCAGCGACGGCACCTATGTCGCCGTGGGCACCGTCAAGGGCGAGGTCGAGGTCTACGACAGCGACGGCAAGCGCCTGTGGACGGCGCGTCTTTCAAGCGAAGTGAGCGTGCCGCCGCTCGTGGGCTCGGGCTTTGTGTTCGTGCGCACGGCCGACACCCGCATCACGGCCTTTGACGCGTATTCGGGCGAGCGGCGCTGGCGCTATCAGGCGCAGGTGCCCGCCTTGACCGTGCGCGCGCCCTCACAGATGCGCTTTTCTCCCGCGGGCATTCTCGTGGGACAGGCAAACGGCAGGCTCCTGGCCCTTGACGGCAACGGCCGCACCGTGTTCGACGCGCTCGTCGCGCAGCCCAAGGGAATCACCGAAGTCGAGCGTCTGGTCGACGTCGTTGGTACGCCCCTCGTTGATGCCAACATGATGTGCGCCTCGGCCTTCCAGGGCGGCGTGCTGTGCTTGTCGACGAGCAACGGCAGAACGCTGTGGCGCGCCGACGTCGACGCCGTGACGGGTCCCGTCACCGACGGCCAGCGCGTCTACGTCGTCACGGCCCGCGGCGAACTGAACGCCTACGACTACGCAAGCGGCAAGCTGCTGTGGACGAACAACAAGCTTTTGTGGCGCGACCCCTCGGCGCCCGCCGTGATGGGCGACGTGCTCGCTCTGGGCGACTTTGAGGGCGTCGTGCATTTCATTGATCCCTCTTCGGGCGAAATCATCGGCCGCACCAAGGTCGACGGCGCCGTGCGCGTGCCCCCGATTTCGATGGGCGAGGGCGCCCTGTTCCAGACCGAAGAAGGCGAACTGTCCTTGATCCGGGTCGTCAAGTAGAGGCCCGTTGAGACTCCGCTTTCGGCCGGGCTGGATAAGCCCGGCACCCCCAAGCGGAGCGTTTTTAAGAATTCATTTCATTTTCTAGGCGGCTTCATTCATGCTACCTGTAGTTGCCCTGGTCGGCCGACCCAACGTCGGCAAATCGACCCTTTTCAATCGCCTCACGCGCAGCCGCGATGCGCTGGTGGCTGATTTTCCCGGACTGACCCGCGATCGGCAGTACGGACAGGGCCGCATCGGGCCGTGCCCGTACATCGTGGTCGACACCGGCGGCTTTGAGCCCGTCAAGAGCGAAGGCATCGTGCGCGAAATGGCCGATCAGGCCGAGGCGGCGATTGCCGAAGCCGACGTCGTGATCTTCGTGTGCGACGCCCGTAGCGGCCTGACGCCTCAGGACGAGCGCATTGCGCGCCGTTTGAGAACGGCCGAGCGCACGGTGTGGCTTGCGGTCAATAAGTGCGAGGGTCTCGCCGACGAGCACGTGGTCGAATTCCACGAGCTCGGCATGGGCGAGCCCTGGCGCATTTCGGCCACCCACGGCCACGGCGTTGCGGCCTTGATGAACAAGGTTCTTGCTCCCTTTGTCGAAGAGACGAAGGCCGAGGAGGAGGAGCCTGCGGACGAAAACGCCCCCAAGCGCATCAAGATTTGCCTCGCCGGCCGCCCGAACGTCGGGAAGTCGACGCTTGCGAACGCCCTTCTGGGCGAAGAGCGCATGATTGCCTTTGATATGCCGGGCACCACGCGCGACGCGATCAAGGCCGACTTTGAGCTCGACGGCCAACCCTTCCGCCTGATCGACACCGCGGGTCTGCGCCGCAAGGGCAAGGTCTTTGAGGCGATCGAGAAGTTTTCCGTGATCAAGACGCTGCAGGCAATTGAAGAGTGCAACGTCTGCATCCTCGTTCTTGATGCGCTAGAAGGCATCAGCGCCAACGATGCGCACATCGCGGGCTACGCGATGGAGGCAGGCCGCGCGCTCGTCGTTGCGGTCAACAAGTGGGACGGCATCGACAGCTACAAGCGTGGTCTCGTTGATCTCGACATCGAGCGCAAGTTCCACTTCCTGCGCTGGGCGCGCTTCATTCACATTTCGGCTTTAAAGCGCAACGGGCTCAACCACCTCATGAAGGCCGTGCGCGACGCGCATGCCGCGAGCTTTGCGAAGCTCTCGACGCCGAAACTCACGCGTACGCTTCTTGAAGCCGTGCAGCAGCAGCAGCCCGCGCGCAGCGGCCGCACCCGTCCGAAGCTGCGCTACGCGCACCAGGGCGGCATGAATCCGCCCGTGATCGTCATCCACGGCAACAGCCTGCAGGCGGTTTCCGACAGCTACAAGCGCTACCTCGAGGGCGTCTTCCGCGACGCCTTCAATCTCGCCGGCACGCCCCTGCGCGTTGAATTAAAGAGCAACCGCAACCCGTACGTCGAGGCAGCAAAGAAGTAGGAAATAAGGCGCGCACAGTCCGCTGCCGCAAAGTAGGGCGCAACAGGCCCTGCCGGCCACATTGATGCGCCAATTTGTTTTACTATTGAGTCGAGGCTCGGGGCCATCGGAGCACGCGCGAGGGTTTTATGCGTCGCGCGTGCAAAGCGTGTGCTTCGAGCGGGACGGTCCGCCGGGATCCCGCCCGCCAAACGGGTGGGGTACGGCTGCCGAATAACAACAAAGAGCAGGCGTGCGCTGTCGAACAACAAACCGAAGACTTCCTTCGGACGACAAGTGCGAAGCCCGCTGTCCTAGGGAGGCGGCGGGGCACGCGGCGCACGTCGACGGAGAACAACAATGAGCAGCAATAATAAAGGGCAGCTTCTGCAGGATCCGTTCCTGAACATTCTGCGCAAGGATCACATTCCGGTGTCGATTTATCTCGTCAACGGCATCAAGCTTCAGGGACAGATTGAATCTTTTGACCAATACGTGGTGCTGCTGCGCAACACCGTGACCCAGATGGTCTACAAGCATGCGATCAGCACCGTTGTTCCGACGCGTGCCGTCAACATGCCCAGCGTACCGGAAGAGTAAAAGTTGGCGAAATTCCAGTTCGACAGTGCGCGGGAGGCCAAGGCCGCCCGCGCTTTTCTTGTGACCGTCGCCATCGGTCGCCCGTCGTTGGCCGACGCTGCCGAAGAACTGACCGAGCTCGTGCGAAGCGATGCGCTTGAGCCCGTGGGCCTGATGCAGGCTCGTCGCGACAAGCCCGATCCCGCCACGTATCTCGGAAGCGGCAAGATCGAGGAGATCAAGGGGCTTGCCGTTGCCTCCGGGGCCGACGTTATCGTCTTTGACGCGGCGTTGTCGGCCGCCCAAGAGCGCAACATCGCAAACGCCACGGGCCTTGCGGTGATGGACCGCACCGAATTGATTCTTGAAATCTTCAGGCGCCGCGCCAAGAGTAAGGAAGGGCGCCTGCAGGTTGAGCTGGCGCGTCTTGAGCACCTCTCGACGCGCCTGGTGCGCGGGGGGACCCACTTGGAGCGCCAAAGAGGCGGCCTTGGAAAAACCGGCGGCCCCGGCGAAAAGCAGATTGAGCTCGACCGCCGCATGATCGCCTCGCGCGTGAAGATGCTCAAGAGCCAGTTGAAGAAGCTCGAGCGTCAGCGCGACACGCAGCGCCGCTCGCGCATGCGCACCGATACGGTGACGGTAAGTCTCGTGGGCTATACCAACGCCGGAAAGTCGACGCTCTTCAACCTCCTTGTGCGCGAAGAGACCTACGCGGCCGATCAGTTGTTCGCCACGCTTGATACGACGGCGCGTCGCTGCTGGGTAAGCGACGAGGAGACGGTGATTCTCTCGGACACCGTGGGATTCATCCGGGGGCTGCCGCATCAGCTCGTAGAAGCCTTCAAGTCGACGCTGGACGAAACGGTGCACGCGGATGTCCTTCTTCACGTCGTCGATTCGAACTCGCCTGTGCGCGAGGAGCAGATGGCCTCGGTTGCCGAAGTGCTTCGCCAGATCAAGGCCGACGACATTCCCGTCATCACCGTCTACAACAAGATCGATCTCTCCGGACGCGAGCCCGGCATTCAGCGCGAGCCCGACGGACGCGTGCGCTCGGTGGCGATCAGTGCCGCCACCGGCGCAGGCATCGAGGATCTGCGCGCGGCGCTTGCTGAAACGAGTGAGCGGCTGCGCGAGGAAAACGCCTCCAAGCCCCGTGAGCTCGAGGATTGGGAGCTTGAAAGCCAGGCACCCTCGCACGCGGCAAAAAGCGACGATGAGGCGCTTCGCGAGCTAGAAGCGATGCTCTGATGACGGGTTGAGGATCGGCTGAGGATGGGCTGAGGAGGGGCTAAAAGGGGGCTCGGGCGTTAAGCCCCGATTAAGCTCGACGAAGCCCGACGAAGCCGCGCCGTTTGTGGTGTAACAAGCCGTTAGGAGCGGCGCAGTGGGCCGCGGGCTCGATGCTAAACTCGTAAGACTTTGACCTTTTGCTTGACGGTCTTTTGACGAGTCCTTCGGGGCTCATGAGAGGCCAGAACTTCGGAACACGATCCATGTCCATCAATGACCCCCAGTGGGGCCGCAATGCCGGAAGCGGAAAATCCGGTGCGGATGACAATCACCGCGATGAGGAGCGCCGCGACGAGGACGCCGACCGCAGCCGCGAGGAGCGCGCGGGCGGCGCCGACAATCGCAACGAGGAACGCCGCAACGACGAGCGTCGCGATGACGCCCGTCGTGACGACGGCCGCCGCGGCGGTCAGGAAAACGACCTCGATCAGCTCTGGAACGACTTCAACCGCATGCTGGGCTCGATCATGGGCGGCGGCAATCAGCAGCGCCGTCGTCCCGGCGAGGCCTGGCAGCAGGATCGCGACGAGCGAGACGACCGCGACGCTCGCGACGATCGGGCGGGCAATGCCGGCAGCGATCGCGACGAGGCGCCCTACCGCGCGCGCCAGACCCGTTCGAGTGGTTCGGGCTTTGGCGGCAACGGGGGGCTGGGCGGCATGATGCGCAGCCGCCGCGGCGGCTCCCCGCGCCGCTTTCCGGTGAAGGGATTGGCGGCGCTTGTGGGCGTT
>USAL01000075.1 GCA_900552545.1 uncultured Sutterella sp. | reverse complement strand
CATCGAGTTCATCTCGATGGATCCGGGCCCCGCCCTCTCAGCTTTGATGGCCGGAAGCGTCGATGCGGCGCTTCTTGCGGCGAGCGCCGTGATCAAGGCCGAGGAAAACGGCTGCAAGACGATCACCACCGCCAAGGATCTCGTCAACGTCAACCTCGTTCTCACCGCAAGCGAATCCTTCGCGAAGAACAATTCCAAGGCGCTCAACCTCGTCGTGAAGACGCACCGCGCGGCCCTTGAGTGGATCCGCGCCAACAAGGACAAGGCGCTTGAAATCGGCGCCAAGGAGCACGGCATCTCCATCAAGGACGCCCAGACGCTTGCCGACTGGTCGCACTACTACAGCACCGTCACCGACACCGACGTCAAGGGCCTTGCGCTTGACCAGGACTTCCTCATTGAAAACGACATGATGCAAAAGCGCGTCGACGTCAATACACTCGTATTGCCGTCCGCACGCAAGTAGCAGACTGCTTTTTCGGGCGGCGGGCTTTCCGGGCACCCCCCCCCCATTTTTTGGGGCTTTGCGCCGGAAACGGCCGCCCGAAGTCTTTTGAGAAGCCTTTTAAAAAGTTTTCCGCGAAGGCTTTTTCGAAGTCTCCTTTGACGCTTTCCCACATCCTTCCCACCACCTTTTCGGCGAGTCTTTCCCATGAGTTCCACCCGCGCCTGCTGCAGCAATGCGGCGCCCCAATCCCCTTGCCAGCCTTGCGAGCCCTGCCAAAACAGTCGCAGCCGTCCCCGCGCCGGCACGCGCGCCTACCGGCGCGCGCCCGAGCGGGCCTTTGACAAGACGGTCGATCTCGTCGTGGTGGGCTTGGGCGGCGCCGGGGCCGTGGCCGCCGTCGAGGCCGCGCGCCTCGGGCGCTCGGTGCTCGTGTTGGAAAAGACGGCCGCGGGCGGCGGCAACACCGCCGTTTCCGCTGGGAACTTCGTCATTCCCGCCGACGCCGAGAAGGCCTTTGAGTACCTCTCGGCCACTTTTGCACTCGGTGCAAGCGAAATGGATGCCGCCGCCGTCAGGCGCTTTTGCGTCGAGGCGGCCGCCACGCGCGAATTCTTTGCCGACATCGCGCCCGAGGCCGAGCTTCAGGTCGCGGGCCACGCCAACTTCCCGCAGCTGCCGCACGCCGAGACGATCACGAAGTACTCGATCAAGGGCGAGGCAACGGGCGGCATCAATCTCTTTGCCGTCCTCAAGGCGGCTTTAAAGCGCCTCTCGGTCGAGGTGCTCTACGAAACCCCGGCCGAAGAGCTCGTAGTGGAAGGCTTTCAAAATACCAATGGCGACATCGTCGACGCCGTCACGGGCGTACTCGCTCGGCGCGCCGACGGCAGCACGCTTTTGATCGGCGCGCGGCACGGCGTCGTGCTTGCCACCGGGGGCTATGAGTGCGACGCCAAATCGCTTGAGAGCTTCTGCCAGGGGGCGCCGCTATTTAGCCTCGGGACGCCTGCCAATACGGGCGACGGCCTTCGCATGGCGCAGTCGGTCAACGCCGCGCTCTGGCACATGCACGCCTATTCCTGCCCGCTCGGGATGCGCGTGCCGGGACTTTCAAGCGCCATTCCGTTTCATCCGACGATGGCGGGCTTCATCTGGGTCGACCGCTTCGGACGGCGCTTTGCCAACGAAGCCGACGTCGATCTGCACGCGTGCCTTTACAGCGTCAATCACTTTGACCCGGTCAAGCACTGCTACCCCGCCATTCCCTGCTGGGCGGTCTTTGACGAGAAAGCACGCACCACGGGCGGCATCACGCACCAGCGCTTCGGTTACGGCGCCGTGATCGAGGGCTACGCCTGGTCGCGCGACTCAAGCCGCGAGATCGAAGCGGGCATCGTCAAGAAGGCCGAAAGCATTGAAGAACTCGCGGAAATCATTGGGCTTGATCCCGCAGCGCTTAAAGCCACCGTCGCGCGCTGGAACGCCTGCGTGCGCGAGGGTTCCGACCACGACTTCGGGCGCAGGATGGTAAAGCCCCTGACCGAAAAGGCGTCTCTAGCGGGTCTCACGCCCCGCAAGCTTTCCGACACCATCGAGGAAGGCCCCTTTTATGCGGTCGAGCTCTATCCGGCACTTTTAAACACCCAGGGCGGCCCCAGAAGAAGCGAACGCGCCGAAGTGCTTGATCGGGCCGGACACCCCATTCCCGGGCTTTATGCCGCAGGCGAGCTCGGCTCGCTTTGGGGCACCGTCTATCAGGGCTCAAGCAACGTCGCCGAGTGCCTCGCCTACGGGCGCATCGCCGCCCGCGAGGCGTTGAGCCGCCCGGCTCGAAACCTCGATTAACCCGGGGCGCGACGTCAGGCGTCAACCGATTCGCCGCGGATTAGTTACTAATTAGACGCATATTTTTGATGCATTGAAAACCGCGCTTTGGCCCGCCAATACTGGCTTTGGGGCCGAAATGGCGCTCCAAGCCCTTCGTGCGCTTCAGGCCCCTTCGGGACACGCAAAAAGGCGCCGCTTCATCGGCTTTGAAAACCGGTGAGGCAGCGCCTTCTCGTTTGGAAAACGCCTACGGCCTTATTTTGCTTTAGTCCTTCAGGTCGTTCAAAACCCAGAGCGCGTAGTTCACGTACAGGCTGCAGGAGACTAGCAAGCCCCGCTCGTCAATGTCGAAGTGCCCGTTGTGGTTGGAGTACTCGGTGCCGGGCTTGTCGCTGCGCGTGCCGAAGTAGACGAACGCGCCGCGGCAGTGCGGCATGTAGTCGGCGAAGTCCTCGGCCTGCATCGACTTCGGATAGTCCGCGACGATGCCCTCGGGCCCCACGATCGTCTGCGCGACGGCGCGCACTTCGGCAGCAACGCCCGCGTCGGTGATGAGCGGCAGCGAATAGTCCTTGACGGTGACTTCGCACGAGGCGCCGTACAGGGCCGCCGTCTGCTCGGCGATGTCCTTGACGCGCTTGTTCGTGAAGGCGCGCACCTCGGGCGTGAAGGCGCGCGTCGTGCCTTCGAGCTCGGCCTCTTCGGCCACGATGTTGTATTGCGTGCCCGCCCAGGCCTTGCCCACGCCCACGACGACCGAATCCATCGGATCGGTGCTGCGCGCGACGATGCTCTGCAGCGCCACGACGATCTGGCTAGCGATGTAAAGCGCGTCGATGCCGAGATGAGGCTTGGAGACGTGCGCGCCCTTGCCCTTGATGCGGATGCGGAAGTAGTCGCAGCTCGCGTTGATGGGCCCGGGCATCGCGGCCACCTGTCCCACTTCGAGCGACGGGGTGACGTGCGCGCCCAGAATCCGGTCGACGCCCTTTAAGAGCCCCGCGGCGACGAACTGCCGCGCGCCCTGGCCGATTTCCTCGGCCTGCTGGAAAAAGAGCCGCACTTCGCCCGAAAACTCGTTTTCGCGCTCCTTGAGAATGCGCGCCGCGGCTAGAAGCGAGGCCGTATGTCCGTCGTGGCCGCAGGCGTGGCAGAAGCCCTCGTTTTGCGAAGCGTATTCACAGCTCTTCAGATCCTGCATTCCGAGCGCATCCATGTCGGCGCGAAGCGCGACGATGCGGGGCTTGGCGCCCGCGGCAAGGGGCTTTTTGCCCTTGATGCGGGCGCAAACGCCCGTTTCACCCACTCCCTCGTAGTCGATGCCTGCGGCGTCAAGCTCGGCCTTGATACGCTCGCTCGTTTTGAATTCCTTGAGGCTCACTTCGGGGTGCGCATGAAAGTAGCGGCGCATGCCGACGATGTAGTCCTGCAGCTTGAGAACCGACGGATCGATGTGAAGCATGATGTGTGCTCGTCTCTGTTTGAAGTTGTTTGAAGCGGTTTGAACGTTTGAGGACCGTGTTCTGAGGCTAAAAAGGCGGCGCGGATCCCGTTCAAAGGAAGCCGCCCGCCTTTTTCAAAGCCCGCGCTTAGTACTTGTACTTCTCAGCCCCTTCCCAGACCGGGGTGAAGGCGCCCTTGTAGACGTCCATCAGGGTCTTGGCGGTATCAAACGTGTGATAGGCGTCGACCACCTTCTTGTAGACGGGGTTGTCCTTGTCCTTCGTGCGCGCAACGATCACGTTGTAGAGCTCGCCCACGCGCGGATTGGTCTTGGCGTTGACGTCCTCCGTGTAGATCGAGTCCTTCACGGCGGCAAGGCCCGCGGTGTAGGCGTTGCCGCCGTTGATGAGCGCAGCCGACACGTCGGGGAGAATGTTGTAGAGCACGCCCGACTCAGCCTCGCGGATCTGAATCTTGACGTTGTACTTGGTGATGTCGGTCTTGGTGGGAACGAAGCCCTTGGCGGGATCGCAGACGATGAGGCCAGCGGCCTCAAGAAGCTTCAGCGCACGGCCGCCGTTGGTGAGGTCGCTCGGAATGGCGAAGATGTCGCCGTCCTTGACGTCCTTCATCGACTTCAACTTGGCCTTGTTGTTGAAGACGCGCAGGGGCGTGAGGATCGTGTCGCCGATCGCCTCGATCTTGTAGCCGTTGCGGGCGATGTCGTTTGCGAGATAGGCCTTGTGCTGGAAGGCGTTGAGATCGATTTCGCCGTCGGCAAGCGCGCGGTTGGGCGTGGCGTAGTCGGAGAACTTCACGAGCTTCACCTCGATCTTGTCCTTGGCAAGAAGCTTGTTGATCGTATCCCACTGCGCGTTGTAGTCGCCCACGACGCCCACCTTGACGACCGTAAAGCCCTCGGCCTGCGCCTTGCTCTTGCCGTCGTCGCCGCAGCCCGTAAGCGCGGCAGCGCACACCGCGGCCGCGGCCGCAGCGAACGTGATTTTCTTAAAAACAGAATTCAAAAGTGCCATTTGTTTTCCCTCTGTGCAGTCAAAAAACTTTTTATCGAAACCCGTCAGCATCAGTGCGTCGAACGGCGCACGATGAGGTTGCCGAAGAACTGAAAGACGCTGATGATGGCAAGGATGATGATCACCGTAAGCCAGATCATGTCGCGGTAGCCCATCTGATAGCCGTAGCGAATGGCGAAGTCGCCCAAGCCCCCTGCGCCGATCGCGCCCGCAATGGCGGTGATGCCCACGAGGCTCACGAACGTGATCATCGTCACGCGCGTGATGCCCGGAATGCTTTCCTTGAGATAGACGCTGAAGATGATCTCGCGCGGCGAAAAGCCCATCGCCTGGCTTGCCTCGATGAGGCCGTGGTCGATGTCGGAGAGGACCGACTCGATCTGGCGCGCGAAGAAGGGCACGGTGCCCGCCACGAGCGCCACGAAGGAGCCCGTCACGCCCGAGCCCGTGCCGACGAGAAAGCGGCTCACCGGGATCAGGAGCACGATGAGAATGATGAAGGGAATCGAGCGGATGAGGTCGATGCCGCGGTCAAAGATGGTAAAGAGCACGCGGTTTTCGAGAATGCCGTGCGGGCGGCACACGACAAGCAGCACGCCCACGGCAACGCCGAGCACCCAGGCGATCGTGCCCGAGACGGCAAGCATCGTGAAGGTCTGGCCGATGCACTCAAGCAGCTCGCCGCTCAAGCGCGAGAAGTTGGGCATCAATGTGTTGATGAAATCCATTTAGAGCTCCTCGATGGTGACGCCGTTTTTCTTCAAGTAATCCTCAGCGGCGGCAATCGACTCGGGCGTACCCGAGAGAACGACGCCGAGCTTGCCGAGCGCCTGGCCCGCGATGAAGTCGATGTTGCCAAAGACAATGTTGGCCTTGACGCCGAAGCGCTCGTAGAGCGCAACGACCATCGGCTCGCCCGCGGACTTGCCGAGGTAGGTAAGAAGGAGCACCTTGTCGCCGGGCTTCAACTCGTCGGCAAGCGCCCCGCTCTTGACCACCTCGAGGAACTTCTTGACGTTGTTGGCCGTGTTGATGAAGTCCTTCGTGAGCACATCCTTGGGGTGCGCGAAGATCTCAAGAATCGAGCCCTCCTCGACGATGCGGCCCGTCTTCATCACCGCCACGCGATCACAGATTTCCTTGATCACGCCCATCTGGTGGGTGATGACGACGATCGTGAGCTTCAACTTTTCATTGACTTCCTTCAGAAGCCGCAGAATCGAGCGCGTGGTCTGCGGATCAAGGGCGCTCGTCGCCTCGTCGCACAAAAGCACCTTGGGGTCGTTCGCGAGCGCTCGCGCGATGGCCACGCGCTGCTTCTGGCCACCCGAGAGCTGCGCCGGATAGGCGTTGATCTTGTCGGACAACCCCACGAGTTCGAGCAACGACTCGATCTTCTTGGCGCGGGCGGCCTTGTCAAGGCCCGAATGTCGAAGCGCCAACGCGATGTTGTCAAACACCGTGCGGCTCGGCATCAGGTTGAAGTGCTGAAAGATCATGCCGATGCGGCGGCGCACGACGCGAAGATCGGCGTCCGAGAGCCGGGTGAGATCCGTGCCGTCAATGACGACTTCGCCCGAGGTCGGCCGCTCGAGCAGATTGATGCAGCGCACGAGCGTCGATTTGCCCGCGCCGGAAAAACCGATGATGCCGAAGATTTCACCCTGATTGATGGTGAGCGACACGTCGTTGACGGCCGTCACGGGGCCCGCGTCGGTGTTGAAGGTTTTGGTGATGTGCTTGAGTTCGAGCATGGTGCCTCAATGGGAATGGCTGCCGCCGGACCCGCGTGCTGATGCGAATAAAAGGAATTGTTCCGGGCTTAGGCCTTTGGCCGCGGGCAACGAGAGTCCCGTAAAGCGCGAAAAAGTCGCCCGCAGAACGGGAAAAAGCGCCGGCCGGAAGCGGCGCCGCGCGCGAATCCGCGTGCCGCGTGCGTTCATTGGCGTGAACGCAGAGTGTCCAATGTTCGGGGGCGTTTGTCAAGACAGTCAAGGGCCTCAAACCCGCACATCATGCGGGTTTGAGAGACTGTCCCTGCGTTTTTTGCGGTATTGCCGGGCTGCCGGCTTACCAGGCTTAGAGAAGCGCCTTGAGCGCGTCGACGTCGTCCTGGCTCGTCGCCCAGTCGGTCACGAAGCGCACCGTCGTCTCGTGCTCGCCGCGCGGGCCCCAGAGTTCGAACGTGGCGGCCTCGTGCAGGCGATCCATCACCTCGTTGGGAAGCACGAAGAACTGCTGATTGGTGGGCGAATCAAGGTAAAGCGCATAGCCCGCCTCGACAAAGGCCTTCTTGAGCTGCATCGCCTTGTCGACAGCGTTGGCGGAGAGCTTGAGGTACAAATCGTCGGTAAAGAGCGTCTCAAACTGAACGCCCAACAAGCGGCCCTTGGCCATCAACGCGCCGCGGCGCTTGATGAGCGTCACGGCGTGCTGGAAAAGCGCCGGAATGGCAACGACCACGGCTTCGCCAAAGAGCGCGCCCACCTTCGTGCCGCCGATGTAGAAAACGTCCGCGAGACGCGCGATGTCCTTGAGCGTCATGTCGCAGGCAGGCGACGCAAGCCCGTAGCCCAGGCGCGCGCCGTCGATGTAAAGCGCCATCTTGAAGTGACGGCAGACGCGGCTGATCGCCTCAAGCTCCTTGAGGCTATAAAGGGTGCCGAGCTCCGTGGGCTGCGAAATGTAGACCATGCCCGGGGCGACCATGTGCTCGTAGGTGTCGTCGCGGTAGAAATCGGCAACGAACTCCTCAAGTTCCCCAGCGTCAATCTTTCCCTCGTGCGAGGGGATGGCGAGCACCTTGTGGCCGGTGGCCTCGACGGCGCCCGCCTCGTGCACGTTGATGTGCGAGGTCACGGCGCCGATCACGCCCTCGTGGCGCGCGAGCACGCTGTCGATCACGGTGGCGTTGGTCTGGGTGCCGCCCGCAAGAAAGTACACGCGCCCTTCGGTAAGGCCGCAGGCCTCGAGAATGAGCTTTTGCGCATTGGCAGTGTGGCTGTCGGTGCCGTAACCCGGCGTCTGGTCAAGATTCGTTTCAACGAGCCGGCGCATCACTTCGGGATGGGCGCCGCGCATGTAGTCGGTATCAAAGTGGAGCATGATCAATCGGTGATGAAAACTAGACCCTCCGGGGCACGGGCTCCGGAGTCTGGAGTGCAGTGTAGCCGCATTGGGTGCGGGCCGTGCTTTTTGCGGCGCTTTCAAGGCACTTTCGAGGCGCTTTTGAAGCCTTCCGTTGCCGACGGATACAATCTTTAGAAACGGCGGGCTCGTGCCCTTTTGCCATTGGGTTCCCTGCCGCCGCGCGGTCTTTTTCTAAAAAGCGCACTCTTTGCTTTGGCTTTCCTCCGGCGTACCCATGTCCCAACGCGTCGTCTTTCTTGATACCGAATTTTCCGCTGACGGAAAACGGCTGCTTGACGTCGGCGCAATCGACTCCGAGGGCAGAACCCTGCACGAAAAGGACCCGGCGGCGCTTCTCAAGTTTCTCAAGGGCGCCGACGTCGCGGCAGGCCACAACATCGTCGGGTTCGATGCGCCGATGCTGGCCGAAAAGGGCGCGGCAATTGCCCTTCCCCTTGCCGACACGCTCTTTTTGTCGGCGCTTCTCTTTCCCAAAAAGCCCTACCACCGACTCATCAAGAACGACAAGATCGACGGCTCGGAATTGAACAACCCGGTGGCCGACGCGCAGAAGTCGCGCACCGTCTTTGACGAGTCGCTTGATGCTTACGCGCGCCTTGACCCCGAACTGCGGCGCATCTACCGCGATCTTTTAAGCGACAAGCGCCCCTTTGAAGGGTTCTTTCTCGTTGCCGACCCCACGAAGGAAAAGCGAGAAGCCTCTCCCTTCTCCCGCATCCGGCGCTTTCTGGGCATTGAGG
>USAL01000074.1 GCA_900552545.1 uncultured Sutterella sp. | reverse complement strand
GACAAAGCCGATGTCGCGCAGATCAACACGCGAGGAGATCTCGGCGTCCGTATCGACGGTCTCGGGCAGCGCCTGGGCTTCGTCAAGCGTCTGCGGCGAAAACTCATAGGGCACTTCAAAGCGCGCGGACGTAGCAAGAATCTGAGCGCGGGCGTCGTCGCTCGTGCCGAGCACGTTCGTCAACTTTCCCTTGAGGAGCATATACGGGTCATTGGTGGGCACCATGCACTCGGGCGTGAGCTCAAGCTCGACGAGATCGCCCTCCTCGAGCTCGCCCTCGAACACCTTTCGGTTGCCGATGATGTCGATCGTCGGCACGTTCGAGCCCAGAGGATGCGCCGCCGTGGCGCGCCTGCGGCCGCCGCGGCTGCAGCTGCACACCCAGGTGCGCTTTTCTCGGCGCGCAAGCAACACGAAGCGGTCAACGCCGTCGACCCAGACCACGTCGCCGGGCAGCAGATCGTAGAGATCGTCGGGCAAATACGTGCGGTCGCCCTCTTCTTCAAGGGTCAGGTAGGCGCGCCCCATCCGGGTATAGCCAAGCACTCCCCTGCGCAGTCCGCCGTAGCAGGCGACTTTGCACACACCCTTGGCGTTGACGGCGAAAACGCCCGCACGACTAAGGCGCTCCAAAAGCTTGGAGGCCTGCGCCGCATCAAGGCTGCAAACCATCTCAAGCGTCTCGAGGGCCTTGTCCTTCGTAAGCGGCATGCCCGCTTCGATCAGCGCGGCAGTCGCCGACAGCGCGTCATGAGAACCGAGGAAGGACTGGTTCTCCTTTTCTTCTTTTGTGAGCTTCTTTTTCTTCGTCGTGGCCATGTGTGAATGATTTTTTTGTCAGGGGGTTGACATTTTATCTGGAGTGTTCAATAATACGCGTCTCGGAAGTTTAGCCCAAGTGGCGAAATTGGTAGACGCACTGTGTTCAGGTCGCAGCGCCGTGAGGCATGCTGGTTCGAGTCCAGTCTTGGGCACCACTCCGCTTCCCTTTGAAGCGTGATGCAAACCTCCGAAAAGCATGAGAGCCTTGAATCGAATGATTCAGGGCTTTTTTGTTGTCTGCCCTTTGAAGTGGTATGGAATTTTTGGACACAAAGGAGTCCAAAGCCATGCCCATCTCCCAAGAAGTTAAACAACAAGCCTGCGATGAACAGTCCCCAGAAAGCGAGACACTTTCTGGGGACATTTTTATGAGCAAGAAAATTTCTGCGGAAATTCGCCACCAAGTTTTGTTGTTGCTTCGGCAGGGCGCGCGTGCTCAAACCATCGCCACCCAGCTTCGTCTCACTAAAAGTTGGGTGCAGCAATGCCAATATCGCTTTGACCTTGGCGATCTGACCTGGCTTGATCCCACGTATCGCTCGTTGGCGACTCCTGAGCTTGCCTTACGTGCTGTCCGAGAGTACGAGATTTGCCGCAATTACGCCCAGGCCGCACGCGTCTGCAACATTTCCCCTTCTGACGGTCGATGAGGCCAAATTGAAAATTCTTGAATTTTGCACAATGAGGAACGCATCCAGGCCAAGTTGAACTACCGTTCTCCTAAGCAATATAGGGAAGCGGTAGTTCGACAGGCCTGAGTCTTCTCCACGTACGTGGAGGTGTTTCTAACCTCAACACCGCCAACCTGCAGGGTCAGTGGTCTTCTCCACATATGTGGAGGTGCTTCCATGATGAGAAAATCGGCAACGGTGAGCTCGGTGCTCTTCACCTCGTAAGCAGAGGACTCTGCCCTCGCACCAATATCACGCATCATTTCTGGGCGTTCTGATGCCCAGAGCGCTACTGTTCCTTCCGACCGGAAATTTTCCCGGTCGGTTTCCTTGCATCAGATCCTACTTGTTCGTGACATTAAATCGCAGGAAGTCATAGCCGCCCTGGCGCTTGACGATCCAGCCCATGGGAGCGACGTGCATGCCGCTAACGAAGCGGCCGCTGCGGCTCAGTTCGTCCAACGTCGCCTCGCGGGTGGCGGCAGCCTGCACCGGATCCTGATCGTACTTGGAGCTCATTGCCGTAAAGCGCATCTGAAGCGGATACGCGTGAAGCAGGTCGCCCACGATCGACATTCCTGCGTTGTTGGAATCGAGGTCATAGCGCACGTGCCCGATCGTGTGGCCCTTGGCGTCGCGCGCGGTGACGCCCGGGAGCACCTCTTCGCCCACGGCAAAGGGCTGCACGCGATCCCCATAGAGCGCAAAGACTTCACGGGCGCGGTCAATCGACTTCTGCGCACGGGCGTCACCCTTGACGATCCAGCCGTCGTACTCGTCCTGCGACAGGTGCAGCACGGCCTTCGGGAAGAGCGCCTTGCCGTCGACCGACAGGCCGCCAATATGGTCGCCGTCGAGGTGCGTCAAAAGCACGTCGGTGATGTCGGAGGCCTTGACGCCCATCTGCGCCAGACGCTCGGCGGTAAAGCCGCCGAAGGCTGCGCCGTAGCCCGAGTCGATCAGGGCAAGCCGAGCGCCCGAGCGCACGAGAAAGCTCTTCACAACGCCGGGAGCTTTGCCGCCCGGCAGCAGCGCCAGACGCTCGGGATACTTCTCGATGCCCTCAAAAAGCGCCTGATTGAAGACTGTCTTGCGATCCTCGATGACCGCCACGTCGATTGCGCCCCCGTGCAGCTGCACCACGCCCTCGGCCGCAGGCCAGATGTTGCCCGCAACCGGCGCATCGACGGCCGCGCCCGAAACCATCGGGCTCATCGCGGCGAGAACTGCCAGAAAACCGACCTTGCGGCGAAAACTTTCAATCAACATATCGAGCCCCTTAAGTGAGAAGTCCTGGTGGAAAGTTGTTGTCTTTTGATTGTAGGAGTGCCCGGTACGTAGGTACGACGATCCCCGACAACACTCGAGTTTCCTCACGGCTTTGCCCATTCACCGGCTAGAATGCCCGACTCTTTTACGGTCTCTTTTTTGTCACCGGCAGAGCCAACCCATGACTCTCTTTTACCGCGATACGACGCTTTCGGGCGATGTCCGCAAAAAAGGCATCGAGCAGTTTCTCAAGACCATCGGCGGGCGCAGCGGCGTGCGCTTTTTGTTTACCGGGTCGCCTTCGACCGACGGCAGAACCGTCTGGCTCGGAAACGTTGTCCCCGACGACGAGACGTTTGAAATCCACGTGCTCGGTCACGGCATTCACGAGATGATGCACATCACCGACACCGATGTGGCGCTCATCAACGAAGCCTCGCAGGAAACGCCCTTTGTCTTTGCGCTTTTCAATAGCTTTGAAGACCTCCGAATCGACCGCCTGGGCGCCTCTCGCTACGCGGGCTACAAGCTCTGGCGCGAGGAGCTCTGGCGCACGAAGATGAAGGCGGGAAAGCTTGCGGCCGCCTCCCCTGCGCGGCTTGCCCCGGGGATTGCCTTCGTGCTCTGGCTGCACTGTACGGTCTTGGCCGACGAAGGCTACGCCTGGGCGGCAAAGTGTCTGCCCGCGTTGGAAGAAAAGGTACGAAGCCTGCTTCCCGAAGATCTGATGGCGCTTTTTCGTGCGGAGGCGATGAAGACGCACAGCATCAATTCCACCCACGAGGCGCTCGATCATGCAAGGCGCTTTGCGCGGCTTTGCCGCGAGCTCATCGCGCAGGCGGTGCAGGCTTCCAAGGAAGAAGAAGCCCGGGGCGGGAGCGCTCAGAAATCCGCAATGAATGCGCCGCAATCGACTTCGGAAGAAGCCGGCGGCGGCGCTGGTTGCGCGCAGGAAACCACGGGCGGTAAAGAAAGCAGTAAGGCAAGCAGTAGGGCCAGCGGGAAACCCACAGGAAAAATGAAGCAAGCCTCCGGCAGCCGTCAAAAGACCGACGGGAAGCAGTCGTCTCAGGAGGCCTCTCAGCACGAATCAAGCACGCAGCGCGGCCGGAAAACCAACGACAAAGCCGACGGCGACCCGAAACAGACGGCGCAGCTTCTGCAGGAAATCATGCGCGAGGATCGCTTTGAAAGCGAAATCCCGACGATGTTCAGCCAACAGATGCATCAGATGGCTGCCTCGGCAGGATCCGGGGCGGCGGGATTCACGAACGACGACGGTGCCGTTCCCACGGCAAAGCTCTGGCCCGACCCCTCGCATCCGACCCAGCTTCGCAGCAACAGCCTCGAGTACCAGCAGGCCTTTGAGGAGGCCTTGGGACACACGGCGCAGCTCACGCGCCAGTTTGCGCAGCTTCTGAGGACCGAGGGCGAAAACGACGACCGGCGAAGCACCGAGGGTCTTGAGCTTGCGCCGGACTGGCTCAATCAGGTGGCGAGCAACGACCAGCGCCTTTTTACCGCCGCAGGCGTCGAGCGCAACGTCTCGGCCGACGTCACCATCCTTTTGGACCGCTCGGGCTCAATGGGCATCAAGACAATGACGACCGCCAAGGGCATCGTCGCCGCCCTGATAGGCGCCCTGCGCGCAGTGAGAGGCTGCACGGTGCGCGCGGCCGTGTTCCCGGGGCCCGGGCAGGACGACAAGGTTTCGCTCGTGGCGTTGGACAACGAAACCGCAGCCGAAAGCTTCAAGCGCCTCGCGCCCGTAAGCGCCTATGGGTCCACGCCCATTGCCGCCGCCATGCGCTGGGCCGAGACGAGCTTTAACCGCACGGCGCGCGACAAGCTTCTCATCGTCATCACCGACGGGCGCTTTCCGACCGGATTCGGGTCGACGGCGCAGGATGCGTTGGACGCCCTTGGAATTGAATTTGCGCTCCTCTCAATCGACGTGGCCAACCAGGACATCGCCCGCAACATGGTGCACGTCATCGACATCAAGGACATCGAGCCCGCCATGCAGAAGCTTCTAGCCGCCACGCGCTTTTGCCGGACGATGCAAAGCGGCAGCTGACGGAGCCTGAAGGTTCCCGAAGAGACTATCCACGAACGACAAAGGCCGCCCGAGGGCGGCCTTAGTGTTCTCCATTAAATCCAAAGCGCGATCAGAGCCTCAAAGGAGGCTCTACGCCTTAGATTGCATCGCCGAACTTCTTGCGGCAGTTGGCAATGTGGTTTTCGATGCCAAGATCGTCGTAGCACTCAAAGGGCTGGTGAATCCAGGGGCTGTCGTTGAAGTGCACGACGCAGTAGTCGGGCTTGAAGACCGAGCAGGCCTTGGTCCAGATCACGGCCACGCGGATTTCGGTGATCTTCGGGTAGTTGCGCTTCAGGTGCTCGACCACCTTGCGGATCGTCATGCCCGAGTCGCAGAGGGCGTCGACGAGAAGAAGCTTGCCCTGAAGGTCGCTTACGCCCGTGATGTAGCGGGCGATGTCAAGCTCGCCCTGCACGGTGCCCGCAGCCTCGCGGTACGAACTCGTCGAAAGGACGGCCAAGGGCTTGTTGTAGATGCGGCTGAAGAAGTCTCCCGGACGCATGCCGCCGCGCGCAAGGCACAGCACGCAGTCAAACTGCCATCCGCTCATACCCACGCGTGCGACAAGACGCTCGCACAGGTCGATGTATTCGTTCCAGTTGTAATGGGCGTGTGAACTCTCAGCCATGTTGTTGCTTCCCCGAAAAGTGAAAACGGTAAAGTCGCCTTCTGCCGCCGGCAGATAAATGCAAGGCGGCCCCGCACGGGAATGCGCGGAACCGCCGGAGAAATTTTCTGAAGTCTTTTATTTTAGACTAAGAGAACGGATCCTTGAGCAGGATCGTCTGGTTGCGGTCGGGACCGGTCGAAACCATGGCGATCGGGCAGCCGGCGACTTCGCTCAGGCGGGTGAGGTAATCGCGCGCGGATTTCGGCAGATCCTCCCAGCGGGTGACGCCGAACGTGCTCTCCTTCCAGCCCGGGAACTCTTCGTAGATCAGCTCGCAGCGCTCGACGGCGTCGGCGCCGTAGGGCATGAGGTCGACTTCCTGACCATCAACCTTGTAGCCCACCGCGAGCTTCACCTTGTCCATGCCGTCGAAGACGTCAAGCTTCATCACGGCAAGGCCGGTAAGGCCGTTGATCTGCACGGCGCGGCGCAGCGCGGCGCCGTCAAACCAACCGCAGCGGCGCGGACGACCGGTCACGGCGCCGAATTCGTTGCCCTTGCGGCGCAGTTCTTCGCCCACGGCGTCGTTCAATTCCGTCGGGAACGGACCCGAGCCCACGCGCGTGCAGTAGGCCTTGGTGATGCCGAGGATGAAGTCGAGCTTCTGGGGACCGACGCCGGCGCCTGCGCACACGGAGCCCGCAACGGTGTTCGAGCTCGTCACGAAGGGATATGTGCCGTGGTCGATGTCGAGCATCGAGCCCTGGGCGCCTTCAAAGAGGAACTGCTTGCCTTCGGCCATCTGCTTGTTGAGCGTGGCCGAGACGTCGATCACGAGTGGACGGATGCGGTCGGCGTAGGACAGCGCCTCGTCGATCACCTTCTGCGGATCGAGACCGTCGGTGTGCAGATAGTTCTTCAACGTGAAGTTGTAGAGGTCCATCACGGCGTTCACGCGCTCGGCGAAGAGCTCCGGATGGAACAGGTCGGCCACGCGCACGGTGCGGCGCGCCACCTTGTCTTCATAGGCCGGGCCGATGCCGCGGCCGGTGGTGCCGATCTTCTTGGAGCCCAGAGCCGCCTCGCGGGCGTGATCGAGCGCGATGTGGTACGGCATGATGAGCGGGCAGTTGGCCGACACACGCATGCGCGGCTCGGCATCGACGCCGTGCGCCTTGAGCTCGTCGATTTCACGGAAGAGCGCTTCCGGCGAGAGCACGACACCGTTGCCGATGTAGCAGGTCGAGGTCGGATGCATGATGCCCGACGGGATGAGGCGAAGAATCGTCTTGGCCCCGTTGATCACGAGCGTGTGTCCGGCATTGTGGCCGCCGTTGAAGCGCACCACGCCATCGACTCTCTCGGTGAGCCAGTCGACGATTTTTCCCTTGCCCTCATCGCCCCACTGGGCACCGACGACGACGACGTTTTTAGCCATTTTCCTAAACTCCTAGCTTTAGTTGCGAGCAACGAGCTCAATTCCTTCGGGCGTACGCACGAGTTCATGCGTCACTCTGAACTGATGCGCCACATCCTCGGCCTTTTCGCCGGGCAGCAGGCGCACCACGGTGTACCCCTCGTCGCGCATGCGCTCGACGTAGGACTCGAATTCTGGTTCGACGGGACCGGCGGCAATGATCGCCTCGGGCAGCGCCGGCTCCTCAAGTTCAGGGACGCCCGCAAGCGCCCGCAGATAGATCGTGAAACCGCAGGCAGGACGGGAACGGCCGAAGGCTAGACCGACTCCATCATAGCGCCCGCCGCGCAAAACCGCCTGAGCATATTGCGGTATGTTGACCGAAAAAGTGATTCCGGTGAGGTACTGATAGCCGTGCACGTCGCAGGAGTCAAAGCTCACCTCATCGGCACCGCACAACTTCGAGAGCGTGCGCACTTCCTCAAGCGCGTCGATGATGGCCGGTTTGTGCGGCAGCTCACGCTCAAGGATGTCGAGAACGCTCTCGTCGCCGAAGTAGCGCGCAAGGGTCTGAAGCCCACGGCGCGTGGTCTCGTCAAAATCAACGGCCGCCGCATCAAGCGCAACCGGATCCTTCATGCGAAGCGCCCGCACGAGGGCATGCAGCCGCTCGTCGGTCAAGGAAAGGCCGTCTAAGAGCGCGCGCAAAACGGCCGTGTGGCCGATGTCGATGTGAACCGTCTTGATGCCGAGCTTGCGAAGGCTCTTTACCGCCAGGCGCATCACCTCGGCGTCGGCATCCAGGCCCGAGGCGCCGAAAAGCTCGGCGCCTGCGACCACCGGCTCGCGGGAGGCAAGCGGGTGCATCGGGCGCGCGTGCAGGCAGCTTCCCGCATAGCACAGGCGGCAGACGCCGGGGAGATTGAGAATGTGCGCGTCGATGCGCGCAGCCTGCGGCGTCATGTCGGCTCGAAGGCCGATCATCTTGCCGCCCTTCTGGTCCATGAACTTGAATGTGTTGTTGTCCAGGTCGCTGCCGCTGCCGGTCAAAAGCGACTCGACGAACTCAACCAGCGGAGGCTGCACGAGCTCAAAGCCGTGAGCCGCAAAAAGATCAAGACAATCGCGGCGCATCTTTTCGAGCGTGCGCGCCTGTCGGGGCAGGATGTCTGCAAAATTGTCCGGAATGAGCCAGTTTGGCATTTTCTTGCCAGTTCTCCCTTGCAAATGAATGTGTCGGCGTCCGTGCGGCGGGCGCTCTTATTGGGGCCGTTAGAAATACGTCATCAAAAGCCACACGAACGCGAGCCCCACGACCACCATCACCATCGCCGCGCGGCGGATGGTCTCGGGCGGCTGCTTGGCGATCTCGACCACGGCGCGCTGCCAGAGTCCGGGCGCCACGAGGGGAAAGATCCCCTCGAAGACGACCATGAAGCCTAACGCGAGAAGAAGGACCTTCATGTTGGGCAGGAGCTTACTTCGCGGCCTTGTCGGCGTTGGCCTGGGGGTTCTTCAAAATCTCGAAGAACGCGCCCGAGCCGTCCAAAACCATCACGTCAGAGGGCGTGCCGAGGCTCTGACGGTAGGCATCGATGTTGCGGTAAAAGCGTGCGAACTCGGGGTCCTTGCCGAAGGCTTCGGCATAGATCTCGTTGGCGCGCGAGTCGCCCTCGCCCTTGATGCGCTGGGCATCGCGATAGGCTTCGGCGAGAATCACGGCGCGCTCGCGGTCGGCGTTGGCGCGAATCTTTTCAGCCGCTGCGGCACC
>USAL01000073.1 GCA_900552545.1 uncultured Sutterella sp. | reverse complement strand
CACGCCGCGGTCGCCCTGCGAGGACTGCAAATTCAGCCCCTCGACGGTCACGCCCTCTTTCGACAGCGCACCCATGCAGAGGAAGAACGCCGTGTTCGACCAGTCGCCCTCGACGACCGTGCGCTTCGGCAGATGACATCTCTGCTGACCGGGAATCGCCCACATCGCCCCCATTTTGGGGATGGTCAGCTTGGAAAGCTGAAGTGCATCCTCCGTCATGGCGACGTAAGCCGCGGATTCCAGCGGGCCGGACACCATAAGAAGGCTGTCTCTGATCAGCAGCGGCAGCGCCATGAGAAGGCCCGAAATATATTGAGAGGACACATTGCCTGCGATCGTATAGTTTCCCCCGATCAGCTGTCCACTGCAATACAGCAGGTCGCCGTCCTCGCGGAGCGTCATGCCATGCTCTTTTAAAACGCTATCCAGCGGGGCGAGCGGGCGCTGGGGCAGCCGCCCCTCGCGGTGGAATACCGCCTGCGCGCCGAGCGCGCCGACGATGGGCAGCAGGAAGCGCAGCGTCGACCCGCTCTCGCCGCAGTAGAGGTCGCAGTGCCCCTCGGGCACTTTTTTGATCGGAGAGACGAGAAAGCCCGTCTCCATTTCTTCAATTTTCGCGCCGAGCGCGCTCAGGCACTTCGCCGTGGCCGCGATATCGGCGGAAATGCCGTCGCAGACGACCTCGGTCTTCTCCTCGCCCTATACGCGAAGCAAAAACGGCGTTCTCTTCTCCAACCTGGTGATGCCCATGGGCGACGGGGGCTTTTACGTCGCGCGCATTTCGATCACCTCGATGCTGCGCCACATCACGGAAAACTTGAGCAGCCGCTACAAGTTCTCTCTTCTGGTCGAGGGAAAGGAACTCTCGGCCGTCTCGGACGTGAGCAGCGCCGCCCAGACCGAGGACATGACGCCAAGCGACAACATCCGCATCACCTCGCCGCTGACGCCCTTGCCCGAATCGGTGCGGCTTCTCACCGTCAACACGCGCATGGATTCGGTCTACGGCTACACCAAGCTCGTGCTCGGCATCATGCTCTTTGGCGGTCTTCTCATTCTTTCCATGCTGGGCGTGCTGATCTACCAGTACCGGCAGCTCAAAACCGAGGAGGCGCTTCGCGCGCGCGTGATCGTGCAGCAGGCGATGAGCCAGTCGATTCTCGACGGCATCATGGTCACGGATCGCTTGGGCAAAATTCTCTATACCAACCGCGCCTTCAACGCGCTCTTTCGCGACGAGGCGGGCGACGTGCTCGGCATGACGCCGCCGTACGCCTTTGCGCGGCGCGAGAAGTCGATCTTCAACTTCGAGAACTACCTGCAGAAGGACGGCAAGGGCGAGAAAGACGAAAAGGGCGACATCGTGCGCGCCGAGTTCACGGCCCTGCGCCACGACGGCACGAACTTCATCTGCGCGGCCGAAATCCTGCCCTTGAAGGCGCTCTACCCCGGCCAGGGCCAGCCCGGGTGGCTTGTGACGCTGCGCGACATCACGCAGCAGAAAAAGAGCCGTCAGGCGCTTGCGATCGCCCACGAGCGCACGATCCGCGTGCTCGAGTCGATGGACTCGGCCGTCTCCGTTGCCGCCGTCAACAGCGAGGGCATCTGCGAGCTTCTCTACGCCAACGCCCGCTACATCGAAGTCTTCGGCCACAGCGCCGCGGCCCACGAGCGGCTCATGCAGCTCGTCAAGAACCAGGGGCCGGTCGCGCAAAGCGGCACCGTCTACGACGAGGTGACGCGCCGGTGGTTCTTCATCGGCGAGCGCAGCCTGCCGTGGATGGGCGGTCGGCAGGCCGAGCTCCTTACGATTCAGGACGTCACGGTCAAAAAGGAGCACGAGGAGCTTCTTGAGCAGCAGATGAAAAACGCCGAGCAGGTCTCGCGCCTGATGACGATGGGCGAACTGGCAAGTTCGCTCTCCCACGAGCTCAACCAGCCGCTTGCGGCCGTGCAGAACTACGCCTCGGCCACGCTCACGATGCTCAAGGCGGGCAAGCTCACCGCCGCGGGCGTTGAGACGGGACTCAACAAGATCATCAACCAGACCCAGAGGGCGGCGCAGATCATCCGCCGCATCCGCGGCTTTGCCAAGAGAGGCGACGTGGCGCGCGTACTGACGCGCGTCTCGCGCATCGTCGACGAGACGCTTGAGCTTGCGCTCATGCAGGCCAAGAAATACGCGATGACGATCGAGGTCGATGTGCACGACGG
Organism: uncultured Sutterella sp.; assembly: GCA_900552545.1. GTDB lineage: Bacteria > Pseudomonadota > Gammaproteobacteria > Burkholderiales > Burkholderiaceae_F > Duodenibacillus. The sequence goes on along the minus strand of USAL01000073.1, from coordinate 6,576 downwards.
CGACGAGGTGCTCGTCTGCGACCCGGTTCTGATCGAGCAGGTGCTCATCAATCTGTTGAAGAACGCGATGGAGGCGAGCCTCTCGGGCAACTCGCGCACCGTCTACTTCACCGTGCGGCGCGAAAAGAAGACGATCTGCTTTTACGTCGCCGACCACGGCTGCGGGATCGACGCCGAGAGCGCCAAGCGCGTCTTTGATCCGTTTTTTTCCACCAAACCTACCGGAATGGGGATCGGCCTCAACATCTGCCGCTCGATTGCTGAAAATCATCACGGCCGTCTGACGTTCGAGCCCAATGCCGGGGGCGGTACAATATTCAAACTTTCGCTTTCGGCCGCTACGCCGGCCGAGGGCGATTCAACCCAACAGTCGGGCCAAGCATCTAGCTCCCAGACGACCAGTACTCAGACCAACAAACCGAGCACGTAGAACAAAAAGCGGGAAGTATCTATGCCTTTTTCCAATTACTCAAGCGCTGCGACGCCTACCGAATCCAACCAGACTCTCGGAACCGTTTATGTTGTCGATGACGATGAGGCCGTTCGCGACTCCATCCGCTGGCTGCTTGAAGCAAGCGACTACAAGGTGGAGCTCTACGACAGCGGCGAGAGCTTCATCGCCAAGTACGATCCGTTTGCGATCGCCGTGCTGCTGCTCGACGTTCGCATGAACGGAATGAGCGGCCTCGAGGTGCAGGAGCACCTCATCGCCCGCAACGCCGATCTGCCGATCATCTTCATCACCGGCCACGGCGACGTGCCGATGGCGGTGAACGCCCTCAAGAAGGGCGCCGTCGACTTCATCGAAAAGCCCTTTGACCAGGCCGCCCTGAAGCAGCAGGTCGAGCGCATGCTGCAGGAAGCCCGCGAGCGGCGCGTGCGCAACGAGCGCCGCAGCCTCAACGAGGCGCTTCTGCGCAAGCTCACCGCGCGCGAGCAGCAGGTGCTCGAGCGCATCACCGCTGGGCGCCTCAACAAGCAGATCGCCGACGACCTTGGCATCTCGATCAAGACGGTCGAAGCGCACCGCGCCTCGATCATGGACAAGACCAATTCGGGCACCGTGGCCGATCTGATGCGCGTCGTTCTCGGCGCAGGCATCAAGCCCAACGACGGCCTCTGAGTCTTTTGGCAACATCGCGACCGCCGCGAACGGCTAGCTTCTGGTTCCGGGCCTCATCGTCCCGAATCACACTTTGACGGCCTCGCTTGACGGTCGACGATGTTTTACCGCCGCGGATGTCCAAGGCGGATGCAGGCCCCGACATGCGCGGCGAAATTTTGGCCTTTTAACCTCATACGACCTCGTGCGGCTTCGTGCGATCTCGTACGCGGGGCCTAGTGCGCCGGCCGGGATCGGGGAGGTCCTCTTTTTAACCTCCCTCTCCGGCTGACGCGTCCTTCACCCTTTTTTGCCTCGAGCTTTGCCATGCAGCAGGTGTATTTCTTGATTCCCGGTCTGATTCTGCCCACCGAGGCAAAAAGCGCCATCAGCACCTGCTCGCTTGAAACGGCCGACAAGCTCTCGAAAAGCCTCATTGAGGCGCCGATTCGACAGGACTTCGGGGCGCTGCCCTTTTCGCGTTCGGTGCATCTCATCTGGGCCTGGTCGGTGCTCTGCCGCCGGGCGCTGCCCTTTGTGACCGCGCCCTATGTCTGGTCGGTGAACCAGGGGCCGCAGTTGGCCAACGAAGTCTGGTCGCTCACGCTCGCGCACGCCGACGACGAAGGGCGCCTTGCCGCGGTCGACCCCTTGACCGACGAGGCGGTCGAAGCCTTTGCCTGCGCCATGACGGTCCCCTTGCGCGAGCACGGCTTTCAGCTGCAGCGCTGGGACCGGACGCTTTTTCTCACCCGCAAGCGCCCCTGGGGCGTTGCGGCGCGCCCCTTTGAGGCGCTCTCGGGCCACGCGCCCGATGCCCGCGTCGACCTTGCGGCTTCGACCGAAGACGCCTCGGCGGTCGACGCCGCCGTGCGCGACATGAACGAATTGAACGCCGCGCTTGCCTCAGCCGCGCTCACAAGCGCCGGCACCCCCATCAATGCGCTCTGGATTTCAGGGGGCGGCTGCTACAGCAACTTTTATCCTCCCACGAAGATTCGAAGCGTTCTCACCGACATCGACGCCATCACGGGCTGGGCGCTTGCCGCGGGCATTCTCAACCATCGCTTGGGGCACATCACGAACGCCCAGCAGTGGCCGTCGGACGCGCCAGACGGCGAATGCATCGCAGTGCTCGACGCGCTCTACGAGCCGTGGCTCGCGCGCAACTGGGCGCTTTGGGAATCGCGCCTTGAGGGCGTGGTCGAGCAGATCGTCGTTCTGTCGCAGGCAGCACGCAAGAAGGGGTGCGACCATGCGGTGCTCGTGGGGTGCGGCGAGACGATGACGATGACGCTTGTCAAGAAGAACAACAATCCGCGCTCGCTTCTGGCGCGCCTTGCGGGCGGCAGGAAGGTTGCCGCCGCAAGCTGGATCTTCCAGGACCCCATGTCGAACACCGTAAACACCGCCGCCGACACCGCCCGTGATGGAGGCGCCTTGTGAACACGCGCTTTGCCTTAAGACCCTACGACAAGATCACGAGCGAGCGGCTTGAGCACGCGGGCATCCTGCGCCCGATCGCGCAGGCGCTTGCCGCGCGCGGCATCCGCGGCCCAGAGGATCTGCTTGAAGACTGGCGCTCGATGCTTGCGCCCTCGATGCTCGAGGGCGCAAACTGCGCGGCTTCGCTTTTGGCCGACGCCATCGCCGCCCGGCGCCGCATCACCGTCGTTGCCGACTACGACTGCGACGGCGCCACGGCCTGCGCGATTGCCGTACGCGGCCTCACGATGATGGGCTTGACGGTGAACTACATCGTCCCGGACCGCTTCAAGTTCGGCTACGGGCTCACGCCCGCCATCGTCGATCTTGCCGCGGGCGCCGACCCCAAGCCCGATCTCATCATCACCGTCGACAACGGCATTGCTAGCGTCGAGGGTGTCAGGCGCGCCCGGGAGCTCGGCATCGACGTCATCATCACCGACCATCACCTGCCGGGCGATGCACTGCCTGAAGCTGCCTGCATCGTCAACCCCAACGTCTCCGGAAGCACCTTCCCGAGCAAGGCCCTGGCAGGCTGCGGGGTGATGTTCTACGTTCTTTTGGCTCTTCGCGCCGAGCTGCGCCGCCGCGGGGTCTATACGCAGGCGACGCAGCCGCGGCTTGATCGCTTGAGCGACCTCGTGGCGCTTGGCACCGTCGCCGACGTCGTCAAGCTCGACCACAACAACCGCGTGCTTGTCGCGCAGGGGCTCTCGCGCGTGCGCAGGGGGCTTGCCTTTGCGGGCATCAAGGCGCTCTTTGAGGTCGCAGGACGCGACATCACGCAGGCCACGGCGCGCGACTTCTCCTTTGCCATTGCGCCGCGCATCAACGCCGCAGGGCGCCTGACCGAAATGGGCGTAGGCATCGAGTGTCTTCTCGCTGACGATCCCGAGACGGCGCGCCGCTGCGCGCAGGAGCTTGAAAACCTCAACCGCGAGCGCCGGGGCCTCGAAGACAGCATGCAGCTTGATGCCGTCGAACGCTTGAGCAGCATGGACTGGCGTCACCACGCCACGATCACCCTTTTTGAAGAGGACTGGCATCAGGGCGTGGTGGGCCTTGTGGCAAGCCGCCTCAAGGAGCGCACGCATCGCCCGGTGATTGCCTTTGCACGCGACGACCACGACCTTTTGAAGGGCTCGGGGCGCTCGATCGAGGGCATTCATCTGCGCGACACTCTCGACTGGGTGAGCAAGCACGCCCCCGACGTGATCGAGCGCTTCGGCGGCCACGCGATGGCCGCGGGCCTCACGATCAAGGCCGCCAACCTTGAGCGCTTTGCCAAGCTTTTTGAAGCCGCCGTCAAGGAGACGACCGACCCCGAGGTCTTTGACCGCGTGGTGTACGTCGACGGGGCGCTGTCGCCAGAAGAAATCTCCTTTGCGTTGGTCGACGCCATGCGCGAGCGCATCTGGGGACAGGGCTTTGAGCGGCCGCTTTTTGCCAACGACTTCACCGTCGTCTCGCAGCGCGTACTGAAGGACGCCCACCTGAAGCTCGTCGTCGACCTCGCGGGCAACCGCTTTGAGGCGATCTTCTTTCGGCGCAGCACGCCGATCGCCTCGCACGCAAGGCTTGCGTACCGGCCCGAGATCAACGAGTTCATGGGCCGCCGCTCGGTGCAGCTCGTGGTCGAAGCGGTTGAGGAATAAGGAGCGGGCGCCTACGGGCTCTTTCTTCGGCCCCGTGCCCCATCTCCCCAGCCTTCAACCCCTTATCGCCTCAAGCGAAATTCAATCGGAAAGCGCAGGCGCACGACGCGCCCAGGGGCGCCCCACTCGGGCTGCGCCCGACGAATCGCGCTCAAGGCCGCGTTGTCCAAAAGCGCATCGCCCGAACCTTCGTAGATCCTGAGGTCGGTGAGCGCCCCGTCGGAGGCCACCACGAACTGCACGACGCTTCTGCCTTCAATGCGCATCATGCGCGCCTTGCGCGGATACTCGACGTTGCCCTCAACCCGGCGCCGCACCAGGGCAAGAAACGGGTCGTTCGTCTCGCCCGCCACCAGCGTGGCAACGCCTGATTCGCCTGCACTTGCGGGCGCTGGCGCCGCTTCCGCGGCTGCAGTCCCCGAGACCACATGTCCGGGCGGGGATTTCTGTTTGGATTCGGGTGCGGCGACTGCCTTTGCCGGGGAATCCGGTGCTTTGTCGGGCGCTTTCGTCGGAGCTTTGTTGATCGACTTGCTCACGGTCTTGACCGGCGGCTTTGTCGGCACGGCGCTGCGAGGAGCGGGCGCCATGTCGGTCATCTTGTCGGCCGCCTTGACCACAGGCGCGGGCTCGGCGACGGGTTCGGGAACCGACTTTGCCTCTGAAACCGGCTCCGCAGCCGTTTCGACCGGCGTTTCTTCGCGGGCATGCTGAAGCGCCTGTAGAGCGGCTTGTCCGCCGCCTGTTGCCGAAGCGATCTGCGCAAACGCAATCGACATCGTCGAGGAGTCGCCTGCGCTCGTAAAGGCAACCGGCGGGATGCGCCAGAGCGCCGCACCGAGCAAGGGGAGATAGAGCCCGATGGCGAGAAAGAGCGACACGCGCATGCGGCGGCCGTGTTCGCCCGCAAGAAGCGCAGCGCCCGCGGCATTCATTTTTCCTGCGTCACCTGCCATGGATTCTTTCCGTTGCGATGGTGAAGTTTTCGTGGCGGTATTTCTTCAACAGATCAACCACGCCGATGAAGTGCTCAAACCGCGCGCTCTTGTCGATGCGAAGCACGATGCGCTCGTTGCGCGGCACGTTTTCGACAAAGGCCGCAAGCGCCGCCGTCTCGGTCGGCTGATCGTCAAGATAGACCGTGCCGCTGCCGTCGACATTGATCGTGTGCGAGCGCCCGGCGTCCGCGGCCGGGTGCGAAGCTTCCGACTGCGGCAGCGCCACGGCAATCTCGCCTCGGGCGATGAAGGTCGAAATCGAGAGCACCATCGCCAGAAGCACCAGCATGATGTCGATGAAGGGCACGAGGTTCAGGGGCTCCTTCTTGGGCAGGCTGATCATGCCGCGGACTCCTCATAGCGGGACGCGGGTCCCTTGTATCGCGCTGCGAGCACGTTGATGCGCCGCTGCAGGCCGTTGTAGACGATGAGCGTCGGGATGGCCACCGCCAGCCCCAGCGCGGTCGCCTTGAGCGCAAGCGACAGTCCCGTCATGATGTCCGAGGCGTTGATCGCGCCCGAAGCGCCCATGTCGTAGAAGGTGATCATGATGCCCACGACCGTGCCGAGAAGCCCGACATAGGGCGCGTTGGAATAGATCACGTAAAGCGTCGTGAGGTTGTTGGTGAGCGCCTCCTCATAGTCTTCTCGCGTGGCGTAGCGCGTGCTGTCAAGGCTCCTCATGAAAAGAAGCCGCTCGATCGTGAGCCACACGGTGATGAATCCCATGAGGCCCAGCACGGCAAAGACGACGTAGTCGACGATTTCCTTTAAAAATTCCATGGCGTGTTGTCTCCCTTAAAAGGCAATAGAGGCGATAAAGGCGTTGGAGGCGTTAGAAGTCGTAGGTGTAGGAAAGCCACAGGTTGCGGCCGTCCAGGTACTGCCGGTAGGCGTTGGCAACGCCCGAGCCGCCCTCCTTCTCAACCCAGAGCACGGTGTCCTTGTCAAGCACGTTGTTGACCGCAAGCGCAAGCTTGTGGTGCTTGTTGATGCGCCAGCTTGCGCCCACGTCGACCAGCGTGTAGTTCTTGTACTTCACGCCCTCGCCCGGCCCCGACTTGGCGTTGTTGGAGACCATGTCGAACTTCGAGCTGCTTTTGACGTAGGCGTTGAAGTCGCCCTTTTGATAGTCAAGCCGCAGCTGCAGGCTGTGGCGGGGCAGTTCGTTGGGGCGCTTGCCCGCATCGACGCCCGCCTTGATTTCGCTGTCGGTGAGCGTGTACCCGCCCGTCAATGAAAAGCCCGCCAGGCGCGCGCTCTGAAAGAGCACTTCGATGCCCTTGGCAAGCACCTTGCCGTGGTTCACCATGCGCTGATCGCACGAGTTGGCGTT
>USAL01000072.1 GCA_900552545.1 uncultured Sutterella sp. | reverse complement strand
CGTCACGGTGTGCGTGAAGTCAAGCCGGTAGGCGTGTAGGAACATGCGCGAGAAGCGCACGCCCAACAGGCCCTTTTTGACCGCGTCGTTAAAGCCGTAGTCGCCGTACTTCTCGTCGCCCACGAGCGCAAAGCCCGTTTCGGCCGCATGCACGCGGATCTGATGCGTGCGCCCGGTCTTGAGCTCGGCATCAAGATAGGTCACCTCGCCAAAGCGCTTCAAGACGGTAAAAATCGTGTGAGCCTTCAACCCGTGCTCGGGGTCGACGCGCACGCGGCGCTCGCCGCTTGCGAGCGTGTACTTCGCTAGCGGCAGCCGCACGTGCTGGCGTTCGTTCACCCAGTCGCCGCGCACAAGAAGCCGGTAGTGCTTGATCACACGGCTTTCGCGCTGCATTTCGTGAATGCGCACGAGCGCCTTGCGGGTCTTGCAGATGATGAGAACGCCCGAGGTGTCGCGATCCAGGCGGTGCGCAAGCTCAAGAAAGGGCGCCTGGGGGCGCTGCGCGCGAAGCCGCTCGATGAGACCAAACTTGATGCCCGAGCCCCCGTGGCAGGCAAGACCCGCGGGCTTGTTGACGATGAGGAGGTCGCGGTCTTCAAAGAGAACCGGAAGCTCCTCTTCGGTCACGGCCGGCGCCGTCGGCTTTTCAAGCGGCTTTTGCGACACACGCACCGGCGGCAGACGCACCACGTCGCCTTCGGCAACGCGCGAGTCGACGTCCACGCGCTTTTTGTTGATGCGCACCTCGCCCGCACGCACGATGCGGTAGATGTGGCTCTTGGGGACGCCCTTCAGAATCCGCAGCAGGAAGTTGTCAAGGCGCTGCCCGTCGCTTGCGGCATCGATGGCCACGTAGTTCACGCGCGAGGAAGCAAGCGCCGCACCCGGCTGCAGGTGCAGCGGCGCTTCAAACGAAGAGGCCGCGGCGGTCTCGGAACGGTTCTCGGACATGGGAAAAGAAGTGGTTGGCAAAAATCAAAAGGCCGCTGCAATGCCGCATGAAAGTCGGTTTCATCGCAGAGCCGTCGGAATTGAATATTTTACGGAATCGTCGCCCGCGGGCGCACCACCTGAGCCCACGGACATCGCCCGGATTTTTGCGCACCCTCCGCGCCCCTCCCCTCGCCCTTTCCTTCCCTTCCTTCTCGGGTCTTCTTCAGCTCACCTTGAGAATGTCGTTCCAGTTGGTGGTGGGGCACGGACTCAGCAGGTCGCGCCGCATGCGCCAGTCCTGCGTCAAATGCGCCGACGCGGTCGTGAGCGCCGTGCTGCCGAAGCGCCGGGCGATTTCGTCCATCGACTCCTGCATGCGCTCGCGTCGCTCCAAAACCGCCAGGGCCTCACCGTCAAAGAGCGTCTCGGGCACGAGCGCGCCCTCAAAGGGCGTGAGGTCGGTTAAAAAGACGCCCGCCTTCTTGTAGAGAAACCCCGCGCGGAAAAACCGCCGCACCAGAGCGATCGCCGCCTGCGTGAACGTCACGAGATCGGCGCAGGCGTGTTCGAGCGGCACGCTTTCAAAGACGCCGTAGGCCGGAGCATCCTCCTTGAAGGGGTCCGTATGAAAGAGCACGCCCACCGTGCGTGCGGCGCTTTTCTGCCTGCGCAGGGCGCGCACCGCATCGATCATGTGCGCCGAGACGGCGGAAATAACGGCATTGATGTCCGAGGACGCCGTCCCGAAGCTGCGCGTGCGCACGATCTGCTGGCGCGCCGCGGCGTTGGGCTCTAGCGGCAGGCAGGAGACGCCGTTGAGCTCACAGTGCGTGCGCGCGAGCACCACGCCGAAGCGCCGCAGCACGAGATGCGCGTTCATCCGGGCAAGTTCCAAGGCCGTGTGCACCCCCATCGCCTCAAGCTTTTGCGCCGTGCGCGAGCCCACGCCCCAGACGTCCTTTGCGGCGGTCTTGGCAAGCGCCCGCTCGCGGCACGCGTCGGTAAGCTCAAGCCAATTGACCGTGCCGCCGAAGGCCGGATACTTCTTGGCGTAGTGGTCGCAGAGCTTGGCCAGGGTCTTCGTGGGCGCTATGCCCGCGCAGGTCGGAATCCCCACCCACTTGAGCACGCGCGCGCGGATCGCCTGCACCAGCGCGGTCTGCGCGGAGGGCTCGCCCTCCCCCAGGCCGGTGATGTCGCCAAAGATCTCGTCGATCGAATAGGACTCAAGCACCGGGAGCATCGAGGCGATCGTGCGCTGCATGCGGCCCGAGATCGACTGATAGAGCTCGTAGTTGGAAGAGCACACCGCCACGCCGCGCGCCTTGATGAGGTCACTTACCTTGAAGTAGGGCATGCCGCGCTTGAGGCCGACCGCCTTGGCTTCGCTTGTGAGCGCCACGATGCAGCCGTCGTTGTTTGAGAGCACCACGACGGGCTTGTTTCGAAGCTGCGGCCTGAAAAGCCGCTCGCAGTTGCAGTAAAAGGAATTGCCGTCGATATGCACGAAGACCGTCTGCGGCATCTTCAGCTCCGGACACGCATTTGATATACGAAATAATTTTGCATACTGCAATTTTCTGCATACAATTCGTTTTGTCAAGCTCTCTTTAAAAGATCCTCACCATGACGACGCAAGAACCGGAAAACCTGAAGGAAACCGCAGACGAAGCCTTGCAGCAGTCCTCCGCAGAGGCTGCCGAGAACGTCAAGGACACGCAGCCCGCCCGCCAGGCCCGCCGTCCGCAGGCGCCCCGCGCCCCCAACGCACCCTCCCGCGGTCCCGGACGGCCGCCGAAGGGCCCCGTCCCCTACCGCATCAACCTGCAGGTGCGCGTCACCGAAGAAACAGCCGAGGCCGCCCATCGATTGGGCGGCGCCGATTTCCTGCGTCCCTTGATCGAAAATGCGATCAGCCTGCACGAAGCCTCCAACAAGGCGGACGCCGCGAGCCGCCTTGCGGTCCTAAAGCCCGCCGCAGGCGACCCGCCGGTGAAGTTCGTCGACATGCTCGCCGTCTGCGGCTTTCCGTCGCCCGCGCTTGACTACGCCGCGCAGGAGCTTTCGCTCAACGACTACTTCGTGCGGCATCAGGACGCGACCTACATCGTCGAGGCGCAGGGCGACTCGATGATCGACGCCGGTATCCGCGAAGGCGACATTCTCATCATCGACCGCTCGGTGGAGCCCCGAAGCGGCGACATCGTGCTCGCGTACCTGCACGGGGACTTCACCTTGAAGCGCCTTCGCATCGTCGACGGCGTGCCGGAGCTGCATCCGGAAAACCAGGCTGGGACCTACCCCGTGATCCACCCGAGCGAGTACGACGACTTTCAAATCGAAGGCGTGCTCGTGGGCTCGGGCCGCCGCTACCGCAAGTAGCCTGCAGGAAAAGGCTAAAGAAAAGCCAAAAAACGACCGAAGAAGCCCCGGGCCGGCCGACAAATGTCGTAGACGTGCCTGCGCTTGAGGCTATATACTTGCGTGTCCGCATCAGCCGGGTGCAGCGGGGTGAGTTTGTCCCCGAGGCACCCTGTCTGCCCGGATTCACCGAGGCGGAATTCGAAAGAAATCCGTCATATCGGGAGGCGCCGCGCATTGAATGTTCCCGCAGAGTTCCGCGGACAGCGGCCGGCACCGTCAAAAAGGGTCAGCAACCGGATACTGCCGTACGTCGTTGCGGGAAGTCCGTCGTCGCCGATCCGCAGAAAAAAGTTTCATCAACGCCCGCCTGAGCGCAGCGTCCGCAGGAAATGCCGCCCCGGCCAAGTCATTGATGCACCTCGAAGCACAAGGGTGTCTTCGGTACAGCGTGCTCTGCAGTGCTTGGATCGGCATCCAGCCTTGCGCGGCCGCGCTCAAACGGCGGGCACAGTCGCCGTCACGGACCTCACGAAAAGGAAGTCCGGGCGGTGCTCTGCCGGCGGCATCAACCCCCGTCGGCCTCTTCTTTGAGAAGTATCGGATCCTTATGCTGCCGCACGACGCCGTCTTCATGACGTTCACGCTGCACCTCGTGGCCGGAATCATCGGCCTGACACGGGGTGCGGTTGCGCGTGCGTGCACCATCCGCGTGCTCAATCGAAAGCTCCTCAGTCTTGTGGAGGATCGAGCTGTCAGACCGGGGCTCTGCGAGCGCCAGTCTGAATTCCGCGGCCGCCCAGTTGCGCGGCTTCGCGATGTTCTGTGCTCTCCTCACGGCGTCGTGCCGTTTGACCGGCCCGACCGACACAATCTGAAGTGGATATTGCGCTTTCGCTCCCGCCCGGATGCCGGTGACGGAGCGGCTGCTGCCGCCCGTACCGGATGCCGCCCGCGATTCCGAGGCTTATCCAAAGCCCCGGTACCGTTGCGCGCATCAATCATCTGATTGTCCGCATCTTCCCTGAAAAAGAGGCCTGCGTCCGAAGGGTTTGCTTCCGGCACGTTCAGACGGCCGCCCGCGTCAGTGGCGGCCGAGTCAGGAGTGCCAAATTGAAACGCATGCTAATTAACGCCACCCACGCCGAGGAAACCCGCGTGGGCATCGTTGACGGTCAGAAGCTCGTCGACATCGACATCGAGACGAGCGGCCGCGAACAGCGCAAGTCCAACATCTACAAGGGCATCATCACCCGCATCGAACCCTCGCTCGAAGCCTGCTTCATCGACTACGGCGAGGAGCGCCACGGTTTTCTCCCCTTCAAGGAAGTCTCGCGCAGCTACTTCAAGGAAGGCGTCGACGTTCGTACGGCCACGATCCGCGAAGCGCTCACCGAAGGGCAGGAGCTCATCGTTCAGGTCGAAAAGGAAGAACGCGGCAACAAGGGTGCGGCGTTGACGACCTTCATCAGCCTCGCCGGCCGTTATCTCGTTCTGATGCCCAACAACCCGCGCGGAGGCGGCGTCTCGCGCCGCATCGAGGGTGAAGAGCGTCAGGAACTGCGCGAAGCGATGGATAAGCTCGACCTCCCCGCAGGCATGAGCACGATCGCCCGCACAGCGGGCATCGGCCGCTCGGTTGAAGAGCTCCAGTGGGACCTCAACTACCTTCTCAAGCTCTGGAGCGCCATCAGCGAAGCCGCTACTCCCCAGTACGAGTACACCGTCAACGACAAGGGCCGCACGGTTCGACACTACACGACCGAGTCGGTGCGCGACGGCAAGCCCTTGAAGCGCGCCAATCCGGCGCCTTTCCTGATTGTTGAGGAAAGCAATCTCGTCATTCGCGCCATCCGCGACTACTTCCAGCCCGACATCGGTGAAATCCTCGTTGATACCGACGACATCTACGATCAGGCCCGCCAATTCATGGCGCACGTGATGCCCGACATGGTGCCGCGCGTGAAGCGCTACCGCGACGAAACGCCGCTCTTTTCGCGCTTTCAGATCGAGCACCAGATCGAGACCGCCTACTCGCGTACGGTTCCCCTGCCCTCGGGCGGCGCGATCGTGATCGACCACACCGAAGCGCTCGTTGCCGTGGACGTGAACTCGGCTCGCGCCACGCGCGGCGCCGACATCGAGGAAACGGCCCTGCGCACGAACCTTGAAGCGGCCGACGAAGTGGCGCGCCAGATGCGCCTGCGCGACTTGGGCGGCCGCATCGTGATCGACTTCATCGACATGAGCGAGCGCAAGAACCAGTCGCAGATCGAGCAGCGCTTGAAGGAAGCTATCCGCCCCGACCGCGCCCGCGTGCAGGTCGGAAAGATCAGCCGCTTTGGTCTGATGGAACTTTCGCGCCAGAGACTGCGTCCGTCGCTTTCCGAAGGCAGCCACATCACCTGCCCGCGCTGCAACGGCGTCGGCGTCATCCGCGACACCGAAAGCAGCGCCCTGCAGGTGCTGCGCATTCTGCAGGAGGAGGCCTCCAAGGAAGGCACAGGTGCGCTGCACGCTCAAGTGCCCGTTGATGTTGCGACCTACATCCTCAACGAAAAGCGTCAGGAAGTCTCCAAGATCGAAAGCCGCTACAAGGTTTCGATCGTGCTGATCCCCAACACGTCGCTTGAGACCCCGCACTATCACATCGAACGCCTGCGCGCCGACGACGAACGCCTCGACGACGACCTCGCAAGCTACAAGCGCGCCGAGGATCTCTCGCCCGTGGCCGACGACCCGTAAGCGCTCGAGTCCGCCACCGACGAGGCCAAGCGCCAGCGCCCGAAGCAGGTGCCGGTGATCAAGAGCATCCTGCCGCAGGACGTTGCGCCTGCGCACACGCCTCGCGCGCCCAAGATCGCCGAAGGCGCCGACAAGAAGCGTGCGGCCGAAGCGCCGGCGCCGAAGTCGGAAGGGTTCTTCACGAAGATCCTCTCCTTCTTCGGTCTGGGCGGCTCGGAAGCGGAAAAGAAGCCCGCCGCCGCTCCGGAAAAGAAGGAAGACGCCGAGAAGAAGCCCGTTCGCGGCGATCGTCGCGGCAAGGGCCGCGGCCGTTCGCGCGATGAAGCGCGCGCCGAACGCGGTGCCGGCGACAAGCGCCGTACGCCGCGAGGCGAACGTGCCGAGCGTGGTGAGCGCGGTGACCGTGCCGAACGTCCGGAACGTGCCGAGCGCCGCGGCCGTCCCAACCGCGATCAGCGCGAAAAGGTTGAAGACAAGCAGCTTGCCGCTCAGGTCGAGGAAACGACCGAGGTGAAGGCTGCCAAGGCCGCAGCGCCCGCTGCCGCTGAAGCGCAGGAAGCCCGCACGGAAGAACGCCGCCAGCGCCGCAGCCGTCGTCCGCGCCGCGAGGATGCTCCGGCCGACGAAGCTGCTGCCGAAACCACTGTTTCGACGCAGGAAACGACGCCCGCTGAAGCTGTTGAGACTGCCGCTCCTGCCGTAAAGGCCGAGACGGAAGAAACCGCCGCCGCGCAGGCGCCTGAAGCCGCCGAAGACAACGGTAGCGGCAATGCTCCGCGCGCTCGTGGTGAGCGCCGCAGCCGCAAGCCGCGTGCTGAAAAGCCCGCGAAGACGGAAGCCGAGGCCGCCGCTGAAACCGCTGCCGGTGAAGGTGCTGAACCCGCAGCTCCTGCCGTCAAGCCCGAAGCCGAGGAAAAGCCCCAGGCCGTCGAGCCTGCCGCCACTGAAGCGGCCGACGATGCCGCGCAGTTCTCGGACGCGCCTGAAAACGACGCCGAGCCCGTGATCGAAAGCGACAGCCGCCGCCGTCGTCCGCGCCGCCGTCGTCGCTCGACGCGCGTGTCGGAAACGACGACCGTGACTGCGGCAAACGCTCCGGTCGAAGGCGCTCAGGACTCTGAATCCAAGGCGCAGGCCGAGAAACCGGCTGCTGAGGTGAAGGAAGAAGCCGCAGCCGTTGAGCCCGCTGCCAAGGTGAAGACCGAGGTTGCTGCCGAGGCCGTTGCCGAAGTGAAGACCGAAGCTGTTGCTGAAACGACCGCCGAAGTGGCTGCCGAAGCCGCACAGGCGACCGTCGTCGAAGAGCCCCGTGAGGTTCTCACGCAGATCGAGACGAGCTCCGAAGCTGTTGCTGTTGCTGCAGCCGCCGCTGCTGCTGCAGCCGCACAGGCCGAGGCTGTTGCCGCCGAGGCTGCCAAGCCCCGCCGCGAGCGCGTTGCGCCTGAGGCGAGCGCCATGGAAAGCGAGACGCCGCTTGTGCAGATCGAGACCGTGAAAACGCCCGAGCTCTTGGCCGAACAGGCTGCTACGGCTGAAGCCGAAGCTGCCGCCAAGGCCGCCGAGGAAGCCGCCCGCGCCAACCCGGTGCCCGACATCGCCGTGGGTCTTGCCGAAAACCTTGAAAAGGCAGGCCTCACCCAGGTCGACACGGATGCCTCGCTCTGTGAGCCCGTGACCTACGAAGCCGTGAAGCAGCCGGGCCGTCCGCGTCCGCAGCTTCCCGACATCAAGGAAGAACCGCTTGAGCAGGTCCACACGGATCCGAAGTACCTCGAGCAGCACTAAGGCGCAGTGACCGCCCCCATGGGCTCAAACCCACGGGGACAGTTCCCAAGCGCGAAAAAAGCCCGCGAGCCGTAACAAGCACGCGGGCTTTTTTGCGCCTCAACGAAATGAAAGGAGCCGAAGGACTAAGGGCTTAAAGAAGCGTCTCGCCCAGCGGCTTGATGCGGTCTTCAAGGCCTGCGAGCATCAGCAGAAAGAGAATCGACTTCTGCTCGCATTTCTCGACGCCTGCCGGATCAAACCATTCCTTCAGCGTATGGCAGCCGAACTCGCGACCGCCGCGGCCGAGGCACACCGCAGGGATCCCGCGGGCGATGGCCATGTTGGTGTTGGTGCAGCCGCCCGGAAGCATCTGCGGCTCCACGCCCACGGCGCGCGTGACGGCTTCCGTGGCGGCAATGATGCGGCTCTCCCTTGGTTGGCTTCCGGCGGGGACGTCGAGGATCTTTTCGGCGCGCACCTTGATGAGACCGGGCGTTGCCTTGGCGGCGTTTTCCGCGTCGGCCGCCGCCTCGCAATGGGCAATGATGCGGCGGTTGACCTCCTCAAGAAACCCTTCGCTGTTGGAGCGCACGTTCATCTTGATCGTGCACTTCTGCGCGATCCCGTGAATCGCCTGCCCGCCTTCGATGAGGCTCACGGTGGCAATCGTCTTGGGGCCGGCGGGAAGCTTCATGTCAGCAATGGCCGCAGCCGCCCGGCAGGCCGCGTGAATGGCGCTCGGCATCCCGCTTGCGGTCCAGGCATGGCCGCCGGGGCCCTCGAAGGTGACAGACCAGTCGGTCATGCCGGTCGCGTTGGCGTAGTAGATGCTGCTCGTGGCGCCGTCAATCGAAATGGCCGCAAGAAGCTGCGTTTCCTTTTCGAGGTCTTCCAAAAGCCACTTCATGCCGCGCATGCCGCCCAGGCCCTCCTCGCAGACGGTGGCGGCAATGATGATGTCGTGCCAGGGACGGATGCCTGCGTCCTTGAAGGCGCGCAGTACCGCGAGGTTTGCGGCAAGCGCTCG
>USAL01000071.1 GCA_900552545.1 uncultured Sutterella sp. | reverse complement strand
GGTCAAGGGCTCAACCTCGTCAAAGGAAAGCATCTTGGGCTTGACGCCGAAGGCCTTCTTGAACTTGCCGCCGTCGATGCGCGCGTCGCCAGCGGCAACAACGAGAAAGGCGCCGCCCTCCTTCGTTTTGAAGGCAAGGGTCTTGGCAATGCGTGCGGCTTCAACGCCCAGCGCCGCGGCCGCAAGCTCAACCGTGGCCGAGCTCTCGGTAAGGACACGGATGCGCTCGGCCAATCCCTGAGATTCAAGGGCCGCCTTTGCTTTTTCAAAACTCATACGGGGTTCCCGCTGTTTTCTTCAGCGCGGCTCTTTGCAAGGTCGGCAGCCACCCAGTGGCCGGACTTGCCGCCCATCTTTTCGAGAAGCCGCACGTCTTCCATCACCATGAAGCGGTCGACGGCCTTGCACATGTCGTAGACCGTGAGAAGCCCGACCTGAACGGCGGTAAGCGCCTCCATCTCGACCCCCGTCTGGCCGCGCGTTTCGCACGTTGCGCGGCAGATGACGGCGTGAGCGGCCTCATCGAGCTCAAAGTCCACGGCCACGTGCGTCAACGCAATCGGGTGGCACAGCGGAATCAGTTCGGAAGTCTTCTTGCTAGCCATGATCGCCGCCACGCGCGCCACGCCGATCACGTCGCCCTTCTTGGCGCGGCCCTCGGCAATGAGCGCAAAGGTTTCGGGCTTCATGCGGATGCGCCCCTGCGCAACCGCCGTGCGGTGCGTCTCGCTCTTGGCGCCGACGTCGACCATATGGGCGTTACCCTGTGCATCAAAATGCGTGAGCTCGTTTGCCTGTGTCATAAAACTGCCTCAATCGATGCGCCGGTCCCGCAAAGGAAAGAGCGCAACATATCCGTTTACCTTTTTGCGACTTTTGCCACATTGCGCGGCTGTCGAGCTCGGTATGATAGCGAGAAAGCACCCCAGGCTTCCTCAACCGGAACGCCTGCCGCGGCTTTCTGCGGCTTCCCTGCGGCTTCGTTTTGCCCCACGGCTGCTTTTTCGGATTTCGTTTTGCCACCGTCCGCACCGCCCGTATTCAACGCATGTACCAACGCCTGATTGCGCTTGCCGTCGGCCTTGCCGTCGGCCTCACCCCTGCTCCCGCCGCGTTTGCCGCCGGCACGGGCGTCGGGCAGTACAACCTGCCGAGCCTCGGCACGGTCGCGGGCGCCGACCTCACCACGATGGACGAGCGGCAGTTGGGCGAGCAGCTCATGCGCCGCGTGCGCGGCGACGCCTCCTTCATGTCCGACCCCGAGACGACGGACTATCTGAACCGTCTGGGCTATCGGCTCGTGGCCGCAGGCGACCCCTCGCCCTACGACTTCTTCTTTTTCCCGATCCGCAACAAGACGCTCAACGCCTTTGCGCTGCCCGGAGGCTTTGTGGCCGTGCACTCGGGCCTCATCGTCGCCGCGCAGACCGAAAGCGAGCTTGCGGGCGTCATCGGCCACGAAATCGGCCACGTCACGCAGCGCCACATCGCGCGCATGCTCCAGCAGGGCGAAGGGTCGCTCGCGATGACCCTGGGGTCGATTCTTCTTGCGCTTCTCGCCGCCCGCGCGGGCGGCAGCTCCGGGGGCGACGCTGCCATGGGCATCGTGATGGGCACGCAGGCCGCGATGATTCAAAAGCAGCTTGGCTACTCGCGCGACGCCGAACGCGAGGCCGACCGCGTGGGCCTCGTGAGCCTTGAGAAGGCGGGCTTTGATCCGCACGGGATGGAGGACTTCTTCGGGCGGCTTCAGAAGAACAACCGCTGGTACGAAACGGCAAGCACCGCGTATCTCTCGACGCACCCCCTTACGGGCGAGCGCATCAGCGACATGCAAAACCGCACGCGGACGCTTCCCAAGGTGAAGTACGACGACAGCCTCGACTTCAAGCTCATCCAGTCGCGCATGCGCGTGCTGCAGGAAACGAATTTCGACGGGTGGTCGAAGGCCGTCAAAAGCTTTGATCAGGCGCTCAAGGAAAAGCCCGATCGCGAGCGCGAGGCGGCAATTCACTACGGCAAGGCCGTGGCCTACCAGAAGATGAACCGCTTGAAGGACGCCCTCTCCGAAGTCGAGCTTGCCAAGAACCTCGCGGGCGTCTCCGACGTCGTAATCGACAAGTTGGCAAGCGAACTCGTCTTTGCCAACGCCAAGACCGCGCCGGAGAAGAAAAAGGCGCTGGAACTAGCCCGCAGCACGGCGCAGAAGTACCCTTACTCGGGGCTAGCCGCAACGAACTACGCCGAACTTTTGCATCAGGCGGGCGACGATGCGGCGGTCGTGAAGTTCGTGCGAAACCAAAAGGCGATCACGCGCAGCGACCCCGACTACTACGCCTATCTCGCGCGCAGCTACGAGGCGCTCGGGCAGAAGTCGTTAAGTTTCTCAGCGACGGGCTACATGTACGAGCTCATGAACAACCCGCGCGCGGCCCTTTATCAATTTGACCTCGCGCAGAAGGCCAACGACGCCGACTTCTACGCCATGAGCGAGATCGACGCCAAGCTTCGCGAGCTGCGCGAGCGCGTCTCGGCGCTCGATAAGGACAAGTAGGAGACACGGCGCCCTGGGGAGCCGATTCAGGCAACGGGCTTCACCCGCGCTTTTTGGGTGAAGTGTGTCAAAATACGCCCTGACCGGCCTTCGGCGATCTGCGCCATTCATGTCTGCGCACGCCCACAGGCCACCTTGATTGTTGATCCACACTTTGGTCCGGATCGGGCGCGCAAGAGCCCTGAACCGTCTGTGCCGCACGCGTGCACGGACGGTTTGTGCGTAGGTTCTTCGGCCGGGGTCGCCGCCATCCACTCCTTTGCGCGAGCCCTCACTTCCGGACCTTTCTTCAACCGCTTTCGCATTTTTTGCTTTTGTTTTCATCATGGCTATTGAAGACTATATGACCATTGCCGAACCCACCGACGAGGTCATTGAAACCGATGCCGTCATCGTCGGCGCCGGCCCTGTCGGTCTGTTCCAGGTCTTTGAACTCGGACTGCTCGAAATCAAGGCGCATGTCGTCGACTCCCTGAAGACGGTCGGCGGCCAGTGCATGGAGCTCTATCCGACCAAGCCGATCTACGACATTCCCGCCGTTCCGGTCTACAGCTCCTACGAGCTCACCGAGAACCTACTCAAGCAGAACCACCCCTTCCACCCGGTGTTTCACCTGGGCGAAGAGGTGACGACGGTTCAAAAGCGCGAGGACGGCCGCTTTGACGTCGCCACCGACAAGGGCACGAAGTTCCTCTGCAAGGTCGTCATCATCGCAGCGGGCGTGGGCTCGTTCCAGGCGCGCCCGCTGCGCGTTCCCGGCATCGAGAAGTTCGAGGGCACGCAGCTTCACTACCGCGTGCGCGATCCCGAGATGTTCACCGGCAAGAACATCGTGATCTGCGGCGGCGGCGACTCGGCGCTTGACTGGACGCTCAACCTCGTGGGCAAGGCCGAAAGCGTGGTGCTGCTGCACCGCCGCGACGGGTTCCGTGCGGCCTCCGCATCGGTCGCGCGCATGCGCGAGCTGTGCGAAAACTGGGAGATGCAGTTTGAAGTGGGCCAGGTGACGGGCTTTGAAGAAGCCGACGGCAAGCTCACCGAAATCCGCGTCACGGGCGGCGACGGCGTCGTGCGCCGCATGCCGCTTGACCATCTGCTCGTCTTCTTCGGCCTGCAGCCCAAGATCGGCCCGATCGCCGAGTGGGGCCTTGAGCTCGACAAGAAGCAGATCGTGGTCGACACCGAGAAGTTCGAGACGTCGATTCCGGGCATCTTCGCCGTGGGCGACATCAACACCTATCCCGGCAAGAAGAAGCTCATTCTCTCGGGCTTTCACGAGTGCGCGCTTGCCGCCTTCGCCGCAAGCCACTACGTGTTCCCGGAAAAGAAGGTCTTCCTGCAGTACACGACGACGAGCCCGAAGCTGCACAAGGCTCTCGGCGTCGAGTCGCCCAAGATGGACGACTAGTCGTTGACTTTGTCAGCCCCGGATCCGCGGCAGGCTCCGCCCGCCGCAGGTCCGGAAATGCAGAACCCGCGTGGACGTTGATGCTCACGCGGGTTTTTTGTCTCTTGATGCAGAGGGCTGCCGCCCTGCGCGATCGGTCTTCCTACGAGCTCTTTGCGACGCCTGAAGCTGCGCCGAAGGTCGCATCAAAGCGCTCGAAGACCGAGATGATCGCCGGATCAAGAATCGTGCGCACGATCTCAAGATCCTCCTGCGGCACGGGATAGAAGGCTTCGGCAACCGACCCCGCGATTGCCGCGATCGTATCCGAATCCCCGCCGATGGAGACGGCGCCGCGGACGGCGTCGTCGAAATCCGTGCTCTCAAGAAAGGCTTCAAGCGCCTGCGGCACCGTGTTCTGCGTGCTCGCGCTGAACGTATAGTAGGGTCGGATGGCGTCGAGCGTAAAGTCAAGGCAATAGAAGTTTCCCTCGATGTAGGCGCGGATTTTCTCGCGCGAAGCCCCTGTGCGGGCAAGGTACACGGCGCCGGCGACAGCCTGCGCCCCGTGCACGGCCTGCGGGTGGCTGTGGGTGACCGCCGTGACGGTTCTGGCAAGCTCCTCAGCCTCTTCAAGCGACGCGGCAGCCCAGCCGCAGGGACTGACGCGCATGGCCGCACCGTTGCCGAAGCTGCCGTAAGGCGCGTTTGAATCGCTCTGCACCCAGCGCAGATACATCTCTCCGTAGTCGCGTCCAGGAAAGTCCTCCGTCCAGCGCCGGAGCGCCTCGACCGTTTCCGCAGCCAGGTCCCGCCCAGGATCGTCGCGGCAGATGATGAGTGCATCGGCCACCGCCGCCGTAAGCACCGTATCGTCGGTAAAGGTGCAGTCCTCGCCGAAAAGCACGAAGTCCTTCGCCTTGTAGTTGTCAAACTCAAAACGCGACCCGACGATGTCGCCGATGGCTGCCCCCCAGAGCATGTTCGACTCCAATGACGTTGCAAGGAATACGTAAGTGATGTTTGGTATTGGCGCGCGATGAAGCCGCTCCGGCGCCGAAAAACACGCCCGAACATCGTACACCATCGAACCTTCTTAATCCGAAGGCGGAAGGCTCCTGTGGCGTTTCTCGTCAGGAATCCGTCACAAGAAAAGCAGTCGACGGACGGGCCGAGGCGCCCTTGACCGGCTGCGCCGGCAAAGTACGCATTCCTGCCTGATGCAGCTTCAGCTTCAATACCGCCCACTTGGTTTTGTTAGACTTCGGAAAAATTCCCGGGACTCGGTTGAAAATACGCACGGCAAAAAGCTCAAGGTTCATTGGCCGACGCCTTTTTCAAGCCGCACGAGTCTCCCGCGGCACGGCCGCTCGCAGTTCTCCTCTGCACCGGACAAGGCCGCACCCGGACACACCTTCCTATGCAAAGCTTTGAACACGTTGCCGTCATCGCCAAGCCCGACGGCAACATCGCCTGCTACGTGCAGGAACTCATCAAGATCATCGAGCGCGCAGGCTGCACGCCGCACCTTGATGAAAACGCCATCCGCCACATGCCGCATCCCGAGCGCTACGCATCGGGACCGGTGAGCGAGCTCGCGCACTCGTGCGAGGCGGCCATCGCCATCGGCGGCGACGGCACGATGCTCGGTGCCGCGCGCATGGTGGCCCCCTACGGCATTCCCGTCATCGGCATCAATGCCGGTCGCCTGGGCTTTATTACCGACATCGTGATCGAGGACATGCACCGGCTCGTGCCGAGCATGCTCTCGGGGCACTACGTCGTCGACAAGCGCAGCATGCTCATGGGCGAAGTGTTTCGCCACGGCGAGAAGCTCTTTCAGGAGCAAAGCGTCAACGACATCGGCATCAGCCACGGCCGCGCGCTCGGCATGGTCGAGTACACGGTCTACGTCGACGGCCTGCAGATGGCCGTGCAGCACGCCGACGGCGTGATCGTCAGCACCGCCACCGGGTCGACCGCGTACGCCATGGCCGCCGGCGGCCCCATCATGCACCCGCAGTGCAAGAACATGCTGATGGTGCCGGTGGCGCCGCACACGCTCTCTAACCGCCCGATCGTGCTGAGCTCGCGCTCGGTGATCGACATCGAGGTGAACGAAACCCGAAGCGCCGTCGCAAGCTTTGACGCGCAGGTGCTCTTTGACGTCGTCGCAGGCGACGTCCTGCGCGTGCGCGTAAGCCCCCACACCTTCACGATGCTGCACCCGGTGGGCTACAACCACTTCGACCTGCTGCGGCGCAAGCTCAAGTGGAACTACCTCCCGAAGGCCGAGCGCCCCATTCATACGCCCGTCAACAAACAGACGGCTCCGGCCGTCATCCACGCACCGCTCTCCGTCAAAGACTAGTACGGGTCGAACGCGCTTCCCAGGGCGCAACCGCACGCCGCTGCGGCCGCGCTCAGGCGGGCGCCCCTTCCCCACGAGAGCGGTCTTTTCCCTCCCCCCTTTGCCAGTGCTTCAAACGCCATGCTTGAGCTTCTCACTCTGAAGGACTTCGTCATCGTCTCCTCGCTCGTGATCGAGGCCGAACGGGGATTAACGTGCCTTACGGGCGAAACGGGCGCGGGCAAGTCGATTCTGATCGACGCGCTGCAGTTCGTGCTCGGCGCCCGCGGCGACCCCGACGTAATCCGCGAGGGGTGCCAGCGCACCGAGGTGTGCGCGCAGTTTATGGTCGTGCCGCGCGCAAGAAGCTGGCTTCAGAACGCGGGCTTTGAAGAGTGCGACTCGGTGCTCTTGCGGCGCACGATCGACGTCAAGGGACGCTCGCGCGCTTGGATCAACGCCACGCCCGTCACCGTGGGCCAGATGCGCGAAATCGGCGAGCGGCTCGTCGACATCCACGGCCAGCACGCGCACCAGTCGCTTTTAAAGCCCGCCTACCAGACCCAGCTCGTCGATGGATTCGGCGCCACCAAGGCCCAGCGCATCGCGGTGCGCGACGCGTGGCTTGCCTGGCAGCACCGGCTGCACCTTTTGACGGAGGCGACCGAAGACCAGGAAAAGCTTCAGGCCGAGGCCGAGCGCCTGGGCTGGATCAACGAGGTCTACGAAGAGCTCAATCCCCAGGAAGGCGAATGGGAGAAGCTGGGCGAAGAACACAAGCTTCTTTCCAACGGCGCCGAAATCCTCTCGAGCATCCGCTCGGCCTTGAACGACCTGCGCGAAGGCGACGAAAACGCCTCGCATCTCGTGACGAGCGCCCAACAGGCGCTCTCGCAGGCCGCGCGCTTTGACGAGCGGTGCCTTGAGTACGAAACGGCGCTTGCGCAGGCCGCGGCGATCATTGAAGACACCGCGCGCGACGTCGCGCACCATCTCGACCGGATCGACCTCGATGAGGATCGGCTCTCTGAAATCGACGAGCGGCTCAACAACTACTGGAAGGTCTCGCGCAAGTTTCACCGCACGCCCGAAGAGCTCTATGCGCACTGGCAGGAGGGCATCACCGTCCATTTTAACGGCAACGGCTACAAGGGCACGATCTCGGACAAGACCGTGCGCAAGGATGCCGTCGGCAAGAATCTGCCCTACCTGTCGGAGTACAGCTACCCGGCCAACAAGGCGCTCGACGGCTGGTATACCGCCCAAGAGGGCGGCGAGCGCGTGACGCAGGACACGGTCTTCACCGAATCCGAGATCATGCTCTATGCCCACTGGAGAGACTATCAGTATCAGGTCGAATTTAACGTTCGATACAGCGACAAGAGCAGCGTGACCGGCGAGATGGCCACCGTGGCCGTCCCGTTCGGCGTGGACTACCAACTGCCTGCCTGCACGTTCCAGCGCGAGGGCTACAAGTTTGCCGGCTGGAGCGAGTTGTCTTATGACACGACGGTCAAGTATGCCGATCAGGCGACCATCCGCCGTAATTTTGAAGACGGCGACTGGGACGACGGCAGCGAAGACAACGAGATCTACAAGCTCTATGCCGTCTGGACGAAGGATGCTTTCGGCATCGCGTTTGACGCGGTAGCAGCCGCGCTGCCGGCCGACGGCACCATCCGCACCGCGGATGCGCTCACGCTGCCCACGAGCGGTGACGGCTATACGATCACCTATACCAGCAGCGCCCCAGCGGTGCTGGCTGCCGACGGCACGGTCACGCTGCCGGCCTCCGGCGTGCAGACCGTGACGCTTACCGCCACGGTTACGGACACCGACGGCACGGTAAAGACGCGCGACTATACGCTCACGGTCTATTCGGCTGCGGCCGCTGCGGCCGAGGCGCGCCTTGCGCAGGCGGCGCAGACGCTGGGCCAAACGTTTGAGCCGGCCTACGGCAAGGATACGAACGCGGCCGACGCCCTTGCCGCGCTGCTGGCGTCCAAGGGCTACGACGATGTGACCGTCACGGTCAAGGCCGCCGCGGGCGACGCGAAGGCCTCCATTGACGCCGACGGCACGATCCATTATTACTTCGATGCCGGCATGAGCAGCCGCAGCAGCTATTTCTACGCGACGTTTGTCCTCAGTCTGGACGGCGCCAGCGTGGAAAAAGAAGTCTATGTGCACATCACCTGGGATCTGGCGCGCGCGCAGGCCGTGCTGCAGGCGGAGCTGGATCGCATCACGCTCCCGACCGAGCCGGTCACGTCTCTGACGCTGCCGCGCTACCCGGTCAAGGAAGGCATCGACCCGTCGCAGGTCGATTACAGCAAGTACGACAACTTCAACACCTGGGCGACCGTCACCTGGACGAGCGCCAACGACCAGATCGTCAAGGTCGGCTCGGCACCCTATACGCCGTACTACGCGCCCTACGCCACGACGCTCACCCGCACCGCGGCAGACCAGCAGGTGACGCTCACGGCGTCCATCGTCTGCAACAGCATTGAGGGACTGACGCTGACGAAGGCCTTTACCGTGACGGTGGCCGCCTCGCAGGAATCGCAGGCGACGCTGCGCGATCAGCTTCAGGCCAAGCTCGACGCGGGCTTTGCCGCCTATGGCGGTCTGC
>USAL01000070.1 GCA_900552545.1 uncultured Sutterella sp. | reverse complement strand
GAGCAGCGACCGCAGCCTCTACTACCGCATGGCCAATTCAAGCTTCAGCCCCACCAAGGCCGACTTCGACGCGCGCTACTGCTACTACCGCATGTCGAGCAACCTGCGTGAAGTGGGCCGCGACCTGCAGGCGCTTGCAAACCTCGCGACCGACCATGTCGCCAACCGCCACCGCATCTATCAGGGCGAGCTAAAGCGCGAGCTCCTTGAGTTGGCCCAATACCTCCCGAAAATCGCCACGGGCCCGGATGGCCGCATCCGCCTGCGGCACGTGATGCAAAACGCCGCGGCCGCCGCGCAGCGCATCGACGCCATGCAGGCCGACCTGCTGCGCCGCATCCCGGGCGATCGGCTCTCGGTGCGCGGCTGCGAGCTCTACCTCAACTTCCTTGTCTTTGCCCGCGAGTTCGTCAACCGCTGCTCGATTGCCGCCGTGCTTGACGGACAGCTCGAAGACATCGCCCGCGGCAAGGCCGTGCGAATGAAGGGAATCGAAAGCCCCCTTCCCGAGGCGCACGGCCTATAGGTCTATAGCGCCGACCGTTGCCGCTGACGACTGCTGCCGGCCCGATCGATGCTTGTCGATTGGGCCGGCAGCTTTTTCAAAACCAAAAAAAGCCGGAAGAACTCGACATTGAGTGCTTCCGGCAAATCGTTTCGGATTTTCTTTTGGAATTCTTTTGGAAATCTTTTAGGATTGTCGCTTCAGACGCTCAAAAAGCGGCAGCGCCAGAAAAGCCCCGCTAGGGGTAGCAGTGAACGTCCTTGACGCCCGCCTCGCGCAGAAGTTCCGCGATGCGCTCAAGTTCCTCAAGGCTCACGGCCACTAGGCCCGAGCGCGGCGTATCGCGCGCAAGCGTATAGATGTCCACTCCCTCGGGCGCGATCTCGGCCACTGTCTTCACCCACGGCAGCACGTACGCATCGGTCGTGTTGTCGACGCTTTGCCCCTCGAACTCGCCCTTCATGAACATCGTCTGGATGATGCAGCGGCCCTTGAAGCTCTTCATCCAGCCCACGACCTCCTCGAGCACATAGCGCGCGTTGGGGCGGTTGGCGCGCTCGATGTAGTCGCGGTCGACCGCGTCGAGTTTCAGGCACGGCCGATCGATCAACCCCACGGACTAGCGCACGTGGGCGCGGTCAAGGTGCGTAGCGTTCGCGAGAAGACAGATCTTTGCCTGCGGGAAATACTTCGTGCGAAGCGCCGCCGTGTCGCGCACGATGGCAAGGAACTCCGGGTGCGAGGTGGGCTCGCCGTTTCCCGCATAGGTGATCGCGTCGATCTCGCGGCCCTCCTCGAGAAGAGCCTTGAGCTTTGCTTCGAGTTCGGAAGCGACCATCTCGCGGGTGGGGAGCTTTACCTGCGGGCGATGCTCGTCGTTGAGTCCGCACTCGCAGTAAACGCAGTCAAAGCTGCAGACCTTGCCGTCGCCCGGCAGCAGATTGACGCCCAAGCTTCGGCCCAGACGCCTGCTGTGGACGGGACCGAAGACGGGCGACGGAAACAGAATGGTCGACATGCGTGCGCCTTTTTCTCAAAACAGGGATTAGTTTTCGCGGGCGATCGCCACCACGCCGTGCATCGCGGCCCACGTCCAGGGCGTGTTGAGCCACTCCATGACGAGAGCTGCCTGCTCGTCGTTGATGACGTCCATCTCGCAGGCCTTCTTCACGACGCGGTCAAAGCGGATCACGTCGTAGGTCTGAATCGACTGCTCCTCGAAAAGGCGCATCGTCTCGGGGATGGCGTAGTTCGTAATCGACATCACCTGCGTCACCTCGGCGCCTTCCTCGCGCAGGGCGCGGATCGCGTCAAGGCAGCTCAAGCCCGTCGAGATGTGGTCTTCAAGGAGAAGCACGTTGAGGCCCTTGACGTCGCCGCCTTCGATGCGGGAGTGGTTGCCGTAGGTCTTGGCGGTCTGGCGCACCATGATCGCCGGCAGCCCCAGGCGGTAGGCAAGCGCCGCGGCGTGCATGGAGCCCGCGGCTTCGACGCCTGCGACGACGTCGAACTTGAGGTCGTACTCCTCGACGCGGCTAGCCATCGTCTCGATCACGTCGTTCCAGGCTTCCGGATGAAAGAAGAGCTTGCGGTTGTCGACGTACACGGGCGAGATGAGGCCCGATTTCAGGCGCATCGGCGCGTCGGTGAGAAATTCCACGGCCTGGGCGCGGATGAGGCGCTCGGCCATGATGTCTTCGGCAATGCGGCTCGTATAGCTGGGCTTGAAGGTCATTTTCTTGTGTCTCCCACTTATTGCAGACCGAGCACCTTGCGTCCGTTGACGCTGGCGATGTTGACGAGCTGCTCGAAGTCGTCAAAGCGGCAGCCCGTGGCAAGAAGCTGCAGCTCGTGCCACATGTCGCCCGCGCTCCAAGGCACCATCGCGTCGCAGACGTTGTCGGTGCCGAGCGCCACGGTGACGCCCGCGGGAACGAGCTCGTCGACGGGCGTCATCGAGTTGTGCATCGGGCCGATGCGCTCGGTGCGGGCCGTGTCGATCCAGGCCGTGGGACAGCAGACCATCATCACGCCGGCTTCCTTGAGAAGGCCGTAGAGGCGCTGACGGTACATCTTGGAGTGTGCGCCGATCGAGATGCCGTGAATGGCGACGACGCGCCCCTGCATGCCGTGCTCGATGGCTTTGAGCGCCAGCATTTCGGTTTCATATTCGCTCGACATGTTGAACTGGTCGACGTGCACGTGCACCATCTTGCCCAGGGCCTTGCCGGTGCCGAGCAGAATGTCGAACGCCTCGGCCGCGCGGCCGAAGTCGCGCTCGTCGCGTTTCGGAAGGCCGCCGATGATGTCGACCATCTCGGCGCCGATGTCAAACCACTTGCGGGCCTCGGGGTCGATCACGCCCTTCAAGGTCTGGTTGGCGAACTTCACCGTGATCTGGTCGGCGTAATGCTCGCGGGCGCGGATGCCCGCACGGATCGCGCGGTCCTCGGTCATCGGATCGATGTCGACGAAGGTTGCACAAGCGGTGCACCCCTGGCTGATCATAAGCTCGAAGAACATCGAGAAGCGCCGGTAGAAGTCCTCTTCGGTCGACTCGCGCTTGAGTCGGTCAAGTGCGTCCCACTTCTGCTGCAGCGTGCAGGTGCGGCGCATCTCGAGGATTTCGGGCGAAAGCGTAAAGGCCCGGTCGGCGTGCGCGTGGGTGTTCACCCAGCCGCCCGCCTTCATGATGGCCGGCTCGAGCATCTCGCGGATGGTGCGCGGATTTTCTGTCGTCATAGTGTCTAATGTCCCGCTGTCAAAAATTTGGAGCTGCACCCGCTGCCGCGCGCTCGGTTTGGATGCTCGCGGCAGTCCCGGGCAGAGTCCGGATGGGGTTTTCTCAGGGTACAACCTGAATTTTCATGGATTTATCCAAAACTGTCACCTTTGGGGCGATCGAGCGGCTCACCCAGAGCGTCTTCAGATCGCTCGAGGCAAGGATCACCGCAAGCTTCTCGCGCTGGGCAAGCGCAAGGGCCTTTTCCGAGCCCGCGGCAAAAAGCGCCGTGCACCAGCCGTCGGCGCGCGCGCCGTCGGCGTCGATGATCGTGACGCTGCCAAGGTCCGTCGTTGCAGGCTCGCCCGTCACCGGGCTCAGGATGTGTCCGTAGGTGCGGCCGCCCGACTCGAACTTGCGCTCATAGTCGCCCGAGGTGATGACCGAAACGCCCGAAGCCTCGACGACGGCCATGACCGTATTGCGCTCGGCGTCCGGGCGCTGCACGCCGATGCGCCAGTCGACGCCCGCGGGCGACGAGCCGATAAGAGATACGTTGCCGCCGAGATCAATGATGCCGCTTGTGGCGCCCGCCTCCTTCATGTCGGAGGCAAGCGCCGTGCCGATCCAGCCCTTGGCGATGGCCCCGAGGTCGATGCTCTGGCCCGGGTCGATGCGGATGCGGCAGGCCCCGGGCGTTTCATCGACGGCAATCTTCGTGTAGTCGACCTTGCGCAGCGCCGCCTTGATGTCGGCATCGGAGGGCCGGCTGTGGCCGCCGAAGCCGATCTTCCAGACGTTGACCAAAGGCCCGATCGTGGGCTCGAAGGCCCGGTCCGAGTCGCGCGCGACGACCTTGGCCTGCGCCACGAGCGAGGCGATGCGGCAGTCGACCATGCGCCAGACGCCCGCGTTCTTGTTGACGTCGTTCAAAGGCCCGTCGCCGCGCACGGTAAAGAGAGTCTCGTAGGCCGCCACCTTCTCTTCGAAACGGTTTGCAAGCCCCGCGGCGGTCTTTTCATCGGCGGCGTAAAGCTTGGCGGAGACGATCGTTCCCATCGCAAGCCCCGTAAAGCGCGCCTCGTAGACCGACTTCTCGTCGTCGGCCGCGGCAACCGAGCGCGCCGGTGCGACGGCCGCGGGGAGCTGCCCCTCGGCGGCGGAAGCCGATGTCGGAAACGCCGCAACGCTCGTCGTGACGACGAGCGCTAGGGCAAGCGCCGTCGGCATCAGGCCGGCGGCGTGAGGAAGGTGCATGTGTCCTCGCAAAAATCCTGGTGTGCGCATGTGTTCTCGTGCCGGGAGACGATGCTCCCGAAGGAAAAATGGGAGGGAGATGGGGTGTTGGCTTGGGCGGGCGACAACGCCCGCAAAAAATCGCCCGCGACCCTGATTGCCTGCGGACGATCCCGGCACGCAATTTAGCACATCAAGGCCGCTCGCATCCCTTGCAGACGCGGGAAAACGCCCCCTGCCGAAAGCACTTTGAGGAGCCGGCCTGCGGCCAAAGTACAATGGATCACGAACCGGCCGCAGTTCACCCCAAAGCCGATGCCTGCCGGTTCGGGTCGCCCTCGCCGATCTTGTCGTCATCGGTCGAAAATTTCTTTTATAAAGTGAGCTTGACATGCCACGCATGACCGTCACCGGTTCGATTGATCCGCTTTTGTCCGTCACTCTTGAAAAGGGCGAGGTCGTCTTTGCCGAACGCAACGCCATGGTTGCCATGGACGACACGCTTGCACTCACGGGCAGCACCCGCGGCGGACTCTTTTCTGCGCTCTCGCGAAAGCTCTTTAACGACGAGAGCTTCTTCGCGCAGCGCATCGCGGCCGTCGACGGCCCGGGCGAAGCGCTTCTGACGCCGACGCTGCCGGGCGACGTTGCCGTTCTTGATGTAGGCGAACACTCCTACATGATTTCGGACGGTTCGTACCTTGCAAGCACTGAAGGCGTGGAAATCGAAGTGAAGTCCCAGGGGCTGGGCCGGGCGATTCTGGGCGACTCGGGGGGCTTCTTCATCATGCATGCCTCGGGGCGCGGGTCGATTGCCGTGAGCGGCTTCGGTTCCATGAGGGCCATTACGCTAGACGGTTCGCGCTCGGTCTACGTCGACAACGGACACCTCGTGGCCTGGGACGCAGCGCTCAAGTATGAGCTTGCCCTCAACACCGCCAAGAAGGGCTTTTTCGGCAAGCTCCTGCACAGTCAAACCTCGGGCGAAGGCGTGGTGCTCAAGTTTTCCGGCACCGGGACGCTCTACGTGAGCTCGCGCAACCGCGGCGGCTTCGTCGACTGGCTATTCAATCAGCAGCCGCAGGAAAAGGCGCCGAAAAACGAATAAGGGTAAATAACGGCCAAAAAATACCGGCCGTCTCCGGCAGAAACGATGTTCCTGCGGATTCGGCCGGCTGCAGTGCATCATCCGGGGGTCAAGTCTCGAACGACGCCGCTGGGCACGGAGCGCACGAGGCGCTCCGCAAAGCAGTGATTACTGCGCGCTCTTGAGAGCGTTGTTCACGGCTTCGATGATGCCCTTGGAGGAGTTGCTCGCGCCGGTCACGGCCTGCACACCCTCGGTGCCGTTCTTCTCAACGATCTGCTGCGAGAGGCTCTTGGCGGCAGCATCGATCAGCATCTGGGTTTCGCCGTGCTTGAGCACCTTGACGCTCGAGACCTTGCCGCCGGCAACGGTCACTTCGACCTGGATGGTGCTGGCATTGCCCTTGCCTTCGCCCGTGTAGGTGCCGTCCTTGTAAGCGGCGCTGGCGGCGGTGCAAAGCAGAGCAGCAGAAGCTGCAACGATGAGTTGCTTGATCATTTCTTTCGACTCCTGAATGAACAGAAATAAAAAATAAAGAAGACCTGTCCGCACACATGGTCTGGATCCCC
This sequence comes from uncultured Sutterella sp., assembly GCA_900552545.1. Taxonomy (GTDB): domain Bacteria; phylum Pseudomonadota; class Gammaproteobacteria; order Burkholderiales; family Burkholderiaceae_F; genus Duodenibacillus. The sequence goes on along the minus strand of USAL01000070.1, from coordinate 2,818 downwards.
CTCTCCCCCTCGGACATGCCCTCAAAGGCGCCGGTGGCGATGCTTTGGGATCAAACAAAAAAGGGAGGAAAGGTGGAAGATGCCGCAGAGGGCATCGCAAAACCGGTTTGAGACAGACGAACACTGCCCCGGGAGCTCAACGCCCCCTTCCGACCGGTTCAGAACGAACCAACGGGCGGGTCGCGCGGTATTTTACCGACTTTCCATCAAAAACAACGCACCCCACAGGAGCTAATACTTCCGTAGGGTGCGTTGGGTGAGCAGGGGAAACCCTGCTCACGGCCTGTCGACCGCGATCAGATCAAATTGCGATCAGTGAGCCTTGGCGTAAGCCGAAGCCGACTGGCCGGCGATACGACCGAAGACGATGATGTCGGCCTGAGCATTGCCACCGAGGCGGTTGCCGCCATGCACGCCGCCCGTGACTTCGCCGGCAGCGAAGTAGCCGGGAATCGGCTTGCCGTTGGTGCCGGTCACTTCAGCCGTGGTATCGATCTTCACGCCGCCCATCGAGTGGTGCACGGCAGGCGTGCCGCGGATGGCGTAGTACCCGGGCTTGTCAAGCGGACGCTCCATCTTGGTACGGCCGCAGCAACTGTCCTTGCCGGCCTTCTGATCCTTGGCGTACTGCGTCATCGTAGCCTTGAGGTTGGCAGCCGGAACACCCATGTTCTTGGCAACTTCCTCAAGCGTCTTGCCCTGGATCACCATGCCCGGGGTCTTGACGTAGCCTTCGATGGCCTTCAGAGACTTGCGCACATCTTCGTCAAAGAACATGAAGGCGTGCTGCGTGGGCTGCTTGAGAATCTCAGCCGACACATAGTCGCGCGTGCCGAGTTCATCGCAGAAGCGCTTGCCTTCGGTGTTCACCAAAATGGCGCCGTTGCCGCGCACGGCTTCGGTCACCATCACGCCGGTCGACTCAACAACGGTCGGGTGGGTCTGAATCTGATCCATGTCGACGAAGGCGGCACCAACCTTCTCGCTGAGAGTAATGCCGTCGCCCGTGGCGCCCGGATGATTCGTCGTCGCAAAGCCCTTCAGGCGCGGCAGAATCTTGCTCACCATGGCATTGTTGCCGGCAAAGCCGCCCGCAGCGTTCACCACAGCCTTGGCATCGATTTCATAGGTCTTGCCGTTGTTCTTGACCTTCACGCCGGTGACGGCACCGGTCTTCTTGTCCTGGATGATGTCCACGACCTGGCTTTCGGTGCGCAGATCGATCTTGCGGGCCTCAACGGCGTTGTGCAGGGTCTTCACAACTTCGGGACCGACGGAAGCGCCGCCCGTGGGACGGTGGCAGCGCTTGTTGGTGGCGCCGCCCATGAAGCCGACGTCGTTGAAGTCGCCGCCCAAGCTGATGAGCCACTGCACGGCCGAGTTCGAATTGTTGGCAAGCACGCGCACGAGCTCAGGATTGTTGCGGTTGTGGCCGCCCTTCATCGTGTCCTTGATCATCTGATCAATGCTGTCCTTGATGCCGAGCTTGGCCTGCTGCGGCGTTTCAGCCGCATTGATGCCGCCCGTGGCACGCATCGTGTTGCCGCCGTAGTAGGCCATCTTCTCAAGGATGACGACCTTGGAGCCGGCGTCGTGAGCCGTCACGGCAGCAGCCATACCAGCGCCGCCGGCGCCGATGACAACCACGTCAGCCTTCTCAGCAGCCTGTGCAGCACCGAAGGCAGCCGCAATCATCGTGGCGATAATAAGCTTCTTCATGAAATTTCCCCTCCTACGGGATAATTTGCTGATTGCAGCGCGCAAGCTTGAAATCAGCCCTTTTTCTCTTTGGCCCGCACTCTCTCCTCCAGAATTGCGGACCGATCGGTCGCGATTATTCCCCTAAAGTGGTAGCGTTTCCAGTAAAACTCGCACTCCTGTTGATGTAAAGCGGGGACAACACGGGCATCTTTACATAAGCACAAAAAGCCCCGCCAGACAGGCAAAGTCTGCATATCGACCATTTTCAGAAGTCATCTTTTTCGGACTGACGGCGCTCCACCCAAAGGGGTAGCGGCGCTCTAACTGAAAAGCCATTTATTTCCCGAACTTCTTCCAGCCCCTCTCAGTCACAAATAGCGACTTCGGCGCACTTACGCCAGTCATCAAGCGTGCGTTTTTTATGCCCTTTTTTGAGTCTACCCACAAGCATGCCGCAGACTCTCCAACCTCGAAAGGTAGTATTTCAAGTGTTGCTGCGGGAGAACAGATTCGCGTACGACAAATCCTTTGAGAAATATTTTTTCCTTACAAATCAAAGACTTACTCACTCCCGATCGACTCATTAGGGATAACCCCCCCCATCAGGACTCATTTCCCACACAATGAGACGTCTGAGGGTTTTTCCTCTGATTAAAAAATCCCAATTATTGGAGTTGACAATGAATAAGACTTTCAAGGTTGTTTTCAACAAGGCGCGCGGCGTGATGACCGTGGTCAATGAAACCACGTCCAGCGTGCAGGCCAAGGGATGCAAGGCCGCGATTGCCGCAACCGTTTTAAGTCTTGCTGTCGGAAGCGCCTTTGCTGCGGACCCCACTCTTGGCGCCGGCGCATATTTCGACGGGAAGACTTTTATCTATGCAGAAGGAGCTCAAGAGGCTTTTGAAACTGCAGAAGTCACTGAGGAAGGGATCAAAGTGGTAGTGGACGGCTACCAATCGACCGGGAACCTCGGGGCCCTTATCAACCTCGGCACAAACAATAAGCAATCCGAAGTTCATATCGTTGCCGGGAGCTCGTTTACAATCAACAATATCTCGGGCAATGATTGGCACGACGGCTCCGCCTTGTCCATTTGGCAGCAAGGAACACTGGG
>USAL01000069.1 GCA_900552545.1 uncultured Sutterella sp. | reverse complement strand
GTCAACATGCTCCTTGGCGCGGGTGAGTACGGCACCTCGGCCATCGGCGGCAAGGTGGGCTTCAAGTACGCCTTCTAAGGCGTGAGCGCTTCCGCACGTTTGCTGGAGAAGTTCTTCTTTTCCGGCGCGTGCGGGCGCAGCCCGAAAGCACAGCCTTCGTCGTGATTCGGCGAAGGCGCAGCCGGTCTTTTTTCGGTTTTCGAGAAGAGGCCGGCTTTTTTGTGTGCGTGAGAGACGAAAAAGAGAGGCGGGGGAGGGAGTCTTGTTGCGACTGTTTACAAACCGTCGTGAAAATTTGCCAATTCCTAGTGAAGAAGAAGGAAAACATCACGTACCATATTCCCTGTCATCTCAATCTTCTTTTTGGAAGGGATTTTCTTCCGCTGCCGGCCTCGCGCTCGCGGCGGAATTTTTTTGCCATTGGGGGCGGAAAGCGTTGGGGAAAGAGCCCCGCGCGCAGCAAAAAGGCCGGCGCACATGATCGAAAAAGTGCGTGCCGGCCTTTTTTAGTTCCGTGAGGGAACGAGAGCGAAGGAGGTCGTCCTAGGACTTGCCGAAGACTTCGTTGAGCTGCTGCGTCACGCGCACGAAGGTGGTGCGCATGGTGAGCTCCTTCAGGCGCCGCGCGCCCACGTAGGTGCAGGCGCTTCTGACGCCGCCCAGAATGTCGCGGCAGGTCTGATCGCCGGGGCCTCGGTCCTCGATGTAGACGATCTTTCCTTCGGCGGCGCGGTACTCGGCAACGCCGCCCGAGTACTTGTCCATGGCGGCCTTGGAGCTCATGCCGTAGAAGGCGCGCAGCTTGCGGCCGTCCTTTTCGACGACTTCGCCGCCGCACTCGTCGTGGCCTGCGAACATGCCGCCCAACATCACGAAGTCGGCGCCGCCGCCGAAGGCCTTGGCGACGTCGCCCGGCCGCGTGCAGCCGCCGTCGGCGCAGATGCGCCCGCCAAGCCCGTGGGCGGCGTCGGCGCACTCGATGATGGCCGAGAGCTGCGGATAGCCCACGCCCGTCATCTTGCGGGTGGTGCACACCGATCCCGGACCGATGCCGACCTTGACGATGTCGGCGCCGGCAAGAACGAGCTCTTCGGTCATGTCGCCGGTGACGACGTTGCCCGCCATGATCACGATGTCGGGGAAAGTTTCGCGCATGCGCTTTACGAAGCTCACGAAGGCCTCGGTGTAGCCGTTGGCGACGTCGATGCAGACGTAGCGCACGGCGCCGGGAGCGGCCAGCATGACGTGCTTGAATTTCTCAAACTCCGCCTCGCCGATGCCAAGCGAATAAAACGCATCGGACTTCACTTCAAGCGACTTGAAGAAGTCGATGTATTGATCGGCCTCATAGTGCTTGTGCAGGGCCGTCATCATCTTGTGGCGGCCCAGAGCGCGGGCCATCTCAAAGGTCCCCGTGGTGTCCATGTTGGCCGCAATGATCGGGATGTTCTGAAAGATTTCGCTCGACCACCGGAACTTGATTTCGCGGGTGATGTCGACCTGGCTGCGGCTCGTGAGCGTGGAGCGCTTCGGACGGATCAGGACGTCCTTGAAGTCGAGCTTGATGTCATTGTCAAGATGCATGGCTGAAAACCTCTCTGGCAGTGCCGCTTGAAGCGCCCGACGGGCGCGAGGACGTCCGCGTCTGCGATTGGCTTCTAAGCCTGGGGCTAGGAAAAATTCCCCTTTCAGACGCGAAAAACGCCGGATTTCGAAGAAATCCAGCGTTGACCAAGTCTACCTGAGGCCCGTGAAAAAAGGGAAACGGGCCTTTTGGGCACAGGCTCGATTAAGGCAGGCGGCTTTCAAGCGCCATCTGATCCTCAATCGTCTCGCGGCGGCGGATGAGGTAGGCGGTGTCGCCCTTGACCATCACCTCGGCCGCACGGCCCCGGGCGTTGTAGTTGCTTGCCATCGACATGCCGTAGGCGCCTGCGCCGAGCATGGCGAGCACATCGCCCTGGCGCACGTCGAGCGTGCGGTCCTTGCCGAGGAAGTCGCCGCTTTCGCACACCGGCCCCACCACGTCGTAGACGGCGGGAGTGGGGTTTTCGTGCTCGGCGCAGTTGACGATCGTCATTTCGGCCTGATAGAGCGTCGGGCGGATCATGTCGCTCATCGAGCCGTCGACGATGCAGAAGTTCTTTGCCGCCGTGGGCTTGACGTATTCGACCGTGGAAAGAAGCATGCCGGGCTGCGCCACGAGCGAGCGGCCCGGTTCGAAAAAGAGCGGCATGTCGGCAAAGCCCCGTTCGCGCACGCACTGCGCCATGGCCGCGATCAGATCGCGCGCCGCAGGCGGCGTCTCGGTGCCGTAGCGCACGCCGAGGCCGCCGCCGAAGTCGATGTGGTCGAGCGTGATGCCCGCGGCCTTGATCTCCTCGACGAGGTCGAGTACCTTGTGCGCGGCGTGCACGAAGGGCTCAAGCTGCGTGATCTGGCTGCCGATGTGGCAGTCGATGCCCGAGACGGCAAGGCCCGGCAGTTCGGCCGCGCGCAGGTAGCCCGCAAGCGCCGAGTCAAAGGCGATGCCGAACTTGTTGTTCTTGAGGCCCGTCGAAATGTAGGGATGGGTCTTGGCGTCGACGTCGGGATTGACGCGCAGCGACACGCGGGCGACCTTGCCCATCTCAATTGCCACGCTGTTGAGGCGCTCTAGCTCCGGGAGGCTTTCGACGTTGAAGCAGAGCACGTCGGCCGCAAGCGCCGCGCGCATGTCCTCGACGCTCTTGCCCACGCCCGAGTAGACGATGTTTTCGCCCTTGGCGCCGGCGGCAAGCGCGCGGGCGAGTTCGCCGCGGCTTACGATGTCAAAGCCGAAGCCCGCCTTGACGAAAAGATCGAGAATGGCGAGGTTGGCGTTGGCCTTCATCGCGTAGAAGATGCGGTGCGGGGTGCCGGCAACGCCGCTAGCCCAGTCGGCGATGTTGTGCGCGAGCGCCTCGTGCGAGTAGACGTAAAGGGGCGTGCCGAAACGACGGGCGAGCTCGCGGGCCGAGAGGCCCTCGCAGAAAACCTCGCCTGCGCGGCGCTCAAGCCCGGGGATGCCGGCAATGAGCGCCTCTGTGGAAGTGGTCTCAGACATGAGAGAGATGAAAAGGGTGGTGAAAAAAAAAGAAATCGATGAAAGGGAAATCGAGTCAGAAAGCCCCAGGGCTCTTACTGCGCGAGGCTCGTGCTCGACTCAAGCTTCGGGGCGCTCGGCGTCCCAGCCTGCGTGCCGGTCTTCCCGGCGTCCGGCGCCTCGGTCTCAGGATCGTCGCCAAAGGGCGAGGTGCCCTGCACGGGCGCCTGGGCCGGTGCGGGAGTCGACAGGGGCGTTGACTGCGGCAGCGCATCGGTCGCTGTCCGCTCGGGGAGATAGAGCGGCCCCTTGAGGCCGCAGGCCGTAAGAGTCGTCAGGCAGGCAAGGCATAAAATGCCGGAGACGGTGCGTGAAAGGACTGTGCGCAGCATAGGAAGTGCAGGACTTTCGAAGAAAACGTACACGGTACGATGAAGAACTTTTTCCCTTCAGCCGGTGCGCGGCGCCGCGCAAGCCGGCTTTCAGTCAAGAGCGAATTATGAACGAAACACAATTTATTGAGGCAACCGAGGCGCTGATGGACCGCATCGAGGATGCGCTCGAAGCGACCGACCTCGACGTCGACGTCGACCGTTCGGGCAACGTCATGACAATTGCCTTTGACAACGGCGAGGAGGTCGTCATCAACCGGCACGGCCCCACGCAGCAGATGTGGCTTGCAAGCCGCCACGGGGGCCTTCACTTTGCCCTTGAGGACGGCAAGTGGCGCTGCACGCGCACCGGAGCCGACTTCTGGGATGCGCTAAACGACACCGTAAGCCTGGTCGCGGGCGAAAAGGTCGAGCTTTCGGCTTGACGCTTTTTTCTCCGCACATGAAAACGGGCAGGGCCCTCGGACGTTGGGGCGCTGCCCGTTTTGCTTTACATGTGGTCTCGCCAGAGACCGCATGGGTTTTAGAAGATCTGATCGCGCAGGATGTCGCGGTCGATGTTCTTTTCCTTGATCTTGCCGTCCAAGGGCACGTCCTTCACGGTTTGATCGATGCTGTCGGCGTAGTAGTAGGTGCCGTTCAAAAGCACGACGCTCGCGGGCTGCTTTCTGCGGAAGAGGGGCTCGTCTTTGAGAACCGTCTTCATGTAGTCGATCCAGATCGGGAGCACGAGGCCGCCGCCGTACTCGTTGTTGCCGAGCGTGCGCATCTGGTCGTACCCCACCCAGCCCACGGCGGCGATGCGGCCGGCATAGCCCGCAAACCACGCGTCGCAGAAGTTGTTCGAGGTACCCGTCTTGCCGCCCATGTCGGTGCGCTTCAAGGCCTGATAGGCGCGCCGGGCCGTTCCCTCGCGGGTGACGCCGTTTAAAAGCGTGTGCATGACGAAGGCGTTGCGCTCGTCGATGGCGCGGATCGTCTCGTCGCCCGCGTGCGGGTTCTGCGCGCGCATGATCACCTTGCCGTCGGCGTCGGTGACGCGCTCAATGAGATAGGGCTTGACGCGGTAGCCGCCGTTGGCAAAGACCGAGAAGGCGCCCGCCATCTCCCAGGGCGTGGTGGAGCCCGCACCCAGGGCCGTGGTGAGCTGCGCTGGCGTGCGCTCGGGCGGGAAGCCGAACTTCGAGACGTATTCCTGCGCGTAGCGCGCGCCGATGGCCTGCATCACGCGAATCGAGACGAGGTTCTTAGACTTCTTCAAGGCCGTGGCAAGCGTCATCGGGCCGTCAAAGCGCCCGTCGTCGTTGCGCGGCTCCCAGAGCTCGCCCCCGGTCAAGCGCGGATCAATGAAGATCGGTGCGTCGTTGATGATCGTGCCCGGCGTAAAGCCCTTGTCAAGCGCGGCCGAATAGATGAAGGGCTTAAACGACGACCCCGGCTGCCTCAACGCCTGCGTGACGTGGTTGAACATGTTGAGGTAGAAGTCAAAGCCTCCCACCAGAGCGCGCACCGCGCCCGTTTCAAAGTCAACGCCGATGAACCCCGCCTGCACCTCGGGAATCTGCGCAAGCGTCCAGCCGTCCTTGACGCGCGAGACGCGGATGATCGAGCCGGGGCGCAGTTGCTTCTCCTTCACCTTGTCGGTGAGGTAGCGTCCGGCGAACTTGCGGCTTTCCTTGTCAAGTTCAATTTCGACAAGCGAACGGCCGTCGGCCATTTTCGCCTTGAAGGTCTTGGCCGTAAGTTCAGTGATGACCGCGGGCTCGAAATTGGGCGAGTCGGTTGCCTTGTGAATGGCAAGACGAATGTGCTCGTCGGCCGTCTGCGGGTCGGAGATGTCTATGTGTCCGCTCGGGCCGCGGTAGCGGTACTTGCGGTCGTAGGCAACGAGATGGCTTCTGACGCTTTCCCAGGCCGAGCGCTGGTCGGTGTCGTGAATCGTCGTGTAGACGTTGAGGCCGCGCGTGTAGGTCTCTTCCTTGAAGATGTCGTACATCAGGCGTCGGGCCATTTCGGCTGCGTACTCGGCGTGCACGGTCTTGGTGGGGTTTGCGGTGTCGCCCGTCAACGCAATTTCTCGCTTGCCGGTGACAAGCGGCGCATTGAGCTCGGTCTGATAGGTCTGCTCGTCGATGAATCCGAGCTCCTGCATGCGGCGCAGCACGTAGTTTTTGCGCATCGTCGCGCGCTGCGGGTTGACGATCGGGTTGTAGGTCGAGGGCGCCACGGGAAGGCCCGCAATCGTTGCCGCCTCGCCGATCGTGAGCTCGTTCATCGACTTCCCGAAGTAGGTGCGCGCGGCGGCCGCAAAGCCGTAGGAGCGCTGACCGAGGTAGATCTGGTTGAGGTACACCTCAAGGATCTGGTCCTTGGTGAGATGGCGCTCGATCTTGTAGGCCATCGCGATTTCGTAGAGCTTGCGGGTGTAGGTGCGCTCAGAGGAAAGAAAGAAGTTTCTTGCCACCTGCATCGTGATCGTGGAGCCGCCCTGGCCGCGGCGGCCGGTGAGAAGGTTGGCGATCGCCGCACGGGCGATGCCCGCAAACTCGATGCCCGAGTGCTCGTAGAAGCCGTTGTCCTCGGCCGCGAGAATGGCGTACTTCACGAAGCTCGGGATTTCGTTGAGGTGCACGAATGCACGGCGCTCCTCGCCGAATTCGCCGATCAGCGTGCCCTCGGCCGAATACACGCGCAGCGGCACCTTGGGACGGTAGTCGGTGAGCGAGTCGATCGGGGGCAGCTTCGAGTACATCACCGCAAAGACGATGAGAAAGATGCTGACGGCGGCCGCGGCGCCGGCAAAACCGAGGGCGGCAAGCCAGCCGATGATTCTGAGCCAGAGCGGGGAGCGCGAGGAGGACTTTCTGCGAGTGGTGGTCACGATGCAACAGGAGCGGCCGGAGGCCTCGGGCGGGATGCGGGCGCGTGCGCGCTGTACGCGGGCGTCGTGCGCGGCGTCTGCGTGAGCACTGTCGACGCGGCCTTGCCTTCGGGCGGCCGGCAAGCCGTTAGAAAGTTGTTGATGCTTCGGGGAAACGGGCCGGAAGCGGGATCAAAGGAAAAAGGCGCGCGCGGCGCGTCTTTCGGGCGGCGAAAAAAAGCCGCGAACTTGCGCACGATTATAAAAGTCAAGGCGCGCTTGCTGCAGCCGGCGGTCACAAAGCTTTGCAAACGAAGGCGGCGGCAAGCGGACGGAAGGTGCGCTTTGGGCGCGCTCTCCCAAGAGGGAGAGCGGCGTTCGGGAAGGACGAGAAAAGAGGGTGCTTTTAGAGCACGCGCTTGAGGAAGGCCTTCGTGCGCTCTTCCTTGGGATGCACGAGCACGTCCTCGGGCTTGCCCTCTTCGACGATGATGCCGCCGTCCATGAAGATCACGCGGTCGGCCACCTCGCGGGCAAAGCCCATTTCGTGGGTGACCACCACCATCGTCATGCCTTCGTCGGCCAAGCTCTTCATCACGGCGAGCACTTCGCCCACGAGTTCCGGGTCAAGGGCCGAGGTCGGCTCGTCAAAGAGAATCGCCTTGGGCTCCATCGCGAGCGCACGGGCGATGCCCACGCGCTGCTGCTGGCCGCCCGAAAGGCGCGCCGGATAGTCGTTGGCCTTCGAGGCAAGACCCACGCGCTCAAGGGTTTGGAGCGCCTTGGCGCGGGCCTCCTCGCGGGTGCGGCCGCTCACCACCATCTGGCCCAGCATGACGTTTTCGAGCACCGTCTTGTGCGGCCAGAGATTGAAGCGCTGAAACACCATTCCGAGGTGCTCGCGCAGGAGGTTGAGGTTCGTGTGGCGGCTCGTCACTTCGACGCCGTCAACGAGAATCGTGCCGCTGTCGGGCACCTCAAGCGCGTTGATGCAGCGCAGCATCGTCGACTTGCCGGAGCCCGAGGGGCCCAGAACCACGACCTTTTCGCCCCTGTGCACGTCGATGTTGATGCCCTTGAGAACCTCGAGATCCTTGAAGCTCTTCTTGAGGTTCGTGATGCGGATCATGACCTTGTCGTCGGTCTTGTTCGTTGCGTCTGTCATCTGTCGTCTCCCTTGCCGAGGCGCTTTTCAAGGACGCGGATCAGATAAGCCAGACCCAGCGTCATGACCCAGTACATGACCGAAATGGTGAGGTAGGGCTCCCAGTAGCGGGCCGAGGCGCCGGCGACGGTGCGCGCGGCGTAGGCGAGCTCCGTGAGGCCGATGGCCGACACGAGCGAGGAGTCCTTCAAAATGGCGATGGCGTTGTTGCCGAGCGCCGGAAGCATCCGGCGGAAGGCCTGCGGCATCACGATGTGGCGCATGCACTGCCACCAGTTCATGCCCACCGAGCGGGCCGCCTCGCTTTGTCCCTTGTCAAGCGACTGGATGCCGGCGCGGAAAACTTCGCTCATGTAGGCGCCGGCGTTGAGGCTGATGGCCACGAAGCCGGCGAGGAAGGCGCCGTAGTTGCTGCGGATGTCGCGCGCAAGCTGTCCGTCGATGAGCAGGCCGTCGACCGGGTGCACGAATATGGGCAGCACGGCGAAGTTCCCGCGCTGGGCCGCGGCCTTCAAATATCCGCCGGAGATCAAGGAGACCGTGCTGCAGGATATCGTCGTGCAGGTGGGGCGCACGGGCGTGCTGACCCCGCGGGCGATCGTGGCCCCGGTCCATCTCGCCGGGACGACCGTCACCGCCGCGACGCTCCACAACCAGGACTTTATCACCGACAAGGATATCCGCATCGGCGACACCGTCAGGATCCGCAAGGCAGGGGAGATCATCCCGGAGATCCTGGAGGTCGTGCTTGCAAAGCGCCCGGCGGACGCCGTGCCGGACCGCCTGCCGGACCGCTGCCCCGTCTGCGGCGCGCCGGTCGTGCGCGATGAGGACGGCGCTGCCCTGCGCTGCACGGGCGCGGAGTGCCCGGCACAGCTGTCCAGAAATCTGGCGCACTTCGTCTCGCGGGAGGCCATGAACATCGACGGCCTCGGCAGCGCGATCATCGACCTGCTGATCGAGGAAAAGATGGTCTCCAACCCCGCGGACCTCTACGCGCTGGACTATGCCGCCTTCGCAAAGCTCCCCGGGCAGGGGAAAAAGTCCGCCGCGAACCTCAAAGCCGCCATCGAGGCCAGCAAGCAGAACGCTCTGGCCCGGCTGCTGTGCGCGCTTGGCATCCGGCAGGTCGGCAGCAAGGCGGCCAAGGTGCTCGCGTCGACGTTCGGGAGTCTCGATGCTCTGCAGCACGCATCGCTGGAGGATCTGACGGCCGTCCCCGATATCGGCGAAACGACGGCGCAGAACATCCTCGATTACTTTGCCAGCCCGCAGTCACAGGACCTGATCGATCGGCTGCGCGTGGCAGGTGTAAACTTTATGTCAACCAACCAGGTGACGGATACGCGCTTTGCGGGCAAGACCTTTGTCCTGACCGGCGCGCTGAGCCTGCTTACGCGCGAGGAGGCGACGGAGAAGATCGAGTCGTTCGGCGGTAAGGCCGCCTCGTCCGTCTCGAAAAAGACGACCTACGTCGTCGCCGGGGAAAACGCGGGCAGCAAGCTGCGCAAGGCGCAGGAGCTAG
>USAL01000068.1 GCA_900552545.1 uncultured Sutterella sp. | reverse complement strand
TTCCATCGGACGACGGTGCAGTCCCTTCTCGTAAAGGGAAAGAAGAATGTTTGCCAGATCGTCGGCAAGCGTTGGGGCTCCCTTCTGGTCGTTGACGACGCAAACCTCGGGGCGCGAAGCAAACAGGCGCTTCATGGTGTTGAGAAAGTTTTTTGCTTCGGGATCGGCCGAATAAGCCCAGGCCGTGCGTACGATCAGGCCCTCAAAGCCGCCTTCAAGAAGCGCAGTTTCACCTGCGCGCTTGGAAAGGCCATAGACCGAGACGGGACGCGCGGGAGCGTCGGTTTCGTAGGGCGCATCGGTCGTTCCATCAAAGACGTAGTCGGTTGAGACGTGGATCACGGGAATGCCTGTTCGCGCCAGATTCCACGGGGCAAGCGCATTGACAGCATAGGCTTCCTGAGGGTGCGATTCAGCCAGATCAACCTGCGTGTAGGCCGCGCAGTTGATGATGCAGCCGATCTCGCCGAGACCGGCAAGCGTGCTTGCGACGGCCTTGCCGTCGGTGATGTCGAGCGCATCGCGCGCAAGCGCCGTGTGCGCGATGTCGCGTTCAAGGCAGAGCCGGCGCAATGCCCGTGCGAGCTGTCCGTTGGCTCCGGTGATGACGATCATGAATTGAGTCCTTGAAATAAAAAGTCAGAACGCCGGGATCAGGTGCTGGTTTTGATAAGAGAAGCACGGTGCCGCAAGATAGCTTTCCCAGGAGCGGGCGCGTGCATCCTTTTCGGATCGAATGAGCGCACCGGGATCGCAAAGCCAGTCGATGGCAAGCGCTTTGTCGAGCGCGTCAATGGCGTCTTCGGCCTGCGGCGCATAAAGCGCATCACACTTGTAGGCGATGCAGGCGGTCTGCGAGAGCACGACGAAGCCGTGCGCAAACCCCGCGGGAATATAAAGCATGCGGTGGTTCTCAAGCGACAACCTGACGGCAGCGTGCTGCCCGAACGTGGGGGAGCCTGCGCGCAGATCAAGCGCGAGGGCAAGAATCTCGCCCTCAAGAACCCGTACGATCTTGGCCTGGGCAAAGGGAGGCCGCTGAAAGTGCAGTCCGCGCAGCACGCCCTTGGATGAAAAGGATTCGTTGTCCTGAACAAACTCCTGTGTGATGCCCAGCGCGGCGAACTTCTGCTTTTGATAGGTTTCGCAGAAATAGCCTCGAGCGTCGGGAAAGATCTGCGGTTCGATGATTTTTACTTCAGGAATGGAAGTTTCAGTCAGTTTCATGGCTTCTTGGAGTGCTCTTTTTCCGCCTTGGCGTTCTGGGAGTGTGAATTCTTTTTTAAAGAGCGGCTCTCGATAGAGTGTGCTTTTGTTTGATGACTGCGGCGCAGTTTCATGAGTCGGCGGATGGAGCCGTAGGAAACAATGCGCAGGCGTTTGTACCAGCAAAACATGCGCACGGCAATGATGGTGATGGTCGAAACCCAAAGTGCGATCTCGTGGCCGGTCGTGCCCGACTCGGGCCAGAGGACGTTGAGCCCGATGAAAAGCCAGCATCCGGCAAAGGCGGCAAGTGCATAAGGCTGATGGTCGGACAAAACCAGGGGGACGCGGTTTAAGAAGACGTCGCGCAGCATCCCGCCCAACGCGCCGGTGCACACGCCGAGAATGGTGGCCGACAGTGGCGGGATGCCCGACTGCAGGCACAAAGCCGTTCCAGAGACGCTGAAAAATCCTAGGCCGATGGCATCAAGCCAGATGAAAACGCTTTCAGGAAACCAGCGCCGGAAACGGGAGAGCACGACGGGTGCCAGTGCCGTCAGTGCCAATGTCATCCAGACATAGGCCTGATTTTCAATCCAATAGTAGGGACGATTGTCGATGATGATGTCGCGAAAGATTCCGCCGCCGAAAGCCGTCGTAAAGGCAAGCACGAAGATGCCTACGGGGTCGATGCGGCGATTGTGCGCCGACATGATGCCAGCCAGAGCAAACGCGAAGATGCCGATGAAGTCGGCAAGCGAGGCAAAGGTTGAGAGCATCGGCGAGGTCCTCAGAAAAGGACAAAAAGATAGGGGCCGGCAATGGAAGAAGTCAGTTCCGGCGCGAGATCCAGTTGCATTGTCGACTTTCCTCCCAGCCCGATCTCTCTTGGGATTGTATCGGCTGTGCAATTGCAATGCCGGCGGATCAATGCGTAGGATCTTTTGGTACTTCGGCCTGATACTGCTCAAAACTCAAAGTTGTAAAGAAGATCCACGGTCTGTGTCAGCCCTGAACTGGCTTCGAGATATAGCCGCGGCAGCAATCGATAGCGCAGCGTCAGCGTCGCCAGTGAGTCGAAGATGTTCACGGCATATTTCACCTGCAGGCCGGGAAGAACGTAGCCGCTCACCACAACCTGAGAGTCGTTGCCCACACCGGCAGTGGAGATGCCGAGATCGCGGATGCGAAGCATCTCGCCGATGCCCGAGACAAGCGCTGTTGTCTGCCCAAGCCCGACGTTGATCAGGGCCGAGGTGAGCAGCGCGTTGTCGTCGGTTGCGGCCTGCGGCCCCTGACCGCGCAGCACGTAGGAGAGGATGCTCGACTGATCCATCGCGGGGTCGGAAAAAAGTTCCGTCTTAAGAGCCGAGACCCGTCCGGTGACACGCACGCCCGCGGTGACGTCGTCGGCAATCGAGTCCGGATTGCGGATGGCATCAATGTTGACGAGAGGATCGTCAACGGGACCCGAGAACGTCACTTCTCCTTTTTCAATGAGCAGATTCTGACCGTAGGCGCGGAAGCTGCCGGCCGCAAGCTTCAACTGTCCGCTCAGACCGAGCTGATGCTCATCCTGGTCAACCAGGAGCGTGCCGCCAAGCTTGGTCTTCAGGCCGAAGGCTGAGAGTCGGACGTCGTCGCCGATGCGGATGCGCAAAGTGCTGTGAATCTGCAGGGACTCGGCCGTGGGCGTGGTTGCAGGCTCGGCCTCATGGAGCGCATCTTCTCGGTCAACAATCACCTCGTCCTTTGATACGGCTACGGCGTCGGCCGGGAGTGTTTCAACGTCAATGCGAGCCCACGGGATGTCGATCGTGCCGGAAAGATCCAGCGTACGGCCCGCAGCCTTGACGTAGACGTCGGGAGTGACGCGCGCCGTGACGTAAGGCGCAAAGGCAAGATCCAGATACTTGCAATGAGCGGAGATTACGGCTTGCAGTGATGATGGATTGCTCCAGTAGGCAGGGCCGGAAAGATGCATCTAGCCCTGACCGGTGGCGTCGCGAGCGGTCAAGGTCGAGCGCCTTCCTTCAAAGGCGAGGGCAAGGCTTGATTCACGCATGGCAAAGGGCACCACTTGCCCGCGCACGAGGAGCTTTTGAACGGACACGGTGCCTTGAAGCTCTGGAACCTTGAGCGTGCCTGCCGGTGCAAGATCGGCCTTGAGCGTGCCTGCCAGAGAAATCGGCGTGCGCGAGAGAGCCTCAATGAAGGGATTCAGTAGCGCAAGATCAAAGTCCTGAGTGCGCACGGTTCCGGAAAGCCGCTGACCGGCAAGTGGGTCATTGATGGCGACGGCCGCTTCAAGCCGCGAGGCCTTGTCCTGAGTTAACGAGGCGTTGAGGTCAGCCGAGATTTTTTCCGGGGCAAGTGCAAGCCTTGCCTCAAGCGTCTTCAACGTGACGTCGGCTTTTCCTGACGGTTGTTCTGTCACAAATCCCGCTTCACGCCCCGAGAGGGTGATCTCGGCATGCGCGGATTTCAGATCCGGCGCCTCCCAGCGAGCCTTGGCGGCGGCAATGATCGTGCCGTGAGGTACGAAGTTCTTGGGAAGAAGTAAAGCCGTACTGCCCAAGGGAAAGTTCCTGAGCGTGATGTCGGCGCTTCCCTTTTCCGCCGCCGTCAGGGGCGTGTTGACGCACACGCCGGCATCCTGCGAACGGACGCCGTTTGATGCCGCAAACGTCCAGCAGTGCGGATCGATGACGATGCGAGGTGTAGTGATTTCAGCCGTCAGCGCTGCACGGTTTTGCAGGCGCAGTTTTCCGATCGGAAGCTGAACGCTTGCCGAGGAAAGATCGCCCTTCCAGCGAGAGAGCGCTTCATCCAGGCCTCCGGTCAGTGCAAGGTCAAGCGCGCCCTCAAGCGTGTCCTTGCGGGCGGAGCCAGAAAGCTTGATCGTGTGCTTTTCTAAAGTCCCTACAAACGAAGCCTGAGAGGTACCGATTTTGACGCCCGAGGCGGCGGCACTCTTTAAGTCCAACGTCAATGTGGATGTCTTCTTGAGACCGTCGACAATGCGTGCCGAAAGCGCGGCGCGATCGATTTTTGTCTCTTCAAACGTGAGCCCCTGCGCCGAGGCCGCAACCACGGCATTGGGGTGTTCAAGTGTTCCAGAAAGTTTCGCATCGGCAGAAACCGTGCCCGAAAGCGTCGGCAGCAGGCGATTGAGATGGCGAGCGTCGAGCTTCATCGTTCCTGAAAGCGAAGCGTCGGTCATGGCGACATCTGCGGCAATCGTGTTTCCTGCGGCAGAAATCGTCACGCTCTTGGCGTTGATGCGTCTGGCGCTGTCGACGTCAAGTGCTCCCTTGGCTTCAATCGGGTAGTTGTTGATAGTGCCTGCGCCGGCAAGATTGGATAGACCAACCTTCCAGGTCGAGAGGTCGCCTGCGGCTGATGCGGTCCAGTCGGTCTGCATGTCGAAAGTGCCGCGCACGCTTTGTGCTGGGGCCGGCGCAGCGCTCGTGATTCGGGAGAGTTCTTCGCTGAGCTTTGCAAGATCAACCCCCGTGATTTTGAGCGTGCCGTCGGCTGAAAGACTGAGGGGGCCCGCCGCATCCGCGCGCCCGGCTGCCGTTGCCGCAATCCGTGCGCCACCGTGATTGAGGGAGAGCTGGGCCGTGTTGACGCGCGCCTTTTCGCCTTCAAGGACAAGCGCGGCCTCAACGGGGTCGGACAGGTTTTTGGCGGTGAGCGAGGCGCTCGCGTTGAAGCGATGACTGAGCCAGCTTCCTTTGCCCGAGAGTGAAAGCGCCTTGATGCGCATGCCCTTGAGCGGGTCGGTACTGATGATGTCGGAAAAATCCGCAAGATCAACCGTTGATTCAAGCGTCAGTGCAAAGGGAAGCCCGGCCTTGGAAAGCTCAACAGAACCGTTGAGGTCAATGTGCGCAGACGGTTGTTCTGTCGTTGAACCCAAGTTGGCAGCGCTTTGCGATGGTTGCGTGCGAGCCGTGAGCGCTGCGTCGAGTCTGCCCAGAAGTTCGCCCTTGATCGAGAGCTGTGCGGCTGCAGGGTGTCGGGAGAGCAGGCTAAGAAGTGCGTCTGGTTGGCTTTTTGATTGAATCACGACATGGGGCGCTTCCGACAGTTCGATCGACGGCTCAGTGAGCGACTCAATCTGCGGCTCAAGGGGTGCCTTGATTTCGGCAAGAAGATCAACGGGCCAGGCGCCGCCAAGACGTGCTGCCCCCTGCAGGGCCGCTGAGATGCCCTGGGCTTTGAGCGTGAGCTGCGAGAGGTTGAGCGTGTCGTTTTGGATGTCGCCCGCAAGTTTGAGATCTTGAACAACCGGCGTGCTGTTGAGCAACAAGGCCGAAATCGAAAGGGCGTTGACGCGGGCTTCAAGCCCAATGTCAATTGTGGGCAGCTCCTTGAGAAGGGGCTCGGACAAGAGGGCGTCAAGTTCGCGCAGCTGTCCGGAAAAATCGGAGGCGGCAGGATTTTGGGCGCAAAGAGCTGTTGTCGTTTCAGCGGTGCTGGAGCTGACGGCGATCTCTCCGAGTTTTAGCGACTCGATGGTGATGCGTTTTCCGGCGGCGTTTGCGGTTGAGGCAAGCGAGTCGAGCGCAACGCGCGTGCCGTCGACCGACATCTCGAAGTCGGCGAGTTGCGCTTGCTGTAGTGTAATGGCGAAGGGAAGCCCCTCAAATGAGCTCGACGAAGCTGACTCTTGCGGCTCTTCAGAAAGTGCGGATGTGTCGACGTTGATGCGCAGGTCTGTGCCTTCAAGCATGGCGACGTCAATGGATTTTTCAGCGGGCGAAATGCCGCCAAAGGCAACGCGAAGCTTCTTCGACTCGACCTCGATGCCGGGCAGCGTCAACGAGACGGCGTAAAGGGTGAAGTCGGGCAGGGTACCCGCGACGGAGGCTATCTGAAGCGTCGGCAGAAAACGCCCGGCGACGGCAAGCGTCGTGCGAAAGCCGGTTTCCGTAAATAGAAGAATGCCGATGCCGCCCGCTGCGGCAGCAAGCATGACGAATAGAGCCGACAGGATAAAGAGGAGAATTCTGAATAGGCTGCGCGGCTGGGGGCTGCTGGCTTTTTTGCGCGTCATCACAGTGACCCTCCAAAGCCGATGTAGACCTTCCAGCTGTGTTCGCTGCCGTCGCCCACGGCGCGGGCAAGATCAATCTTGACCGGGCCGACGGGAGACTTCCAGCGCACGCCGAAGCCCGCGCCCTTCTTGAAATTGGACGTGCTGAAGTCGTTGACCGCTTCGCCTACGTCGAAGAAGACCGCACCCCACCAGTTGCCGGAGACGTTGTACTGGTATTCGACCGAGCCCGTGAGAAGCTTGGAGCCGCCGGTGAGCTCGCCCTTGGCGTTGCGAGGCGAAATGCTCTTGTAGTCGTAGCCGCGCACGCTCGTGTCGCCGCCCGCAAAAAAAGCGCAGATCAGGCGGCACCGCCTCAAAGTTGTTTGCGTCGATCCAACCGGCGCCGCCGCGGAAAACGAAGCGATGCTGGTTTTGCAATCCCAGCGAGCGCACCCAGGTGTGCGAGGCTTCAAGGATGATGAAGTCCACATCCGACCCCCAGGCTTTGTTGGCAATCTGTACCGAATAGCGCTGCGAATCGCCCCAGGAGGGCATGACGCCGCCGCGCGAGCGGGTTCTCGAAAAGGTGATGCCTGGGTAGATCACCATCGAGGTGGTCGACACATCGGCCTGAGAGAAATTGTCGGTGAGCCAGTTGATGCTGATCTGCCGCGTCCAGCCGCTTTCAAGCAGGCGAAAGTGCGAGCCGCTCACGGCAAGCTGACTTGACTGCGTGTCGTTCAGGTCGGTGTATTTGTAGCCGCTTTGCAAAAGCCAGTAGCTTTTGAGCGGGTCGGCCGACTGCGGGATTTTGTAGGATACATCGACCTCCTGTTCCTTGGCCGATACGTCGGCTTGTGCCGCCAATGAGTGTCCTTTGGCATTGACCCAGGGGCGCGTCCACTTGAGCCGCCCGTGGGGGCCGACGTCGGTGGCAAATCCAAGGCCCGTTTCCACAATGTTCTGCTTGCGGGGCGTCACGCGCGCCGTCACCGGCAGATGCAGCTCGGCGTCCTTCCGGGCGGCCTCGAAATCGGGTTCAAGCGCGACGCTGGCGAACCACCCCGTCTGCGAGAGATTGTTGGAGAGCTCGGCGTACACGGGGTAGTCGTAGTAGGCGCCCGTCTCAAAGGGAATGAGTCCGGAGAGGTATTTTTCCTCGATCTGCGAGCCCTTGAACTGCACCGGGCCGAATCGAAACCGCGCCTTGCTGTCGTAGTGCAGACGCCAGCGAGCCTGTGCCTTTGAGACAAGCACTTCGAGCGCAGTAAGCGAAAAGGCGCCGTCAAAGTACCCTTTTTGCATCGCAAGCGCTTCGATGCGCTGCTTGAATTCTTCGTAGTCGGCGTGGTTAAGGGGCGTTCCCGCAGGCTTGGCGCTTGCCGCAAGCGCCTTGAAGTCCGGATCGTCGGCGGCTTCGCCCGAAATCACGATGTCGGGGGCAAGAAGCGTGACGCGGCGGCCGGCTTTGATGTGCGCCGTGATCGTGCAGGCGGTTTTGTCCTTGGCATCGACCTCGGCCTCGGCGCTTGTCCCGTTGTTGACCGCTAGGCGGATGTCGGGCTCGTAGTAGCCGAGCGCGCGCAGACCGTCGGCGGCGGCAATCTGCAGGCGTCTGGCGAGACTTGCGGCACTTTCGCCTTCGCGCGCGGCCCCGAGATGCGCCATGACGTTCTCCTTGAGCTCGCGATCGAGTCCTTCGAGCACGATGCGGCAGCTCTCGGAGGCATTCGCCTCCAGGGCGAGTACAAGGGCAAGAAGTGTCGGGATCCGTCGAAGCATAGGGCTTGGGGCAAATGCGAAGGAAACGACAAAAAAGGGAAGGCCGTGCGCGCAGAGGTGCGTACAGAGGCGTCTTGGTCAGTCTAACAGCGGTGCCGGCATACATGAGAGCGCAATAGGCGCAAATGCGCAAGCCGCGCCGGGATAAAAAAACGGGTGACGCGGCCCGCGGCCGGCGTCACCCCAAGAGAGACCTCCGAGAAACATTCCCCGCTTGAGAAAACCTGCAGGAGAAACAGGTGCGGTCGCTCAGGCAAACGGTGTCGACCCCATACGGCACCTTGGCGCTTCGTAGTTCGAAGCGGTTTACCGGCTTTGTTTCCCAGTTGCTGTTAGTATATATCAAATGAGAATCATTTGCAAGTGGACGAGCGGAGTTTTTCCCATCCCGTGCATGAACTTCCGGTTTTTCAAATGATTTCAATGGCTTGGAGCACGACGCCTCAGGCGGGACGAACGCAAAATCGGTAGAATGCGCGGTCTTCTTCATTTATTTTCATGGCCGGTACAGCCAAATGTCAGTAGAAATTCATCCTTCCTATCTGGTCGGACAGCACTTGTCCGACTACGACTTCGACCTTCCCCCTGAACTGATCGCACAGTATCCGCTTGAGGACCGTACGGCTTCGCGGCTGCTGCACGTGACGCAGGACGTGATCGAGGATCTCGTCTTCACCGACATCCGCAAGCTTCTTCGCCCGGGCGATCTGCTTGTGATGAACAACACCAAGGTGATCAAGGCGCGTCTGCGCGGTCACAAGGAGACCGGGGGCGCCGTCGAGGCGATGATCGAGCGCGTCACCGGGGAAAACACGGCGATCTCGATGCTGCGTGCGAGCAAGACGCCCAAGGCGGGCGGACGGCTCTTCTTCGAAGGTCCCGATGCGGAAACGCACATGGCCACCGTGACGGGGCGCCAGGGCGAGTTCTTTGAGCTCGTCTTTGAAGAGCCCGTGCTCGGCGTGCTCGACGCGATCGGCAAGGTGCCGCTGCCGCCCTACATCGAGCGCGAGGCGCGCGAGGAGGATGCGGGACGCTACCAGACGGTTTATGCCGAGCACCCCGGCGCGGTCGCCGCGCCGACCGCAGGCCTGCACTTTTCCAAGGAGCTTCTCGCTGAGCTCAAGAACGAAGGCATCGACGAGACGTTCGTGACGCTTCACGTGGGTGCTGGAACCTTTCAGCCCGTGCGAGAGGAGGATCTTGCGCAGCACGTCATGCA
>USAL01000067.1 GCA_900552545.1 uncultured Sutterella sp. | reverse complement strand
CGAAAAGCAGACGGCTGTTCTCGAAAACCCGCTCGTCCTTCTGCACGACAAGAAGATCAGCAACATCCGCGAGCTTCTCCCGATCCTCGAACAGGTCGCCAAGTCCGCTCGTCCGCTGCTCATCATTGCTGAAGACATCGACGGCGAAGCGCTCGCCACGCTCGTTGTGAACTCGATCCGCGGCATTCTCAAGGTCTGCGCCGTCAAGGCCCCGGGCTGCGGCGACCGCCGCACCGCCATGCTTGAAGACATCGCCATCCTCACGGGCGGCACGGTGATCTCGCAGGATCTCGGCCTCACCCTTGAGAAGTGCACGCTCGAGCAGTTGGGTACCGCCAAGCGCGTCGAAGTGACCAAGGAAAACACCACCATCATCGACGGTGCCGGCGACGCCCAGGCCATCGAAGGCCGCGTGCTCAACATCCGTCAGCAGATCGAAGCCGCCTCGAGCGACTACGACCGTGAGAAGCTCCAGGAACGCGTGGCCAAGTTGGCCGGTGGCGTGGCGCTTGTCAAGGTCGGTGCTGCTACCGAAGTCGAAATGAAGGAAAAGAAGGCCCGCGTCGAAGACGCTCTGCACGCCACCCGTGCGGCTGTGGAAGAAGGCGTGGTCGCCGGCGGCGGCGTGGCTCTCATCCGTGCCAAGTCCGCCATCCTCAACCTCAAGGGTGACAATGACGAACAGAACGCCGGCATCAAGATCGTGCTGCGCGCGATGGAAGAGCCGATGCGCCAGATCGTTGCCAACTGCGGCGACGAACCGAGCGTGGTCGTCAACAAGGTCGCCAGCGGCGAAGGCAACTTCGGCTTCAACGCCCAGACCGGCGAATACGGCGACATGGTCGCCATGGGCGTGCTCGATCCGACCAAGGTGACCCGCACGGCGCTGCAGAACGCCGCGAGCGTTGCCGGTCTGATCCTCACGACCGACTGCATGGTTGCCGACATCCCTGAAGAGAAGCCCGTTCCCCCGATGGGCATGCAGGGCGGCATGGGCGGCATGATGTAATTTCGCCCTCCACGCGATGCATTCTCGGCTCCCGGGCCTCAGGACCCTTGGGAGCCGTCAATGAAAAAGAGCCTCAAAGCTTGCGATAAGCCTTGGGGCTCTTTCTTTATCTGTCCCGTTATTCGCGCCTTTATTTGCGCCTTTCTCTACGCTTTTTTAGGACTTCGCGTCGTTGATCACAAGCGGCCGCAGGCGGACTTCAATGTCGCACATGCGCCGGGCGAGCTTTGACTTCTTGAGCGCCGGAAGCCACGAAAAGAGAAACCGGTCGTAGGGATTCCAAAGCGCCACCCAGCCCAGCACCAGGAGCCCCTCGGAGAGCGTGTTGGTGAGCGTCGGATAGCCCGGAAAGTTGAGCACGCGCCGCAGCATCTGGCAGCCGAAGAGAAACACCATGCCAGCGGCCAGGGCCTTGAGCATGTCGCGCAGCGCCGCCTTCTCCTGACGGCGAAAGCGCTTCAGGCGCTGGGCGAAATAAAGCCGCAGGAGCCTTTGAATCGTTTCTTCCTCACCCTCGTGCATCGCCTCGGGCGGCACGCGCAGCACGACGCGAAAGTCCGCGCCCTTGGGAAGAAGCTCGATCTGTTCGAACACGTACGCGACGATCCCCTCGTCCAACTCCACATACGCAAGCGGAAGCCGCGAGAGGCTTTGCACGGCGCTGCGCGCCGCGCTCAGATAGATCTCGATCTCCCAGACGCCGTCGGGCGCCTGACGGGGCTCGTAGTGCGCAAGCGCCTGCTCGAGCACCTCAAGTGATGCGGCTGTCACGATGATTTCCCTGCTTCGTCCTTTCCGGCGTCCTGTCCTTCGTCCTTTCCTGCGTCGTTCCCTGTGCGCAGCTCCATGACGTAGAGCTTGTCGTTTTCGCGCACCCGGGAGGGCACCTTCACGGTGATGCGCTGCCCTTGGCGGCAATGATCAAGCTCGGCTTCGTCGCAGACGATCTGCGCGGCGTCAAACTCCACCGCGCCCGTCGTGGGTCCGGTGACAAGGAGTCTTGCGCCCTTTTCAAAGCCCTCGGCCTGAATGAGAAACTGCGCCACGCCCGCGCGGGCGAAGTAGTTGACGCACTTGCCGGCAAAGCGTTTTCTGCGGGTTGCCTGCGAGCCGTAGCCGCCTGCGAGCGCGACGACGCGCTCTCCAAGATAGTACCCGTCCCAGAAGCCGCGGTTGAAGACTTCGGACAGGCGCGCGTTCCAGCCCTCGACTTTCTGCGGCGAAAACGTTCCGTCGGCAACGGCCGAGAGCGCCTCGTCGTAGCAGGCCACGGCCGCGTGCACGTATTCCGGCCCGCGGGCGCGGCCTTCGATCTTGAAGACGCGAACGCCCGCCGCAACGATCCGATCGAGAAAGTCGATCGTCTTCAGATCCTTGGGGCTCAGAAGATAGCCGTTGGCAAGTTCAAGCTCGATGTCGCGTTCGGCGTCCTTTAAAACATACGAGCGCCGGCAGGTCTGCAGGCACGCGCCGCGGTTGGCGCTCTTGCCGCGCGTATGAAGACTCATGTAGCAGCGGCCGCTAGCGGCCATGCAAAGCGCCCCGTGGCAAAAGAGCTCCAGCCGCACGGGGCGCCCGGACGGGCCGCGGATGTCCTCTTCGTCAATGGCGCGGGCAATACACGCGATCTGCTCGAGCGTGAGCTCGCGGGCGAGCACGGCCACGTCGGCGTCGCGCGCGTAAAAGCGCAGCGCGGCCGTGTTGGCGATGTTGAGCTGCGTTGAAAGATGCACTTCGATGCCGCGGCTGCGGCACGCGGCGATCACCGCGACGTCCGAGGCGATCACCGCATCGATTTGCGCCGCACGGGCCGCATCAAGCACCCGCTCGACTTCGGGCATGTCCTCGTCAAAGACGACCGTATTGACCGTGAGATAGGCCTTGACGCCGTGCTCGTGCACAAAACCCACGATCTCGGGCAGGTTTTCGACCGTAAAGGCGCTCGAGGCAAGCGCACGCATGTTGAGCTCGCCCACGCCGAAATACACCGAATCGGCTCCGGCCTGAACGGCCGCCGCCAGCGCTTCGCGCGAGCCCGCGGGCGCCATGAGTTCAAAGTCGCTTCGCTGCATGTGGGTGAGCTCCTTGTGCGTGTGGATGCGTGTGGATGTTTGCCCGGCTTCGATTACTTGAGGTCGCTGGCGCCAGCTGCGGCAGCCGGGTCGCCCAACTTGGCGGTGAAGAACTTCACCACGCGGTTGATCACCGCAGGCTGAAACCAGGGCAGATCGCCGTGGCCCGCGTCGCGCACGATGACGTATTGGGCGTCAACCTTGGCTTGGGTGAGCGCCTCGTACATACGGCGGCTCTGAATCGGGCTCACCACCCGGTCGGCCGAGCCGTGCATCAGGAGAAACGGAGGTTCGCTGCCGTCAATATGCCCGATGGGGCTTGCGTTCTTTGCCTTGGCATCATCGGCAAGAATGCTTGCGCCGGCAAAGCTCTTGAAGGCCGGGCCGTTTACAAGAAGCGCCTCGGTCACGGCGGGCGACTGATGCACCTTGTCCTGTCCGAGCCCCTCGCCGATGCTTCTCAAGTCGGAGATGCCGTAGAAGGACACCACGGCCTGCACGTCGGAGCTCTGCTCAAGGAAGTCGCCCTTGTCCCAGGTCTTCTCGCCGTTGGTCGCACCCATCATCTGCACGAGGTAGCCGCCCGCGGAGTCGCCGAGAATGCCGATGTGCGCGGGATCAACGCCGTACTCATCGGCATGGGCGCGCAGAAAGCGCACCGCGGCCTTGGCGTCGTTTAAAAGCGCCGGGAACTTGTCGGGGACGGTGCGGTACTCGCAGGCGGCCACGACGAAGCCCGCGCGTGCCAGCGCGTAGCGCATCTCGAGGAACTTCTCATGATCGGCCGAGGTAAAGCCGCCGCCCGGAAAGTAGATGATCGCGGGCTTCTTGGCGCCGTTGCGCGGCACGAGGGTGGTCATTTTGAGCTGCCGCACGTTTCTCAAGGACTTCACCTGGTTGTAGACGATGCCAGAAATCGTGTCGATTCGTCCCTCGGCCACCTTCACGTCGATCACGTCGGCGCCCTTGGCGTAGCCCATGAGCGATTCATTTCCCGCAGCCGCGGCCGCCATCCCTGCCGCAAGCGCGCACGCCCCGGCAACGATCGTCTTCTTCATGTCCATTGATATCCACCTTTTGGTCAAAAAATTTGAGTCCGCGCCCGGCATCGCGCATTCATGCGCACGCCTGGACACCGTCGGCCGCGCATATTATCAACGATCAGCCGGCAATCCTGCCTCGTACGGCAAGCCGGGGGAGCATCGTCCCTCAGGCGTACGTCAGGGGAATATGGAGACATGGAGACAATGAGGGGCAATCGAGAAACAAACGAAAAACAGGGGCGCCCCGCACTTCTCCTTTAAAATTCCTCCCCATGAAGGCTCTGCGTGCGCGTTCCGCACAGGCCGCGCGTGCTCGCAGTCCGCATTTTTTTCATTGAGATTCAAGCCGATTCCTATGCTTTTTACCGACAAGCTCTCCGACCGCACCCGTGCGGTCGACTCCATGCTCTGCGTGGGTCTGGACCCTGACTTCGCGCGCATTCCGGAGCACTTGAAGGGCGAGGAGGACCCCGTCTGGGCGTTCTGCCGCGCCATCGTCGACGCAACGGCGCCCTTTGTCTGCGCCTTCAAGCCGCAGATTGCCTACTTCGCCGCCATGGGCGCGGAGAAGACACTCGAGCGCGTGATCGCCTACATCCACGAAAAGCACCCCGACATCCCGGTGATTCTTGACGCCAAGCGCGGCGACATCGGCTCGACCGCCCGCCAGTACGCCAAGGAAGCCTTCGTGCGCTACAAGGCCGATGCCGTGACCGTCTCGCCCTACATGGGCTACGACACGATCACGCCCTATCTCGAGTACCAGGACAAGGGTGTGATCATTCTGTGCCGCACCTCGAACCCGGGCGGCGCCGACATCGAGGAGCTCGTCTGCGACGGCGAAATGATCTACGAGCGCATTGCGCGCCTTGCCTCCGGCCCCTGGAGCACCACCCGCCAGCTCGGTCTCGTCGTGGGCGCCGCGCAGCCCGCGGCAATCGCCCGCGTGCGCAAGCTCGCCCCGAGCCTGCCGCTGCTCGTGCCCGGCATCGGCGCGCAGGGCGGCGACGTCAACGCCGCGGTCGCCGCAGGCCTTGACGCCGCAGGCGCCGGCATGATCATCAACTCGAGCCGCGCGATCATCTTTGCCGGCAAAGACGAGAATTTCGCCCAGGCCGCGGCCGACGCGGCGCGCGCCACACGCGACGCCATCCGTGCGGCCAAGGTGAAGGCGTTGGGTTAATCCCCCTTCTCACAAATCATCGGCGCCCGCGCTGCGGCGCGTGAAAAGGCGAAGCCCCGGTTTTTTCTCGGACGCTTCGCCTTTTTTTTCGCCATTTTTTTCGCCGTTTTTTCAAACGCGGGCGGGGAACCGCTCATGCACCGGTTTGTGAAAATCCTGCGCTTTTTGACGTCGAGGCACTGACGGACTGCACTTTGACCGTCGGTTTTTTACGACGATCAATCTTCAATTTTACGCGCCCGGAATGTCCTCTTTCACGCCTTCAGATGCGTCTTTCCGGGAGCCTCGTCGACGAGCCCGCGGATCAATTTTTCCCACCGCGTCCATTCATCGCACACACCCTTTGATTGATTTATTTATAGGCTATATATAAGCTTTAAAAATTACCGTCCGTCTCAACATTCAAGCCCGCCGGGAATGACAAAATCAATAGAGAACCAAGGCGATGGAAGCCGCGCGAGAACCCCGAAAATGCTGAATCGTGAAAATGAAGGATTTTCCCTATTGATACTATGTTTGCGCGGTATTCACTATAAAAATCATTGTTGCCAGTCTTTACATTTTTTGTGAAAATGCACGAGTCTCCTGCCGTGTTGGAGGCAGGGGAATGCATAGGAAAGTCCTAGCAGATTTCCTGTGAAAACTTTTTCCACCAAAGGTTCAGCATGCGTCCGCATTCGTCCAACTGGCTCAAGGAAATTGAGCTCTTCAGGAATCGTCTTACCGACGACAGCTACTCGATCCCCACGTATCCCTGGCTTGCTCCTCCGCTGCATCCGGAATTGCGCTCGTTGATCGAGCGCTGGGGCGTGGAGACCGAACTGGCTCCGCACGATCCCGTTCTCGGCCGTCAAAACGACAAGGTCGACAAGCTGGTGCTCATCAAGTCGGGCATCACGGCGCGCTGCTTTGGTTCCATCCACGGCATCCAGCGTCCTGCCGTCGCCTTTTCGATTCCGGGGCGCCTTGCCTGCGGCAACCTGAACTTCTTTACCCATCGCCCCTGCATCGGCAGCTACTTTGCACTGGTGCCGAGCGTCGTCATCAGCATTCCGCAGTCGCTTCTCTACAGCCTCTGTGAAAAGAACCCCAAGATGCTGATGCTCGTTGCGCGCGAGTTTGAGCTCATCAACCTCTCCGATCGCCTGGGCTTCGGCGTTCACGCCTCCTTAGGCGTCGTCGACCGGCTCCTTGCCTACTTCATTACGTGGGTCGTGGCCTTCGGGCACGAAGAGGAGATCGACGGCGTCTCCTGGATCCGCATCCCCGCGCCGCTGCGCGGCGAAGCGCTGCAGTACGTCGTCAACTGTTCGCCTGCCGCACTCGAACGTGCGCTGAGCAGCCTCAAGTCGGCCGGCAACTTCGTTCAGCAAAGCGACTCCGCGCTGATCAAGCTCGAGTGTCTGCTGCCCGTTCACCGCTGGCTCAGAAACATCGAGGAACGCTCAAGCGAGCTCTATCGCAAGCCGCTTCGGAATATCCTTTCCGGTGATGTTCCGGCTCATTAATCCACTCTTAGAAATTCCTCCTTCTGGGCTAGGTGTTTCTACCAACTCCTACACCGTACGATTAATGTTTCTAGGCCTTGTCTAGCTACTTATACTCAGGCGATAGGGCAAATACTCTTTATCCAGAGGAGAAATTTCAAATGAAGAAGTCCTTGATTGCGGTCTCGGTACTCGGCGCATTCGCTGCCGGCGCTGCTTCCGCTACTGACATTCAACTCTATGGTTTGATCAACCCCGGCCTGACCTTCATCAGCTCCAATGGCGACTATGCTGGCGCTGAAACGCAGAACAGCTTCTCCATGGAAGAAGGCAAGGAATTCGGTTCCCGCTGGGGCATCCGCGCCACGGAAGAAATCAATTCCGACCTGAAGGTTGGCTTCGTACTTGAATCCGGCTTCCGTTCCGACACGGGCGCTCTCGGCGCTGCCAGCAACACCGGCCGCATCTTCGACCGTGAAGCGCATCTCGATCTGCACACCAGCTACGGCAAGCTCTCCTTCGGCCGCATGCCGCTGTTCGGCAGCGTGCTCGGTGCCGACGGCCTGTTCCGCGCCATCGATCCGCTGTGGGCCAACTACACCAGCGCCTTCGGCTCTGGTCAGGCCACCGCTTCCGATTGGACCCGTGTGGACAATGCCATCAGCTACGTCACCCCGACGTTCGCCGGCCTGACTGGCTATGCCATGTACTCCCTCAAGAAGGACGGCACCAAGGACGGTGAAGAAAGCATGGCTGAATCCGATCGCTACGCTTCTCTGGCCGTGCGCTATCAGAACGGCAATCTCGAAGGCATCCTCGTTGCCGACATGACGATGTACGGCTCCGTCGACAGCAAGACCGCTCCGGCTGAGGTCGACAACGGCTACACCGTTACCCTCGGCGGCAACTACTCCTTCAGCAACGGTCTCAAGCTGCTCGCCTTCGTTCAGTACTTTGACGATCAGTACCTCAACGCCGCGGCTCGCGCTGGCGTCACGCTCGACGGCGTGGCCCACGTCTCCGCTGCTGGGTCCAATACGATGGCCTACGGCTACGTGAGCGGCTACGGCCTGAGCCTCGGCATGAACTACCCGATCGGCGAAGGCACTCTCAAGGGCCAGGTTGCCTACCGCGACATGGACAACACGGAAGATGTCGACTTCAACCGTTGGTACGTTGCTCTCGGCTACGACTATCCGCTCTCCAAGCGCACCAACCTCTACGCCATGACCGGCTTCACCCAGGAAAAGGTTGAAAACAACGTGACGAAGGAAGAAGCCACGCCCTACGGCTATGAATTGTCCGTCGGCATCGTGCACCGTTTCTAATCTAATTTAGAAACTCCTCGTTTATATTTAAACGCACACTTTCTTTTTGGAAGGTGTGCGTTTTTTTCATTTATTTCCATCAACTGCAAAAACCATCACGACTGCAATAAAAACTGCAGCCTGTAATAACCATAAGAAAATCATAGGTATAAACCCTTAATTCTCATTAATTCTAATGGGGTGTTACTCCTTTTGGACTAGTCATAAACTTCGCTTAAGGCGATGCGAGAAGACATAACTCGCAGCCATCGCTAGATAAAACTTATTCCTCACGGAAGGAGAAGCAATATGACCAGTCAACTTTCTCGCCGCAGCTTCCTCGGCTCCCTGGCTGCCGCCGGTGCCGCGGGCGTGGGGTCCGTTCCCGCCAGGGCACTAACCGTGCCCGTCCCCGCAAAGTGGGACAAGACGGTCGACTTCCTGATCGTCGGTACGGGCTTTGCCGGCCTCGGCGCTGCTATTGAAGCGCACGAACAGGGCATCAAGAACGTGCTCGTCATCGACAAGATGCCGTCCATCGGCGGCAACTCGATCATCAACGGCGGTGCCGTTGCTGCTGCCGGCACGGACATGCAGAAGGCTGCCGGCATCAAGGATTCTCCCGATCTCCTCTTCAAGGACATCATAAAGGCCGGCGGCGGCCTGGCTCATCCGCAGCTTGCCCGTCACATCGCCGACAACTGCGTTGAAAACTACGAATGGCTCAAGAAGGTCGGCGTCAAGTTCAAGGCCGTGACCTTCCACGGCGGTCATTCCGTTCCCCGCAGCCACGCTGTGACGAACAACTCCGGTTCCGGCTTCATCAACCCGATGTACAAGAAGTGCCAGGAATACGGCGTGCCCGTGCAGCTTCGCACGATCGTCGACGACCTCGTTGTTGACGACAAGGGTGCCGTGCTCGGCGTGAAGGTTCGTGAGAACTATCGCTTCGGCCGTGAAAACTCCGGCAAGGTCGCCTACTACCGTGCGACCAAGGGTGTTCTGCTTGCCGCCGGCGGCTTCAGCCAGAACGTTCAGATGCGTATGAACCACGATCCGCGTCTGAACGAAAAGTTCGGCTCGACCAACCATCCGGGCGCCACGGGCGAAGCCCTGCAGGCTGCTCAGATGATCGGCGCCAACACCATTCAGATGGACTGGATTCAGCTCGGCCCGTGGACCAGCCCCGACGAAAACGGCTTCGGCGTTGCTCCGCTCTTCGTGGAGTCCGCCGTCGGCTACGGCCCCATGATCGATCCGGCCACCGGCAAGCGCTTCATTCAGGAAACAGGCAACCGCAAGGTTCGCGCTGACGCCATCGTCGCCATCGGCCACCCGACCCTGATCTACA
>USAL01000066.1 GCA_900552545.1 uncultured Sutterella sp. | reverse complement strand
TATATCCGTATGCCCGGGCATACGATTGCCCGGGTATGCTGGAACGGGCCGCGGCGTGCGGCGGCGGGCGCCTTTCTGCCGTCCAAGGTCCGCTTCTCAACAGTACAATCTTCTGCCGGCGGATTCGCTTTTTGATTCCGCTGCAATCTTTGAAGGATTTTGTCGGTACGCCCATGCAGCTCAAGCCCTTTTACCTTTCCTCAACCGCCAACGAACACGTCAAGCGCTGGCGACGTCTTGCAGAAAGCACCCGTGCGGTGAAGAAGTCCCGCACGACGCTTGCCGAAGGCCTGCAGCTGGCGCAGGTGATCGCCGAGCGCAAAGTGCCCGCGCGCTCGGTGATTCTGTGCGAGACCTGTGCCGAGGAGGCCCGCGGGCTTGCCGCAGCCCTTGCAGGTGCGGCAGGGGTGGGGACGGGTGAGGGGGCTCCCCGCATCTATGTTCTGGCCGATGCGGTCTACGACGCGGTGAGTCCCGTTGAAAACGGCACGGGCATTATGGTCGAGGTTGCGGCACGCGTGAACGACCGCCCGCAGCAGCCCCTCGACGTCGACGCTCTGTACCTTGACGGCGTGCAGGACGCGGGCAACGTGGGAACGCTCATTCGCACGGCGGTCGCAAGCGGCATCCGCCACATTGCGGCAAGCCCCGACACGGCGGGCTTCTGGACGCCGCGCGTTCTGCGCGCAGGCATGGGCGCGCACTTTGCCGCGCATCTCTACGAAAACGTCTATCCCGAGGACCTGCACGCCATGTTCAAGGCGCGGCGTCTTGCGGCCGACGCGCGCGGCGGGCGAGACCTCTTTCGCACGCCCGGGTGGGAGAACACGGCCACGGTCTGGATGATGGGCGCCGAAGGCCCGGGGCTTTCCGAGCGCGCGCTTGCGGTGGCCGACGCGCGTTTTCTCATCGACATCGAGCACGACTGCGAGTCGCTCAACGTAGGCGCGGCCGCGGCCGTGTGCCTCTTTGAGCAGAGAAGGCGGCGGCTGCTTGCCCCCTGATGCAGGCATCCATAAGTCGCCTTTAAAGCCTCCTCGCTGGAGGCACGAAAATGCCCCGGTGCATACGCTGCAGCCGGGGCATTTAAATACCATCTTGCTTGAAGAATCGACGGACTACATGAGGCCGGTCACGAGCACGATCAGGATGAGGATCGGACAGGCGATGGTGACCATGAGCCGGAAGATGTTGAGCACCGCGCTCGTGGCGTTGCTGCCGCGGCTGATCTCCTCGCGGATCACGGGCCAGGCCTTGTAGCCCGCAATGGCGCAGACGACGAGGCCGCCCACGGGAAGCGAGAGGTTGCTCGTAAAGAAGTCGAAGTTGTCAAAGAACGTGCGCCCGAAGATCTTGACGTCGGCCAAGGGGCCAAAGCTCAGGCCGCAGAAGCTTCCCACGACAAGCATTGCAAAGGAGCTCAGCGTCACGGCGCGGATGCGCGTCATGTGCCACTGCTCGACCATGAAGGCGACGACAAGCTCAAGAAGCGACACCGAGCTCGTGATGGCCGCGACCACGAGGCAGACGTAGAAGACGACGGCAAAGAGCTGCCCCATCGGAAGCTGCGCAAATGCCGCGGGCATCGTGAGAAACGTTAGGCCCGGTCCCGCCGACGGATTGAGGTTGAAGGCAAAGACGGGCGGCATCACCATGAGGCCGCCGAGGATCGAGGCCACGGTCGCAAGAAACGTGATCCACGCGCAGCCGCTCAAGAGGTTCGTGTCCTTGGCAAGATAGGAGCCATACGTGAGCATGCATCCGCAGCCCACGCAGAGGCTAAAGAACATGAAGCCCATGGCGGCCAGAAGCCCCTTCCAGCTGAAGGCCTCGGGCGACCACTTGAAGAGATACTCAAGGCCTTTTTCAGCGCCCGGAATCGTCACGCCGCGGATGATCATGACCACCACGAGCACGAACAAAAGGGGCATCAAGACCTTGCTCAGGCGTTCAATGCCCTTGCTGATGTCGTAGGCGACGACCCAGGCGGTCAGGAACAAGAACACCGTCTGATAGCCGATCGCGATGTAGGGGTTGGTGACGAGCGCGCCGAAGTGCGCCTCAAGCTGTCCCTCGTCGGTCACAAGGCCGTTGCCCAAAACGGCGTCGACCGCGTAGGACAGGGTCCAGCCGCCGATTGCCGAATAAAAGCACAGCACGCAGAAGCCCGTAAGCACGCCCAGATACCCCCAGCCCGCCCAGCGGCGGCCGGCGATGCGGCTGTAGGCCGTGACGATGTCTCCCTTGCCCGAGCGGCCGATGGCGATTTCGGCGATCAGAAGCGCAAGCCCGATCGTGAAGGAAAGGATGATGTAGGGGAACATGAAGACGCTTCCCCCGTTGGAGCCCGCGAGATACGGAAACTTCCAGATCGCGCCCAGACCCACTGCGGCGCCGGCGCTAGCAAGAATAAATCCCACCCGGCTCTTCCAAATGCTTCTTTCGGCCATAGGGCCTCCCTTGTCTTGATTGTGCTGCCTTGGTTCTTGTTGTCGGATTTTCGGCTTTTCTTTTTTTACTGCGCCCGCCTTCAGACGTTCAAAAAAGACGGGCGGCATTCGCGGCGCACTAAATGCCGGTGGCGATCACGACCACTACGAGCGCCGGCGCGAGAATTTTAAGCGAGAAGGCAAAGAACCTATTAAGCGCTTTTGAGTAGCTGCGCACGAGATTGATCTGCTTTTCGGTGCTCTTCCAGGCGATCCAGCCGGCGAGAACCGCCACGGCCATGCCGCCCACGGGCATCGTCACGTTGGTGCAGATGTAGTCGAGAAAATCAAAGAACACCCGCCCGCCGATCGTAAAGCCGCTCCAGGGGCCGAAGGAAAGCGCCGAGATCCCGCCCACGAAAAAGAGCGACACGTAGCAAAGAAGCGTCGCGCCCTTGCGCGTCATGTGCCATTCGTGCTGCAGGTACGCAACCACCACCTCAAGAAGCGACACGGCGCTCGTGAGCGCCGCCACCACGAGGCAGACGTTGAAGGCGACGGCAACAATGCCGCCCAACGGAATCTGCGAAAAGACCAAGGGGACGGTGACGAAGACGAGCCCCGGTCCTGCATTCAGATCCTGCCCCAGGGCAAAGACCGCGGGCATGATCATGAGGCCCGCGAGAATCGCGGTTTGAATCGCGAGGTAGGAAATCCACAGCGACGAGCTCGGGATGTCGGTGTTGTTGGGCAAATACGCGCCGTAGGTCACCATGATGCCGCAGCCCAACGACAACGAGAAGAACGTAAAGCCCATCGCGTTGAGGATGTTTGAGAGCGTGAGCGTCGAGAAGTCGAGCTTGAAGAGAAATTCGACGCCTGCGCCCGCGCCGGGCAAGGTGAGCGAGCGGATGATGATGAGAATCATCAGGATGAAGAGCGTGGGCATCAGGTACTTCGAGATGCGCTCAATGCCCTTCACGACCCCGAGCGCAATCACGCCGCACGTCATTGAGAGAAAAACGAAGTGCCAGGCGAGGTTCACCGGCCCGTTCGTGACGAGGGCCTCGAAATTGGCCGCAAGGATCTTGGGGTCGTTGGTAACGAGCCGCCCGATCACGCTGTCGACGAGATACTTCATGCACCAGCCGCCCACCACGCTGTAGTAGGAAAGGATGATGAAGCTTGAGAGCACCGTGAGGCTTCCGAGCACGACGAAGACGGGGCCGCCCAAGGTCTTCAAGGCGTGCAGGGCGGAGCCTCGTCCCGCGCGGCCCACGGCGAGCTCGGCGATCAGAAGCACGATGCCGATCGTGAACGTAAAGAAGATGTACGGGATGATGAAGGCCGCCCCGCCGTTGGTGCCCGCCCAGAAGGGAAACTTCCAGATCGCGCCGAGGCCGATCGCCGAACCTGCGCCGGCCAGAATGAAGCCGATGCGCGAACCCCACTGGGTGGTGCTGTTCATTGCCATAGGGTGCCGATCAAATGAGTGTCGCCTCAGGAGCCCCGTGAGAAAAGAAAGAAAAGGCAAAAGGGAAGGCCTGCAGCCTGCGTCGTCGGGTCGGACGACCGCGAACGATGATCAAGCGCGCGCTTCAGGCCCGGCCGGGGGAGGCGACGTGAAATCAAGAAATAGAGAAATAGCTTAGCAGTTTCAACCCGGCTTGCAAAATGCACGAAGCTGGTGCATGCCGAAAGCGAGGCATCTGATGTGCCGCCCTTTTTTTTGCGTGCCCGCAAACGGTGCGGCGATACCTCTCTGCGCCGAACTGAGGCATTTCGAAGAGGGGTGCCGTGCGATCTAATTCGTTTCCTTTAG
Organism: uncultured Sutterella sp.; assembly: GCA_900552545.1. Classification (GTDB taxonomy): domain Bacteria; phylum Pseudomonadota; class Gammaproteobacteria; order Burkholderiales; family Burkholderiaceae_F; genus Duodenibacillus. The sequence continues at coordinate 5,490 of USAL01000066.1, read as the reverse complement.
GTGAAACAAATTAGAGCATTTGATCAAAGGACATGATTTTCAAAATAATCCCACTTGCTCAGGGGATTTTTGACGACACGGCTTTGCGAAGCGAGGCGTGCTTTTGCTACATTGACCGAATGCCGCGAATCATGCATACCAAGGCACGCGGCATCCCTTCGGGTGCTGTCTGTTACCGCAGACAGTTGCGGCGAACGGTTCCGTTTTCCGGGACTGGCACCAATCGCTCAGTCTCCGCCAATACGCACGCCCTCCTTGCCGCCTCCCGCTTTGTTTTTGGATGCAGTTGATTTTTTCGCTGCCGCCCTGCATGGCTTTTCCTGAACGCGCCCGACGCGCGCAAATCGAAGAAGCATTGCCCGGCCGCCCGAAGAAGTCCATCTTTTATTTAGCCGCATCCGCATCAAGGCACCCACCCGCCGGGCAGACACCTTGGGATTCGCGACATGAGGAACCCAATTTCATGCAGACCAATGATCCGGCAAGCGCAGCCAAGGAGATGACCGGCGCCCGCATGGTCATCGAGGCGCTTCACGCCGAGGGCGTCAAGCACGTCTTCGGCTATCCCGGCGGCTCCGTGCTGCCGCTCTACGACGAGATCTACCGTCAGGACTACTTCAAGCACATTCTGGTGCGCCACGAGCAGGCCGCCGTGCATGCGGCTGACGCCTATTCGCGCTCGACCAACGGCGTGGGTGTGGCGATCGTCACCTCGGGGCCCGGCGCCACGAACGCCGTCACGGGTATTGCCACGGCTTATGCCGACAGCATTCCGCTCGTCGTCTTCTCCGGACAGGTCGGCACGAGCCTCATTGGCACGGACGCTTTCCAGGAGTGCGACACGGTTGGCATCACCCGTCCGTGCGTCAAGCACAACTTTCTCGTCAAGGACGTCCGCGACCTGCCGCTCGTGATCAAGAAGGCCTTCTACATCGCGCGCTCCGGCCGTCCGGGTCCCGTGCTCATTGATCTGCCCAAGGACGTGCAGTGCGCCAAGGCTCCCTTCGTCTATCCCGACAAGGTCGACATTCCGAGCTACCGCCCGGTCGTCAAGGGACACTCGGGCCAGATCAAGAAGGCGCTGCAGATTCTGATGAAGGCCGAGCGCCCGTTGCTCCTCGTTGGCGGCGGCGCCGTCGGCTCGGACTCCGCGGAACTTGTGAACGGCCTCGCAGACCGCCTCGGCTACCCCGTCGTCTGCACCCTCATGGGGCTCGGGGCCTTCCGTGCGAGCGACCCGAAGTTCCTCGGCATGGTCGGCATGCACGGCACGTACGAAGCCAACATGGCCATGCAGCAAAGCGACTGCGTGCTTGCGATCGGCGCGCGCTTTGACGACCGTGTGATCGGCAACCCCAAGGACTTCGAGCGCATTGTCCGTCAGGTGATTCAGATCGACGTCGATCCGAGCTCGATTTCAAAGTGCGTGCATACCACGGTGCCGATCGTGGGCGATGTGCATGAGGTTTTGGGCGAATTCCTGCGCCAGATGGACGAGCACGGCGAGCGCCCCGATCCGGCCAACACCGAAGCCTGGCGCGCGCAGATTGAGAAGTGGCGCGCCAAGAAGTGCCTGGCCTACAAGGCCGATCCCGCAGACGACATCAAGCCGCAGGCCGTGATCGAGCGCGTGCAGGCCAGGGCCGGAGCGGACGCGTACTTTACGACCGACGTGGGCGAGCACCAGATGTGGGCCGCGCAGTACCTGAAGCTTGACAAGCCCCGCCACTGGATGACGAGCGGCGGTTTGGGCACGATGGGCTACGGGTTCCCCGCGGCCTGCGGCGCGTGCGTTGCGCACCCCGATGCGCCCGTGGAGTGCTTTACCGGTGACGGCTCGATTCAGATGAATATTCAGGAGCTCGGCACCGCCAAGCAGTACGGCCTTGCGCCCAAGATCTTTCTTTTCAACAACGCCTATCTCGGCATGGTCGCCGTCTGGCAGCGCGCCTACTACGGCGGACGCATGTCGGAGTCGGTGATGGAGGTGCAGCCCGACTTCGTGAAGCTTGTTGAAAGTTACGGCCACATTGGGCTTCGCGCCACGACCTACGAGGAGCTTGACGACGTGATCGAGCAGGCTTTCGGCAAGTACAAGGATGAGCTCGTGTTCGTCGACGTGCACATCAAGCGCGCCGAACCGGTGCTTCCCATGGTCGGCCCCGGGCAGGGCCTTACGGAAATGGTTCTTGCCGAGGAGGATTGATCATGGCGAGCAGACACATTCTTTCGATTCTGATCGAAAACGCTTCGGGTGCGTTGAGCCGCGTCGTTGGCCTATTCTCGGCGCGCGGCTACAACATCGAGTCGCTCACCGTAGCGCCTACGGAAAATTCCGGCATCTCGCGCATGACGATCGTGAGCTATGCCGATGACGGCACGATGGAGCAGATCACCAAACACCTCAATCGCCTGATCGAGGTAATCAAGGTCTATGACCTGATGGAAAACGACTATGTCGAGCGCGAGCTGATGCTCGTGAAAGTGCGCGCCGTCGGGCGCGACCGCGATGAGCTTCTGCGGATTTCGCAGATCTTCCGCGCCCGCGTCGTCGACGTCAACGAAAAGAGCTACACGATTGAAGTTACGGGCGACCGCTCGAAGCTTGACGCTTTTCTCGGTGCGATCGACCGCAGCCTCATTCTTGAGACGGTGCGCACGGGCGCAAGCGGCATTGCCCGCGGCGAGCGCATCCTGCGGCCGTAAAGTGATTTGCAACGCAGAAATTTTTTTCTGTATCCCTATAAAACTGAAGTCAGTTTCATTTTCAACCAGCGGGCCGTCCAATTTTGATGCGGCTCCCATTTAGATGAGGAAAAAATGAAAGTCTATTACGACAAGGACGCTGATCTTTCTCTGATCAAGGGCAAGAAGGTTGCCATCATCGGCTACGGCAGCCAGGGCCATGCGCATGCCCAGAACCTGCGTGATTCTGGCTGCAACGTTGTCGTCGGTCTGCGCAAGGGTGGTGCGTCCTGGGCCAAGGCCGAAGCCGCGGGCCTGAAGGTCGCCACGATCGAGGAGGCCACCAAGGGGGCCGACGTCGTGATGATTCTTGTTCCCGATGAGAACATCGCCAAGGTCTATCGCGACCAGGTCGAACCCAACCTGAAGCAGGGTGCAACGCTTGCCTTTGCGCACGGCTTCAACGTGCACTACGGTCAGGTGACGCCGCGTGCCGATCTTGACGTGATCATGCTTGCGCCGAAGGCTCCGGGTCACACCGTTCGCTCGACCTATGTGGCCGGCGCCGGCGTGCCCCAGCTGATCGCCGTTTATCAGGACGCCTCGGGTCAGGCTCACGACGTGGCTCTGAGCTACGCCTGTGCCAATGGCGGCGGTAAGGCCGGCGTCATCGAAACGACTTTCCGCGATGAGACCGAAACCGACCTCTTCGGCGAACAGGCCGTGCTCTGCGGCGGGCTGGTGCAGCTGATCAAGACGGGCTTCGAGACCCTTGTTGAAGCCGGCTATGCTCCCGAGATGGCCTACTTCGAGTGCTGCCACGAAATGAAGCTCATCGTTGATCTGATCTACGAAGGCGGCGTCGCCACGATGGACTACTCGATTTCGAACAACGCCGAGTACGGTCAGTACTATACCGGCCCGAAGGTGGTCAACGAGGAAAGCCGCAAGGCCATGCGCGAGTGCCTCAAGAAGATCCAGAACGGCAGCTATGCCAAGGACTTCCTTGCCGAGTGCGCTCTCGGCTATCCGCAGCTTCGCAGCGAACGCCGTATGACCGCCGAGCATCCGCTCGAGAAGACCGGCGCCCAGCTGCGCGCCATGATGCCCTGGATTGCCGCTCACAAGCTCGTCGACAAGTCGAAGAACTAATCGAGCTTGAAGGCTATTTGGCGCCGTGCGACCTTTCCGAGGGCCCTGAGCCCTCGGCCCGCACGGGGCCTCAAACAGAGCTCAACAAGGCCGCCGGTCTTTCAGAAGAAGGACCTGCGGCCTTTTTGCGTCTTGTGGAGAACGACGGCGTGGGTGGAAGGTGAGGGAGGGCGTAAAGGGCAAGGCGCGCTGAAAGGCGCCGTCCCCTTTAGTCAAAGTGCGCCTGGAAGAACGCTTCGAGATACGCAAGCACGCGGCGGTCGTACTCGCGGTTGATGATTTTCGAGAGCTTTTCAAAGGGCGCAAGCCCCACGGCCTGGCTCTCCCAACCGGCTAGTGCGGGCGAGCCGTCCAAGCGCCTTGCGCAGTAAAAGCGCGTCACCACGTGCGTGCGCACGATGTCGCACAGAAAGTGCGTGGGTTCAACGTAAAGCCCCGACTCCTCCCAGGTTTCCTTGGCGGCGTTCTGCGCAAGCAACAAACTCGGCTCAAGCCGCCCCTTGGGAAAGGTGCAGACGACGCCTCCGAACTGATTCGAGGGATAGACGACCCAGACGCGACGGTCGGGCTCGATCACGACGCAGCCCGAGGTGGCGCGATAGCCCGGGGGCATCACGAAGTCGGGCTCATCCGCGACGATGTTTGGGGCGAGCCTCAACCATGGCTCGGGCCGTTCGTCGGGCGTCGCGAGAAAATGGGGATTGAAGGCAAGCCCATTCAAGGTTGTAGGCAAAGGCGGCGCGTCCGAGCGGCTTGCGACGGCTGCAGCCGTCGCATCAAGCCAGCTTGCGGCATCCGTCGACGTGCTCGGGTGCTCAAGCACCACGGGGTTTCCGTTTTCATCCAAACAGGGATGAAGAACGCGCGCTTTGGTCATGGCCTTTGAAGAAAAATGTCTTAGAAGACGTACTCGGCGCGGGCGCCGACGCTATGCATCTTGTAGCCGTCCTCACCCTTGAGATACCGGTATTTCAGGCCGAACACGGCGTGCTCGCCGCGGGCTGAAATGCTCAGACTCGCGCGGTAGTAGGTCGAGTCGTTGTAAAAGGACGTCTCGAAGGGCGTGCCGTTGATCTTGCCCGTGGCGGTCGTATCGCCCGCCGTCGGCACGAGCGCAAGGTCGACCGAGGGCGTCAATTTCCAGCCCGTCGTCTCAAGCGTCCAGGCGGCGTTGACGCCCACCGGGAACTGATAGATGCGAAGGTTGTCGGGTTCGCCCCCGGCGAAGTTCTCGGGCGCAAGATACGTGAGCTCGGCCTTGGCGTAGGGAACAAGCGAAAGTGCTCCGAAATTTGCCGCACCCTTGACGCCGATGTCGGCCGTCCAGATGTTGCCGTCCATGTCGCTTTTTGCACCGGCCCCCGAGACGTCGCCCGTGACGTACATCCAGCCCGCCGAGCCGAAGACGCTCATCGCGCCGAAGGTCTGCTGCCCGAAGGCCGACACGCCCCAGAAGTCGATGTCGGTGTCGATTGGAGCGCCCGTTCCCTTGCTCTTGCCGTCGACGTTGGCGTAGGTGTAGACGACCACGTCGTCCTCCGCAAAAGCGGTGGTAGCAAACTCGTCGTCGCTGGCGTCGGCGGGGCCGTCCACCAGGTCGGACAGGGTGATGGTGCCGTGCTTCTCATCGGCCTTGTAGCCCTCAGCCACATA
>USAL01000065.1 GCA_900552545.1 uncultured Sutterella sp. | reverse complement strand
GCTCTTCGGGCGTCGTTGCCTTGTCGGCGATCACGGCAAAAGGCACCGCATCCTCGATTTTCAAACTGCCGACCTCGGTGCGCCGCAGCGCCTCGAGATGGGCGAACACGCCGAGCCTGCGGCCGATGTCGTCGGCAAGCACCCGGATGTAGGTGCCCTTGCTCACCTTGACGTCAATTTCAGCCCGCTGGCCGTCGAAGCTGATGAGCTTGAGCTCATAAACTTCGACCTTGCGGGGGTGGCGCTCGACCTCGACGCCCTTGCGGGCTAGCTCATACAGATTTTTGCCGCCGAACTTGATCGCCGAATACATGGGCGGGACCTGCTCGATCACGCCGGTGAATTCAGGCAGAACCGCCTCGAACGCTTCGCGCGTGACGACCTTGTCGCTCGTCTCGGTGACGGTGCCGGTCTTGTCCATGGTGTCGGTCGCCGCCCCGAGGGTGAGCACCGCACGATAGCGCTTGTCGGCCTTCAGAAGATCGGCCGAGTACTTCGTGGCGTTGCCGAAAGCAAGCGGCAAAAGGCCGGTCGCCATCGGATCCAGCGTGCCGGTATGGCCCGCCTTCTGCGCGTTGATCAACCGGCGCGTGAGCTGCAGCGCCCAGTTCGAGCTCATGCCCTCGGGCTTGTCGAGCAGCATCACGCCGTCGACCGGATCTCCCTTCTTGCCCATCTATCGATCCGTCGTCTTGGGCGCGTCAGCGCCATCGTCGGCAGCCGTGTCGGTGCCGCCTTCATTGCCGTTAGCGGCTGCGTTCGCGCGCGTCTGCGCCATCGCCTCGTTGATCACGGCGTCCATCGCAAAGCCGCGCTCGACGCTCTGGTCGTGCACGAAATGCAGCGTGGGCACCGTGTGGATGCGAAGCTTCTTGTAGATGAATCCGCGCAGCAGTCCCGCGGCGGCGTTGAGCCCAGCAGCGCACTGAATCGGATCCGAGCCGATCACGGTGAAGTACACCTTGGCGTGGGCGTAGTCGGGCGTGATCTCGCAGCCGGTGATGGTGACGAGACCGACACGGGGATCACGCACCTCGCGCGGGATGAGCTCGGCCACGTCGCGGGCGATCTGATCGGCCACGCGCTGACCGCGTCCGGGCTTGTAGGACTTCATGTGTTGTTCTCTCCAATCAATCATTCGGGAGGTGCGGTTGACTCGCACCTCCCTTGAGCTTCTTAAAGCGTACGGGCCACTTCGGTGACTTCGAAGATTTCAAGCTGATCGTTCACCTTGATGTCGTCGTAGCCCTTGAGCGACAGGCCGCATTCGTTGCCCGCCTGCACTTCGCGCACGTCGTCCTTGAAGTGACGCAGGCTCGCGAGCTCGCCCGTCCACACCACGACGTTGTCGCGCAGCAGGCGCGCATTGGCGTTTCTGCGCACCACGCCTTCGAGCACGCGGCAGCCGGCGATGAAGCCCACCTTCGGCACGCGGATCACCTGACGGATCTCGAGCATGCCGATCATGGTCTCGCGCTTTTCAGGCGAGAGCATGCCGCTCATGGCCGCCTTCACATCGTCGACGGCATCGTAGATGATGTTGTAGTAGCGGATGTCGACGCTTTCCTGCTCGGCAAGCTTGCGGGCCTGCGCGTCGGCGCGCACGTTAAAGCCGATGATCACCGCGTGCGAAGCCGCAGCAAGGTTGACGTCGGTTTCCGAAATGCCGCCCACGGCGCTGTGCACGATCTGCACGCGCACTTCCGCGGTCGAAAGCTTCGTAAGCGCATGCACGAGAGCTTCGGTCGAGCCCTGCACGTCGGCCTTGATGATGAGCGAGAGTGTCTTCACTTCGCCTTCGGCGGCGTCGGCAAAGATGTTCTCAAGCTTTGCGGCGTGGCGCTTGGCAAGCGTCACTTCGCGGTACTTGCCCTGACGGAAGAGCGCGACTTCACGGGCGCGGCGCTCGTCGGGCACGACGAGGAATTCGTCGCCCGCAGAGGGCACATCCGAGAGGCCCTGGATCTCAACCGGGATCGAGGGGCCGGCGGAAACGGCCTGCTTGCCCATTTCGTTCACCATGGCGCGCACGCGGCCGAAAGCCTGTCCGGCGAGCACGATGTCGCCCTTCTTGAGAAGGCCGGCCTGCACGAGCACGGAAGCCACGGGGCCCTTGCCCTTGTCGAGGCGGCTTTCGATCACGACGCCCTTGGCGGGACCTTCGGCCGGGGCCTTCAACTCAAGCATTTCAGCCTGAAGCAGCACGTTCTCAAGGAGTTCGTCGACGCCCTTGCCGGTCTTGGCCGACACCGGGCAGAACGGCACGTCGCCGCCGTACTCTTCGGGCAGCACGCCGTTTTGCACGAGCTCGCTCTTGACGCGCTCGATGTTGGCTTCGGGCTTGTCGATCTTGTTGATCGCCACCACCAGAGGCACATTGGCCGCACGGGCGTGCGCAATGGCTTCAAGGGTCTGGGGCATCACGCCGTCGTCGGCCGCAACGACCAGAATGACGATGTCGGTTGCCTGGGCACCGCGGGCGCGCATGGCCGTAAAGGCTTCATGCCCGGGGGTGTCGAGGAAAGTGACGATGCCGCGCGGGGGCTTGACGTGATAGGCGCCGATGTGCTGCGTAATGCCACCCGCTTCACCCGCGGCGACCTTGGCGCGGCGGATGTAGTCAAGAAGCGAGGTCTTGCCGTGGTCGACGTGGCCCATGATCGTAACCACGGGCGGGCGCGCGACCTCGGGATACTGCTGCGCGGACTCTTCGATTTCGCCCAGCAACGACTCCGGATCGTCGGACTTGGCGGCAACCGCACGGTGCCCCATTTCCTCGACGATGATCATCGCCGTTTCCTGATCGAGCATCTGGTTGATCGTCACCATCTGGCCCATCTTCATGAGGGTCTTGATGACTTCGGTAGCCTTGACGGCCATCTTGTGGGCGAGATCGGCAACCGAGATCGTCTCGGGCACGACCACGTCGCGCACGATGGGCTCAGAGGGCATCTCGTGCACGGCCGCCTGCTCGTGGCGGTGGTTCTTGCGGCCGCGGCTGTGCCAGCCCTCGTCGCCGCCGTCAACGGCGCCGCGCGTCTTCATCGAGCGGCGCTTCTGATTGTCGTCGTTCCAGTTGTTGCGGTCGTTGCCCTTGCTGCCCTTGGCGCCCGACTTCTTGGCGCCTTCGCTGCGGCCGCCTTCGTGGCGGGCGCCCGAGGCGTTCTTCTTGGCATCGTTTGCCTTTGCCGCGGGCTTGGCGGCGGCCTTGGCAGCAGGCTTTGCAGCCTCGGCCGGTGCCTTCACCTCGTCGCGACGGTCATTCTTGTCGCCGCGATCGATCTTGGCCTTCAAAACAGTCTTGGGCTTGGCGAGCATGGCGCGAATCGCCTCGGCCTCCTGCTGGGCCTTGCGGCGGGCTTCCTCGCGGCGCTCCTGTTCGGCAGCGCGCGCGGCGGCGTCTTCGGCAGCCTTGCGTTCGGCTTCAGCCTTCTTGCGGGCTTCTTCCTCGGCCTTGGCCTTCTGGGCTTCTTCAGCCTTCTTGGCCTTCTCGGCTTCAGCAGCTTCGGCCGCGGCCTTCCGGGCCTCTTCGGCCGCAGCCGACTCTTCGGCAACCTTCCGCTTAGCGGCTTCAGCAGCCTTCTCGGCCTCAATGCGGGCCTCTTCCTCGCGGCGGCGGGCGGCTTCTTCAGCCTCGGCCTTCAGACGCGCCTCTTCGGCGGCCTGACGCGCGGCCTCTTCTTCAGCGGCCTTCTTCTGGGCCTCTTCAGCGGCCTTGCGTTCGGCCTCTTCGCGCGCCTTGCGCTCGACCTCGGCGCGGGCCTCGGCCTCAAGCTGAGCACGGGCCGCGGCAATCTGGGCCGCACGCGCGTCGGCGGCGGTCGACGCGGCACCCGTACCCGTCGCGGGCTTCTTCACGAAGACGCGGCGGCGGCGCACTTCAACTTCAATCGTGCGCGCACCACCCTGACCGTCGTTCTGACGGATCGTGGAAGTCTCGCGGCGCGTGACCATGATCTTGCGCGGCTTGTCCTGCACGCGGGCGTGGCGCAGGCTCTCCAGGAGCTTCGCCTTGTCGGCGTCGCTGATTTCATCGCCTTCGTTGGCTACATTCACGCCCGCATTCTGCAGCTGCGACAGCAGCGTATCGGCGGAAACCTGAAGCTCGAGGGCAAATTCGCGAACCGTATTGCTTGCCATGTTTTCCTGTATCTCCCGTCGGCCGCCTCGGATGCGCTTAAAGCTTTTGGGGCGACGTCTCTCGCTTGTTGGGGTGAGAGTGCGTCGAACCACTTCTGGGCGCGTCCGGCTTTGCGCAGCCGGCTCAAATATGCTGATTGTTCAAACGGAAGCCTTGCGAAAAGACTTCGAGCTTACTTATTGCTGGTCGTTCCAGCGGGCGCGGGCGGCCATGATGAGCGCCTTGGCGCGGTCCTCATCAACGCCGCTCTTTTGCATCAGTTCCTCGACGTCGAGGTCGGCCAATTCATCGGCGGTCTTGACGCCTTCGCTCACGAGCTTGGCGGCAAGGTCGGTGTCGACGCCGTCAAGTTCGAGAAGGCTCTGGTCGGCCTGACGCAGATTCTCCTCACGCTTGAGAGCCTGACTCAGAAGCGCGCGGCGGGCGCGGTCGCGCAGATCCGCAACGGTGCTCTCGTCGAAGACGCCGAGGTCGATGATTTCCTGCTCGGGCACGTAGGCGAGTTCTTCAAGCGTGTAGATGCCCGCTTCAATGAGCGCACGGGCCGATTCCTCGTCCATGTTGAGCTCACGCATGAATTCCTCGCAGGCCTCGCGCACTTCCTCCTGCTGCTTCTTGTCGGCTTCTTCGGCGGTCATGATGTTGATCTGCCAGCCGGTGAGTTCGCTCGCGAGACGCACGTTCTGGCCGGCGCGGCCGATGGCGATCGCGAGGTTTTCCTCATCAACGGTGACGTCCATCGAGTGGGCTTCTTCGTCGGCAAAGACCTTGCTCACCTTGGCGGGCTTCAGAGCCTCGACAATGTACTGCACGGGGTTTTCGTCCCAGCGCACGACATCGATGCGTTCGCCCGCGAGTTCGTTCGTGACGGCCGTCACACGCGAGCCGCGGATGCCGATGCAGGTGCCCACGGGTTCAACACGCTTGTCGCGGCTCATCACGGCGATCTTGGCGCGCGAACCCGGATCGCGGGCCGCGGCCTTGATCTCGACCACGCCTTCTTCAATCTCGGGCACCTCGAGCTCAAAGAGCTTCTTGAGGAACTCGGGGCAGGCGCGCGAGAGGATCACCTGACGGCCCTTGTTGGTCTCGTCGACGCGAAGCACATAGGCGCGCACGCGGTCGGTGTTGCGAAGATTTTCGCGCGGAATCATTTCCGAGCGCGGCAGGCGCGCTTCGAGGCGGCCGATTTCGATCACGGCGCCTTCCTTGTCGACGCGCTTGACCTGCCCCGAGACGATCTTCTCGTCGCGGGCGAGGAATTCCTTCAGAATCTGTTCGCGTTCGGCGTCGCGCAGGCGCTGCAGGATCACCTGCTTGGCGTCCTGGGCAAAGCGGCGGCCGCTCGTGTTGATGTTTTCAATGGGCTTTTCGATGTAGTCGCCCACCTGGATGTCGGGGTACTCGTCGCAGATGTCCGAGTACATCTCCTCGCGGTCGGGCTGCTGCAGGCCCGCGTCGTCGCTCACCACGAGCCAGCGGCGCATTGCCTGCCACTCGCCGGTGTTCTGATCGACATGCACCACGACGTTGGCGTCCTCGCCAGGGAACTGCGCCTTCTTGACGGCGCTAGCCAGAGCCGTTTCCAGCACGTTGAAGACGGCAGACTTCTCAACACTTTTTTCATTGGCGAGTACATCGACCATATCGAGCATTTCGCGGCTCATTTCTGTTTTCCTCTAAAGTCCAATTGAGCAATCAGATTGGCCCGGTCGACATCGTGGAATGCGAACGAGACAACAATGGGTTCGGCCTGGGTCTTCTTGACCTTTACGGCACGGCTGCGGGCGCGGGCGGCCTCGCTGGGAGTGCGCGCCACGTCGACATCTTCGAAAGAAAAGACGATCACTTCGGCGCCTTCCTCGCCTTCGACGGCAAGGATGCGGCCGTCGAGCTTGCGGCGGCCCGCCTCGGGGAAGCCCTCGGCGTGCATCGGCTCATAGAGCTCAACGTGAGCGGGCGACCCGATGAAGCGGCGCCAGTCGCGCACGCGCTTGAGCGGGCGCTCAACGCCGGGACTTGCGACCTCAAGGCGCTCGTAGTCGACGTTTTCCACCGTAAAGAGATGCGTCACCTGATCGCTGACGATTTCACAGTCGTCGACCGTGACGCCCTCGCCCGGGCGGTCGATCGTCACGCGCATCAGCCCGCGGGGAAGGCGCTCGAATTCAACGAATTCGTAGCCGAGCCCCTCGACCGTGGCTTCGACGAGTTCAATAATTTCAGAAGTGCTTCTGGGCATTCAATCGAAGATGCAATCAAACAAAAAAAAATGGGCACAACTGCCCATCCCTACGCCCCTTCGGTGAGGGGCACCCCGTGCATTGACTGCCGATGGCAAGACCGCTGCCACAGGGTTTAGTGAGGCGACACGGCATCAAGTACTCGACTTCGGGCCTGTCTTCCTTTTTCAAGGAACACAAACCCCCGCCGGGCGCTGATGAGAAATCCGCGTCGGTTGCGCGGCATTATACGGGCGTATCCATTGAAATTCAACAGAAAAATCTGTTTTTTTGACACTTTTGCCACGCTTTTTGAGCCCTCCGTCGGTCGATCATCGACGCCGGAGGGCGCATGGGTCGCTTACGGACGACGGTGAGGTGCTTTTAGCGCCCTCTGCCGTAGGACTTGCGGCGGTTGCCCGCGCTCTGGCGCATAGGCTCGATCGCATACGGATCGGACGCTGCAAGCGTTCTGCCGTAGCTGCGGGTGATGGCGCCAAGCTTGCCGCTAGCGATGTAGTTGACGGTGCTCGTCAACGGATCAGGCTGCCAAGCGCTCTTTTTGGCCGAGCTCTTACCGCCCTTCATACCCTTTGCACCCTTGACGCCCTTCTTGCCCGCGGCCTGCGCCTGGGGCTTCTTGTGGGCGGGCGTACGGGCTTCGTCGCGGGCCTTGAGATCCGAAATCCAGGCCTGCACCCACTCGGGCTGCAGCTCGCGCTTGCCGCCGCGCGGCAGGTCAGCGGGCAGATGCACGGCGCCGTAGCGCACGCGGATCAGGCGGCTCACCGTGAGGCCCACGGCCGCAAACATGCGGCGCACCTCGCGGTTTCTGCCTTCGCTGATGCGCACGAGGTACCACTTGTTGAGATTGTCGCCGCCCTTTTCCTCAAGCATCGAGAAGGCGGCCGGGCCGTCTTCGAGCATCACGCCGTCCAACAGTGCACGGCGGCCTTCGTCGGTGAGAGTCCCCGCGGCACGCACGGCGTACTCGCGCTCATTCTGGTAGCGCGGGTGCAGCATGCGGTTGGCGAGCTCCCGGCTCGGCGTAATGAGAAGCAGCCCCTCGGTATTGAAGTCAAGGCGCCCCACGGCAATCCAGCGGGCGCCCGAAATCTTGGGGAGATGCTCAAAGACGGTGGGACGGCGCTGCGGATCGCTCATGCTCACGATTTCGCCCGCGGGCTTGTGGTAGACCAGAACGCGCGGCACCTTGGGCTGGGCAGAGGCGGGCATTCGCTTCACGACGCGGCCGTTCATGCGGATGATGTCGCCCGGCATGATGCGCTGCCCGAGGTGGGCGGGTTCGGAGTTGACCGAAATGCGCCCTTCGAGAATGAGCTGCTCCATGTCGCGGCGGCTGCCGAGACCGAGGTCGGCCAAAACCTTGTGGAGCTTCTCGCTTTGGCTTACAAGTTCCTTTTTCTTTGCGGCGCGGCCGCGGGCAAGGACCTTGGCGTCAAAGAGCTGCGGCGCAAAGACCGAGCTTTCGACTTCGCCCTGATCGGGCACGAACCCGTCGTCGTCTTCGACGTTGCGATTGCGCCGGGCGCCTCGCATCTGGGGCGCCGCGCGAAGGTTGCGCCCGGGCTTTCTGCCGCGCGGGGCGCGTGCGGGCTTGGCGTCCGAGGCGTCAAACTCGGCCTCTTCAGCCTCGCCCTTGCGCTCGAAGCGCCCGAAGCGCTCCTCGTCGGAGAGAGCATCAGCGTCGGCCCCCTCATTTCTTTGCTCATGCCCGCTACTGCGGCGAAAGGTCTTGAGAGTCTTGGCGCGGCGGGGCTTCTTCACATAGCCCGCATCGGCGCCGGCTTCGGCCGACTCGGTTGCCTGCGCCTCGGGGCTCTCGCCCTCCATCATCGGCGCGCTTTCAGCGGCAGTCTGTTCATCGGTGCGCGCACGCAGCTTCGTGCGCCGCATGCGCGGGTCGCGCAGCACGCGCGGCTTTCGTGCGGACGTTTCGGCAGGAGCTTCCGCCGGAGCGTCGGAAGAATTCTGGGAGGCGTCGTTTTCGGCAGCCGCTTCAACGGCGGGCGCGGCAGCCTCGGCTTCGGTCTTGCGGGGCGCGCGGCGGCGCACGGTCTTCTTCAGCGTCGGCTCGTCGCCTTCTGCCGCTGCGGGGGCCTTGGGAGCCTCGACGCCCGCTGCCGCACCGTCTTCGGCCTGCGCCTTGTTTCTCGTACGGCGGCGCATGGGATAACGGATGCGCAGCCGCGGCGCGACCGTCGTCTCCTCAACGGGAGTCTGTACTGATCGTTGATCGTTATTCTCGTTTTCAGTCATCAGAGCAGTCCAAAAATTTTTGTCTTGCCAAGGAAGCGCCATCAATGTGCGCTATTCCTTACTCTTGTCGGTCTCCTTGAGCTCAGTGCTCGGGACCGGGGAATTGTTCTGGGCGTCCTGCGGTTCGTCCGCCTCAATCACGGCCGCTTCGTCATGGCCGTCCGCCTCTTCGTTCATGCCGTCAGCTTCGTCAGCAATCTCTTCGGGAGCCGGTTCGGAGGGCTCCGCAGAGGGCTCTTCAGGGATCGGCTCAGCGGGAGCCGGTTCAGCGCTCGACGCTTCGGTCGAGTCATTGAGCGCCAGCTCGGGCTCGGCTGCAAACAACACGTTGCCGCCCACGGGCGTCTCGCCAGCCTTGTTCTTGTCGTCGGCAGCCTCAGGCTCGCGAGGATCAGGCAGATCAAGCTCAAACTCCTGATACTGCGGCTCGGTACCCGCAAGCGGCGGGAGGTCCGAGAGCGACTTCAGCCCCAAGTCGGTCAAAAACTGCTTTGTCGTGGCAAAAAGGCTCGGGCGACCGGGCGTTTCGCGATGGCCCACGACTTCAATCCAGCCGCGCTCCTCGAGCTGACGCATCACGTTGGCGTTCACTGCCACGCCGCGGATTTCTTCAATGTCGCCGCGCGTGGCGGGCTGCCGGTAGGCGATGATCGCCAGGGTCTCCAACACCGCGCGCGAGTATTTCGGCGGCTTCTGGCCGCTGATGCGCATCAGCGCCTGCGCCACATCGGAGACGCACTGAAAGCGCCAGCCGTCGACCGTTTCCACAAGCCGCAGTCCGCGGGTTTGCCAGGCCGCCTGCAGGCGTGCGAGCTGTTCCTGCACCTGGGACTTCTTCATCGTTCCGCCGAAAAGGCGCACGAGGGCCTCAAGCTTGAGCGGCTGCGGACTCGACAATAGAGCAGCCTCAATCATGCTGTCCGGTTGGAGCGTGTCAGACACAGTGTTCGAAAAAGAAGAAGCCGCACGAAATTCACCGGGCTCGGGCAAAAGACAACGCAAGGTCTTCGCCGCGGCAGCCGCCGGTACGCCTTCGTGCAGAGATTAACCAACAGATAAAGCAGACGCTTGGGCCGGAAATCGGATGAGCGGAAATGCAACTTTCCTCGTCGCGCACCGCCGGCAACGGGAGTTGCCGAATATTTCACTTGGGTCAAGGTGCGCCCGGCGCTCGGGATGTTCTGCAGAAACGGGGCGAATTCGTGCAGTCGATGTGCCGCACGGCCCTTTTAGCGGGAAATCTTACAGCAAAACGGCAACCGGAAAAAACCGTGCGCCGTTCCCGCCCCGCCCTTTTGCTGCAGGCAGATAACAAAAAACCCAGAGCTTTCGCGTCCGGGCTTTTGCTGATCCGATCAACGGCTGTCTGAAGGTAAGTGGTGCGCCAGGTAGGATTCGAACCCGCGACCCCCTGGTTCGTAGCCAGGTACTCTATCCAACTGAGCTACTGGCG
>USAL01000064.1 GCA_900552545.1 uncultured Sutterella sp. | reverse complement strand
GACCCTTCGACGGATGTGAACGAACTGCGCCTCTCAATCTGCATTGTCTTTCAGAAGCCGAACCCCTTCCCCATGAGCATCTACGACAACATCGCCTACGGTCCGAGATCGCACTGCATCAAAAACAAGGCAAAGCTCGACGAAATGCTGCGCCAGGTACGCCAGACTCAGGGTGCGGGCTCGATGTGCTTTCACATGGAAGGCAAGGAGGTGCGCCGCTGGGGCGAGAACCTCGTCGTGATCGAGGTGCCGACCGTTTCGCGCGCCTGCGACGTGCTCCAGCGCCCGATCGTTTGGAAGGGCGAAAGCGAGGTAAGCCTCGGCCTCTGGGGCGGGGTGCTGCGCTTTGAGCCCTGCGGGTCTGATGAAGACGGCATCGATGCACGACGCCTGCGTGAAGGCAAGCTCGAAGTGCGCCCGCGCAGGGGAGGCGAGAAGATCAAGCTCCACCGCCTTCGTCCCTCGCGCAATCTGAAGCACCTCTATCAGGCAGCAAAGATCGCCTCGTTTGAGCGCTCGCGGCTGCCGCTTGTGTGGCTTGACGACGAGCTCATCTTTGCCGCGGGCCTGGGCTGCGACGTGCGCGAATACGCCGACAAGGCCCTGGTGCCCGAGCGCGTGCGCTTGGTCTGGGTGCCCGATCAGCCGCTGCTTTCCTGGTAGGAGCTGGGAAAGCCTCAGACGTTGATTGGCAAAACAAAAAAGTATTTTCGAAAAAGTTGTTGTTGAAATGACTTCAAAAGTGCATCAACCGCAGCCGAATTCAACGATCGCGCCCGACCTTTTCAACGACCTCATGATTGCCGAAAGCGGCGATCTCATTGCGGGTGTTGACGAGGCGGGCCGCGGGCCGCTTGCCGGTCCCGTCGTGGCGGCAGCCGTGATTCTCGATCCTAACAATCCGATCGAGGGGCTGCGCGACAGCAAGAAGCTCTCGGCCAAGGTGCGCGAGCGCTTAGCCGACGAGATCAAGAAAAAGGCCCTTGCCTGGAGCATTGCGCACGCAACCGTCGAGGAGATCGACGAACTCAATATTCTCGAAGCCACGATGCTTGCGATGAAGCGCGCGATCGTCGGGCTTTCGGTCGAACCCAACCTCATTCTCGTCGACGGCAACCGCATTCCCAAGATGAACCGCCGCATCAACGCCATCGTCAAGGGTGACGACAAGGTGCCGGCGATTTCAGCGGCTTCGATTCTCGCCAAAACCACCCGCGACAGCGCCATGATCGAGCTCGATGCGCGCTACCCCGAGTATGGCTTTGCCAAACACAAGGGCTACGGCGTGAAGCAGCACATCGAGGCCATCCGGCGCTACGGCATTCTGCCCGTGCACCGCAAGAGCTTCTCCCCGGTCAAGGAAATGCTTGCGGACGACGATCTGCTCACACTCTGATCGAGCAGTTCTTTCCCTGTTCTCGGAGGCAGCCGGGAAGGGGAAGGAAAAAAGAAGCGCAAACAACAAAGGCGCGGTACCTTCATGGCGGCCGCGCCTTTTTGCTGTCGATTTTTGTGGACTGCCCGGGCTTCCCGGAGCATCAGAGCCTTGCCTCTGATACCGAACATGCTGCCCGGATGTGGTCAAAAGTGTCGCTAAATTGGTGACAACTTTCTCCCTAGTCCAAAATACCTAATTTATCACCAATCGAAACCGTTGGCAAAGGTAAAAAATCCCTTGGAATCAATGCTATTTGAAACAATGCGTGTATGAAGGCTTCCTCGGTGCCTCATGCCGCCCGTTTTATGCGCGGAGCGAATCAAGTTGCCGCCGCTGCAAGGCATCGGCAATAATAGCGGCCCTTGCGCTGCCATTCTCCCGTGCCGGCAGACCTCGCAAGAATCCCAAATTGGAGAAATCAAAAATGAAAAAGACTCTGATCGCTCTGGCTGCCGCGACTGTGGCCAGCACCGGCGCCCTCGCGGCCCAGGTGGAGATCGCCGGCATCGTGGATGCCGGCTTTGCCTACAACAACGTCGACACGCTCGCTGGCGGCACCGACGAAACGTTCACGCTCGACAGCGGCAACCACAACGGTTCACGCTTCATCTTCAAGGGTTCTGAAGAGCTCTCGGCGGGCTACACCGTGAGCTTCTACCTTGAAAACGGCTTCAGCGCCGACGACGGCAGCCTCGGTCAGAGTGGCCGTCTTTTCGGACGTGAGACCCGCCTGAGCTTTGAGACGCCCTACGGCACGATCAGCATGGGTCGCATGGGTGCTCTTTCCTCCGGTCTCGGTACCTATGATATTTTCCAGTACATGGGTGATACGTTCGACGGCGGCTGGAACTACGCTATCGACATCAATAACTGGTTCAGCCGCGACCGCTACGACAACATGCTCACCTTGGTGAGTCCCACGGCGGCTGGCTTTACCGGCTATTTCCAGTACTCCTTCGGCACCGACGTCAAGAGCAATCAGGATGACGCTACCCCGGGCGAGCGCGACAAGGATCGCTACGCCGCTCTCGGTCTGACCTACGAAAACGGTCCGCTGTCGACCGCTCTCGTCCTTGACACGGTGCTGCGTCAGCAGTGGAAAGATGGAACGGCCGTGAATGAGGATCTTGACGACGCCATGGCTGTGAGCTTCGGCATCGGCTACGACTTCGAGTTCATGAAGGTTACCTTCGGCGCCCAGTACGGTAAGAACGAAACGACGGACTTCGCCCTTGATGGCAACGGTGTCGTCGACTCTAAGACCGGCAAGGCTGCCACGGCTGACGGCTACACCCTCGGCCTCGGCGCCACCTTCCCGTTGCCCTGCGGCTCGTTCCATGCGGCCGTCTACTACGGCAACCTGGAAGCCAACACTGAAGCTGGCGAGTCTTACAAGAACTTCAACATCGCTCTCGGACACGAGTATCCCTTCAGCAAGACGACCTTCAGCTACGTTGGTCTCGGCTACAAGCGTGCTTGGTCCGAAAACGGCAGCACCAAGCTTGCTGACGAAAAGACCTTCACCGGCATGGTTGGTCTCGTGCACAAGTTCTAATTGCGTCTGAATTCTTCAGCAGCCTCGGTTGCTGAAGACGCAAGAAGTTCTTCAAAACGCCCCGACGGGTTTATCCCTGCCGGGGCGTTTGCTATGCAGTCACCAATGCCGGAATCAGGAGTAGGGTCGGAGCTAGAGTATCAGCGGCATTAGAATGCGTCGCACTTCATGCAATTTTTTCTTTTCCCATGCTGCTAGACAACCATCCTTTGCCTTTGCACCTGTCCGAGCGCGTGACGGCGCTCATCCCCGCTGCGGGCGTCGGCTCCCGGATGAAGGCAGCCATCCCCAAGCAGTACCTGCCTCTTTTGGGGGACCGCACCATGCTTGAAATCACGGCAGCACGTCTTGCCGAGGTGGTGGGTGCAGACCGCGTGCTGATTGCGGTGAGCGCTGAAGACGGCTGGATTTCCGGGATTGATCTCGCCGACATGCAGGTGCTGCGCACCGGCGGCAGCACTCGCGCCGCAACCGTGACGCAGACGCTTGAAGCTGCGCTCGCGTCGCACTGCATTGAGCCCGATGAGCTCGTGCTCGTGCACGACGCCGCGCGTCCGCTGGTCGATCCCGATGAGGTTCGGGAGCTCATTGCCGCCACACGCCGCGCCATTACCGCGGGCAGCGCCTCAGGCGCCGTTCTTGCCATGCCGGTTTCCGACACCGTCAAGCGCGCCGACGCCGAGGGCATTCTCGTTGAAGACGTGGACCGCACGGGGCTTTTTCGCATCGCAACGCCGCAGTGCTTTGCGGCGGGAGAGCTTCTTGCGGCTCTACGCGCGCATCCGGACGTGACCGACGAGTCAAGCGCCATCCGCGCCGCGGGCGGGCGCGTGCTGGTGGTACGGTCGACCCCCGCCAACATCAAGGTAACGGAACCGGCCGATGCGGACTTTGCCCGCGAGCGGCTTGCGACGCTTGCCGCGCACGGTGAAACCTCTCAATCAGAAGCAAAAAAGGAGAACGCCATGCAGATTCGCGTTGGCCTGGGCTACGACTCGCATCGACTTGAAGCCGGCCGCAAATTCATTTTGGGCGGCGTCGAAATCGCGCACGACCGGGGTCTTGCCGGACACAGCGATGCCGACGCGCTGCTGCACGCCATTACCGATGCCGTGCTCGGAGCTGCGGGCTTGGGCAACATCGGCATTCTTTTTCCGGACAACGATCCGGCCTTCAAGGGCGCCGACAGCAAGGTGTTGCTGCGCCGCGCCTGGGAGAAGGTAAGCGGGGAGGGCTGGCGCATCGGCAATCTCGACTGCGTCGTGATCGCGCAAAAGCCCAAGCTCAATCCGCACGTAATCGCCATGGCGCAGTGCATTGCCAAGATCCTCGACACGGACGCGGCACTTGTGAGCATCAAGCCCAAGACCAATGAAAAGCTGGGCTTTGAGGGAAGAGAAGAGGGGATCAGCACCCAGGCGGCGGTGCTTCTCATCAAGGACTGAGAAAACTGTCCGAAAGGGACTAAGGCGCAAAGAGGCACAGAGGCGAGTTGAAGGTCTCGAGCCTTTCAAGCGCTTCGAGGGGCTCAAGCGTCACGCTTGCGAGGGGCTCAAAGAAATCGACGCCGCTGTTGTCGGCCGCAAGCCTCGCTCGTAAGAGAGCAACGTCGGGTTGCTGTTCCTTTCGGTCGTCGCAATCAAGAATCGTCAGAAGCACGTCGTTGCCGGCTTTACCCGTCTGAACTGCAAGCCTCGCAAAGCAGCACCGCGCCGAGGGGACTTCCTTGTCCTTGATTTGAACGGAAAACGCAAGGGCGCCGGACTTCCCGAGCGAAAGAAGAAACTTTCCCTCGAGCTTGACGGCAGCCTCATGCAGTCCCCAGAGCGCGTAAAAGGAAAGGACCGGATCCGCTGCACGCTTCTGCAGCATGGCGTTCACCCCGTCGCCGAAGACGTGGTCGACGAGCGCCTCCCGCACGCGGCCGGGGTTTATCACTTCCGCGTCGATCGCGGCGGGCGTCTCTGAAACCATCACGGCAATTGTGCCCGCCGTGTGGGTGATGCTTGCGGCTGCCGCAGGCGTCCCGTCAGGAGCTGCGAGAACCGGCGACAAGGGCGGCCGCTCGCGGCTTGTCAAGGAAATGGCACCGGAAGCCGAGAGGCTTTTGACCACCGCCGCAAGAAGCGTGCGCCCCCAAAGATACTCATGAACGCGCTTGGCGCTTGCAAAGCTCCGTGCGCGGTCAATGACTTCCTGCGTTAATCCAATCGAGGCGAGGACCTTCTCGGCATCAGGGCTTTCAAGCGACTCGAGACCGGCAGGCAGGTTCTCGGGCGGATTGAGCAAATAGACGGTCGGGGGCAGCATCTCAAAAATAAAAGGCGAGAAGGGGCGGTCTAGAGCTGCTCGACGTGGATACCTGCGTTTCTCAGAAACACTATCCCGGCATCGTCGCGGTAGACGTCGTGGTAGTAGACGGCCTCGATGCCGCACTTCTGAATCAAAAGCGCGCAGTGAATGCAGGGGCTGTGCGTGATGAAGATGCTCGCGCCCTTGCTCGAGTAGCCGTTGTAGGCGAGCTTGGCGATGGCGTTCAACTCGGCGTGCTGCACCTCGGGGCGGGTGACGAGCTTGCCGTCGACTTCATACTCGCAGCAGTTGTCGTAGCCCGTGGGCATGCCGTTCCAGCCGAAGCTGATGATGGAGTTGTTCTTGACGATGACGCAGCCCACCTTGAGGCGGCGCGCATAGCTTCTCTGCGCCGCGATGAGGGCAATCTGCATGTACATCGCATTGTCCTTTTTTACGTCCATGAACGCTATCTCCCTTCAAGCTGCCTTCTGTGGCGGTGAGCCATGCTGCAGAAGGTATCAAAAGTATTAAAGAAAATCAGAACTCTGAAAATACTTCAAATGATTCAGATGGTGACGGTATTTCGACCCGCCGGCTCTACTGTTCAAACAGCCGCGCCATTTGCGAGACGGTAAAGAAGTCCGCCCCGATGGCCTGCGCAACCTCGCGCCAGCCGGAGACGATCTGCGTGAATTCTAAACACAGCATCTTGGCGCGGGCTGAGGAAAGCCCGAAGTAGCGGGCGTTTGCAACGACCGCCTCAGGCGCGACGATGGTACCCGTACCCCTGATCGGCGTTGAAAGCTGCCGGCCGCCCGTAGCGGGCGTGGGTGTTGCCGTGGGAGCGTACATCGGCAGAAGCTTGACGCCCGAGGAGGTCGGCGTCAACCAGATCTGATCGAGCCTGTCGCGGTTGTTGCCGATGAGCGCATTAAAGAGCAGTCGCCCGAAGAGCTCCTTGAGGTCTCCAGCTGCATCGGCCCCCTCGCGGTTGAGGATATCGGCCGCATCAAGATAGCCTGCGGCGGCGGCCATGGGCTGTGCGCGGGAGCGGCGCTTGCGCCGGACGAGCGTTGCGGCCGACTGAACAAAGACGGGCGCTCCCGCGGGTGTGCGGTCAAAGCGCGCTTCGAGGTACCCGGCGCTTCCCATGAGGCCGCCCTCGACCACCGACAGTCCGCAGCGCGCGGCGAGCTCTCGGGCAACGGCAGTCACCATGGCCGGATTGAGCGCGTCGCCCGCAGGAGCAAACCGCAGGATCCGTTCCTGGCTGGAAGTCCCGACCCCGGGAACAGCGGCTTCGCGCTTTTTGCCCAGCGCAACAAGGGTCTTGGGGCTCCTGCCGCCAACGTCGGTTGCCGCCGTGAGAAGAAGCTCGAGGTCCTTGGTCGAGCGCAGCCCGCGGCCGGAGGCAAGAAACTCAAAGGCAAGTGTGAGCTCGCGGACGGTTTTGGCAGCCTCACGGGGCTTTGCCAGATCAAGAACGAGCGGCGAAAATTCCCTTTGATTTCCGTGGGTTAGGGGAAGATCAAGCGCCCCGAACCGGTGGCCTGCGTGTCCAGCAGCCGCCCACAGTTGCCCTGCAGTGCGTAAGGAGGCGCACTCGTCACCTTTGAGGGCATTTATTTGCGTCGATCCCGCCGCAGCAAAAAGCCTCTCAACCCACAGTCCCGGTGCATGGTCGCAGACAAAACCGAAGGCCGCCCCTCGAGCACGAAGTACCGGATCGGTTTCAAGGGGATCGACGACCGGCCGCTGCACGCCCTCGATCAAAGGCAGGTCGGCGCCAAGAGAAAACCCATGGCGCAGCCACTCGTCGTCGTACTGAAAGACCATCGCGGGAAAACGTCCCGGCATCGATCCGACGGCTCCCCGGTCGATTGCCTCATCGGGGTCGGCCAGAACGAGCTCGCCGATGCGCCGATGTCCCCCCGAGGTCGTGAGACCAATCTCAAGAATGGCGGGCATGACGAAGCACTCCTCAACGTCCTCAATTGCCGTCGTCGACGGGGTCGACAATCATCGGCGATTTTGCTTCCGACGAAAACTTCTTTGAAGCACGAATTCGCTTGGGCAAAGTCTGCGCTTCAAGAGCCTGACCGAGCGGATCGGCGAGGGCGATTTCTCCCAAAGGCGTTCCCAAACCAAGAGCCTGGATGACGGAGGCGTAGGCGCCGATCGCCACGCCGCAATCGCCTTTTTCTATCTTCACCAAAGTTGAGATCCCGACGCCCGCGCGGTCAGAGAGCACGGACTGGGGGAGGCGACGCTTCAAACGGGCGACCTTGAGGTTGTAACCGAGCGCTTGCAAGGATTCTTCAACTGCGACGGAGGGTCTCATAGTGTTTAAATCCGAAAGACTATAGCAGTTAATCGTTACGATAATGTTAATTATGTCACTTCAAAATCGAGGCGTCCAGTCTGAGCACATTATTGAGAAATCAGCATTCTTTACAGTCGTTTTCAGCGACTTCCAGAAATTTAAACGTTAGGATCGCAATGAAGAACACGGATAACAATTGCAATCAGCGTTTTAAGATGTTTTGAGGCTGATTTCGAGCAGCGGAAATTTTCGCCTGAATGCGACGACTGCCTATATCTTGGGCACCCTCGCTCCTGCGCGTCCACGCCAGCCGCCTGGTCTGAAGCACCTGCGTTTTGTCTTAGTGGCTTTGCAATCGATACGGTATTGCATAAACAAAATACAAAAAATTGTCGAGCTCGTTTTCGAGTTTGATCACGTCATAAACAATCAAAATTTCGAGGCGACTCGACCCTTCCAAAACCGCCTTTTCAATGAAATAGAGTTTCAGATTCAAAGATTTCGGCAGGTGCAGCTGGCGACGTGTCATTGACGGACTGCACGGCGAAAAGTACTTTCTGAGATCTAACTTCTGAAAATATTCCATTTTGCTCCTTTTCTTGAGGCCGTCTCCGGGCGTAAAAAAGCCTCCGGAGTGTCTGTTCCAGAGGCTTTCTTGCGCCTGATGTTGAGGCTGATGACGGCCTGCAGGAGTTTGTCGCTCCTGCAGCTTCTAGGTGCGTTAGACGTCGGTGTAGAGCTTTGAGCCCTCCGCGACGAACTTCTCGCTCTGGGCCTTCAGGCCCGCCTCAAGCGCTTCCTCTTCCGTGACGCCGTGGTCTTTCGCCCATTTGCGTACGTCCTCGGTGATGCGCATCGAGCAGAACTGCGGGCCGCACATGCTGCAGAAGTGCGCCTGCTTCATGGCGGGCTTCGGAAGCGTCTCGTCGTGGTAGCTTGCCGCGAGCTCGGGATCGAGGCTCAAATTGAACTGGTCTTCCCACCGGAACTCAAAGCGGGCCTTCGAGAGCGCGTTGTCGCGAATCTGCGCGCCCGGCAGCCCCTTGGCGAGGTCGGCTGCGTGCGCTGCGACCTTGTAGGTGACGATGCCCGTGCGGACGTCTTCCTTCACCGGGAGCCCCAGATGCTCCTTGGGCGTCACGTAGCAGAGCATCGCCGTGCCGCGCCAGCCGATCATGGCCGCGCCGATCGCACTCGTGATGTGGTCGTACCCGGGGGCGGCGTCCGTCACGCGCGGTCCAAGGGTGTAGAAGGGCGCCTCGTCGCATTCCTTCAATTCGGCCTCGACGTTTTCCATCACGCGCTGCATCGGGATGTGGCCCGGGCCCTCGATGATCACCTGCACGTCGTGGCGGTGCGCGATCTTCGTGAGTTCCCCGAGCGTCTTCAGTTCGGCCATCTGCGCCGCGTCGTTGGCGTCGTAGATCGATCCCGCACGCAGGCCGTCGCCCAAGCTCACCGCGACGTCGTAGGTCTTGAGGATTTCGCAGATCTCTTCAAAGTGCGTGTAGAGAAAGCTCTCCGAGTGGTGTGCGATGCACCAGCCTGCCATGATCGAGCCGCCGCGGCTCACGATACCGGTCAAACGCCTTGCGGTGAGCGGAATGTGGCGCAGCCGTACGCCCGCGTGGATCGTGAAGTAGTCCACGCCTTGTTCGGCCTGTTCGATCAACGTGTCGCGGTAGATCTCCCAGGAGAGGTCGTTTGCCTTGCCGTCGACCTTTTCGAGCGCCTGATACAGCGGCACCGTGCCGATCGGCACCGGGCTGTTGCGCACGATCCATTCGCGGGTTTCGTGAATGTGCTTTCCGGTGGAAAGGTCCATCACCGTATCGGCGCCCCAGCGCGTGGCCCACAGAAGCTTTTCGACCTCGTCGGCAATGCTCGAGGAAAGCGCACTGTTGCCGATGTTGGCATTGATCTTGGTGAGGAAGTTTCGGCCGATCACCATCGGCTCGCTTTCGGGGTGGTTGATGTTGGCCGGAAGAATCGCACGGCCCGCGGCGATTTCGCTGCGCACGAATTCGCCCGTGACTTCTTCGGGGAAGGCGGCTTCAAAGGGGAAGCCCGCGTGCTGCGAGAGAAGCACCGACCGGGCGTCGCCATCCATTGCCTGGAGACTTTCAACATAGGCGCGGCGGTTCATGTTTTCGCGCACGGCCGCAAATTCCATTTCGGGCGTCACGATGCCCGCTCGGGCGTAGTGAAGCTGCGTGACGTTTTTGCCTTCGCGAGCGCGCAGCGGGCGCTTTGCCGACGGAAAGCGGATCGCCGCAAGCGCCGGGTCGGCCGCGCGCTCGCGCCCGAAGCGGCTGGTGGGACCAGCGAGCATCTCGGTATCCTCGCGCTCGGCTATCCAGCGGCTTCTTACGGGCGTGAGCCCTTTGCGGATGTCGACCGTCTTCTGCGGATCGCCGAAGTCGCCCGAGGTGTCGTAGACGAAGACATCGGGGTTCTTTTCACGCGTTCCGTCAAGGTGCAGCGTGT
>USAL01000063.1 GCA_900552545.1 uncultured Sutterella sp. | reverse complement strand
TCCTCAGAAAGGACCTTCTGGGACTGGCGTCGGAAACGTGCCCGACGATGCTCAACTACCAGATTCATGCCGAAGCCGAAAGCATGTACAACACGCCGCCCACGTTCGCCATCTGGATTGCGAATCTCGTCTGCAAGTGGATCGTCAACGACGGCGGCCTTGAGGTGATGGACGCGCGCGCCCGCGCCCGGTCGTCGCTCATCTACCAGACGATCGACAATTCCGAGGGCTTTTACGTCAACACCATCCCCGCGCACGACCGCAGCCGCATGAACGTGGTCTTTACGCTTGCCGAAGGGGCTTTGACCGACCTCTTCATCAAGGAGGCCGAGGCCCAGGGCCTCAAGAACCTCAAGGGCCACCGCTCGGTCGGGGGCTTGAGGGCGTCGCTTTACAACGCCATGCCGATGGAAGGCGCCCAGGCGTTGGCCGAGTTCATGAAGGACTTCGCGCAGCGCCGCGGTTAAGAGGCCGGGGAGGCCCAAGCGCACAAGAACAAGACAAACGAAACACAAAATAAAAAAGCATCACAACCATGCAGTCCCAACAAACGACAGAGCCGGCGCAGGCCGACAGTAACGGCTGCGCCGACGAGCTCACGCGGCTGCGCAGTGAAATCGACGCGGTCGACGCCAAGATCGTGACTCTTTTGGCCGAGCGTGCGCGGTTGGCCCGTGCCGTGGGGACGGCCAAGGCCCAGATTGCCGCCTCCGGCACGCCGGGCGACGCCCCCAAGTCTTCGAACATCTACCGCCCCGAGCGCGAGCGCGCGGTCATTGAGCGCGCCATTGTCAAGGGCGCGCAGTGCGACTCGCTCATCTCTTCCGAGAGCCTTGCCGCGATCTACGGCGAAATCATCAGCGCCTGCCGCGCCGTCGAGGCCCGTCCGAGCGTTGCCTATTTGGGGCCCCAGGGCACCTTTACCGAGATGGCCGTGCTCGAGCAGTTCGGCTCCTCGGTCGACCTCAATCCGTGCCAGACGATTGATGCGACCTTCCATGCGGTGGAGTCGGGAACCGTGCAGTTTGCCGTGGTGCCGGTGGAAAACAGCACCCAAGGGACGGTGACGCGCACGATGGATCTGCTCTTGGCAACGCCCTTGACCGTCATCGGCGAAGTGAGCGTTGCGGTGCGCCACAACCTCTTGAATCAGTCGGGGAACATCGCCGACGTCGAGGAAGTCTGCGCGCACCCGCAGGCGCTTGCGCAGTGTCGCAACTGGCTCACCGCGCACCTTCCGAACGTGCGCATCACGAGCGCCTCGTCAAACGCCGAGGCGGCCGTGATGGCTTCGAAAAACCCGAAGCTCGCCGCCATTGCCGCCACGCGCGCGGCCGACCTCTACGGTCTTTCGATTCTTGCGCCTGCCATTCAGGACAACCCCTGCAACACCACGCGCTTCTGGGTGCTCGGCACCCAGCCCGCGGGGCGCGCGGCGGGCATTGCCGCCAAGACGGCGGTGATCTTTTCGGTTCCCAACCGCGCGGGGTCGCTTTTTGAGGCGCTTGAGCCCCTTGAGCGCCACGGCGTGTCGATGGCGCGGCTCGAAAGCCGCCCGGCGCGAAACGGCGCCTGGGACTACAACTTCTACGTCGACCTCGAAGGCCACCGCGAGGATGAGGCCGTCGCCCGGGCGCTTGCGGAAATGCGCGCCAAGACGAGCTACTTCAAGGTCCTCGGGTCGTTTCCCGCGGATGCCTCGGGCCCGGGAAAGCGCAAGCAGGCGTAAGGACCTTGAGAATCGTGCGGTAAAGACGCTCTTTCTTGATTCCGTGAGCGGTACGTACGAAGCCCGCGGCGCTAGGGTGGATGCATCGGCGCCGCGCTGGCCGTCAACCGCACCGGCGCAGGGGATGCGCTCCAAAAAGAGCCCCAAGAAGACCCACACAAACACACATTGACCAGGCTGGAATTTGAAATGAACGAAGCTAATACCGAAAACACCACACGTGGATTCGTCGCCAAGCGCTCGATCGAGGCGATCAGCCCCTACGTGGCGGGCAAGCCCATCGAAGAGCCCGCGCGCGAGTACGGCCTTGACGTCAACACGATCGTCAAACTCGCAAGCAACGAAAATCCGCTCGGGATGCCCGAGTCCGCCGTGAAGGCTGCGCTTGCGGCCGCCTCGGGCGCCAACCGCTACCCCGACGGCAATGCACGGATGTTCCGCGCGGCCGTGGCGCGCCACCACGGCGTCACGAGCGATTGGGTGATTGCAGGCAACGGCTCGGACGAGATCCTCTCGCTTGCCGCCCGCCTCGTGCTCACCCCCGGCACGCGCTGCGTCTACTCGCAGTACTCGTTCTCGGTCTACGAGCTCTCGGCCGAGGAAAACGGCGCCGAGTGCGTCGAAGTGCCCGCCAAGGACTTTGCGGTCGACCTCGAGGCGATGCTCGCGGCAATCGATGAGAAGACGCGCCTTGTGTTCATCACCAACCCGAACAACCCCACGGGCTACGCCTTGACCAAGGAGCAGGTCGAAAGCTTCATGGACCGGGTGCCTGAAACCTGCGTCGTCGTCTTTGACGAGGCCTACGTCGACTTCCTCCCTGCGCAATTGCAGTTTGATTCGATCGAGCTCGTGCGCCGTCACCCCAACATGATGGTGACGCGCACTTTCTCGAAAGCCTATGGTCTGGCGGGCCTGCGCGCAGGCTACGGCATCGCGCAGCCTGCGATGATCGAGATGATGAACCGCATCCGTCCGCCCTTTAACATGAACCTCATCGCGCAGGCCGCGGCCTGCGCCTGCCTTGAGGACAAGGAGTTTCTTGCGCGCGTCACGCGCGTCAACCGCAAGGGGCTCGAGGCCTTGGAAGCGTTCTTCGACGAACGCGGCGTGCATTACTTGAAGAGCTGCGCCAACTTCATCCTGGTGCAGACGGGCCCGAAGACGGCCGAGCTCTACACCGAGCTTTTAAAGCGCGGCGTCATCGTGCGCCCGGTCAGAAGCTACGGGCTTCCCGATTGGAAGCGCATTTCGGTGGGCACGGCCGAGGAGCTCAAGCACTTCTTTGCGGCCTACGACGAGAGCGCGGCAGCGCTCGCCGCAAAGTAATCGTCTGAACACAGAAGTCCAGAGCAAAAATCCGCATGAGCTTCGGGTACGGGGCCGACTGCGCTTCGCCCCCTTTGAAGCCAAAAAAGAAGAAAGAACAACAAGAAAACAGGAAAGAACAACAAAACAAAGCGAAGAACATCATGCAGTTGACACTCATCGGAGCGGGGTTGATCGGCGGCTCGGCCGCCTGGGCCATGAAGAAGGCGGGAATCGTTGACCGCGTGCACGTCTACGATCTCTCGCGCGCAAGCGCCGAGCGCGCCTGCGCGATGGGCATTGCGGACGCGGCTTTTGAAACGCCTGAGCTTGCCTTGGAAGGCGCGGACTGCGTGATGAGCGCGGTGCCGGTGCTTGCGATGCCCGAAGTCTTTGCGGCCATCCGCCGTGCAGCCCCGGAAAACGCCTACATCACCGATGTTGGGAGCGTGCGTTCGGCCGTGATCGACGCCGCCCGCGAAGCCTTGGGCGAGCGGTTTTCCTATTACGCGCCCGTGCACCCGATTGCGGGCGGCGAAATGCCCGGCATCGAATACGCCCGCAGCGACCTCTTTGTGGGCGCTCGGGCGATTTCAACGCCCGTCGACGGGATGAAGAAGAAAGCCGTCGACTTCTGGGAGCAGGCCTGGAAAGCCTCGGGCTCGGTCGTGGTGCGCATGACGCCCGCCGAGCACGACGAGATCTTTGCCTCGGTAAGCCACCTGCCGCACGTGCTGAGCTACGCAATGGTCGACTCGATCCTGCAGACGGGCTGTGCCGACAAAAAGCTTGCCTTTGCCGGGGCGGGCTTTCGCGACTTCACGCGCATTGCGGCCTCAAGTCCCCGGATGTGGACCGACATCTGCCTTGCGAACCGCGACGCGATCCTTGAAGCAATGCGCGCTTTTGAAAAGGATCTCGCGCATTTTCGCGGGCTCATCGAGTCGCGTGATGCCGAGGGGCTCATGGAAGTCTTCGGGCGCGCAAGCCAGGCGCGCCGCGGGCTCTTCCCGAGCGCCGGAGCCCTGCAGGGAAGGACGGCAGAGGAAAAGAAGAACGCCTGATGCGTGGAAAAATCGAATCCCTCCCGACTTTCCCAATGCGTTGAAAAACAACAACACCCGTAAAAATTGCGTAGGTTGAGCGCTGGGTAATCAAGACAATCTTCAGGCCGATTTGCTATTGTCGAGAACTCTGAGTTTGTGTGTTCTACCCAACCGCCGAAAAAACATGGTCTGCGACATGATGAAGTCCCAGCTTTCGAAATCGACCCCCTGTGAAGGGACGAAGAATACGAAGGAGCAGGAGGAGCCGAAGAAGGCTTGCGCCCCTGCCGGAAGCGTCGTCGTGCCTCCCATCGTGCACGCAAGCGGCACTGTGAAGCTTCCCGGAAGCAAGTCGATCAGCAACCGCGCGCTGTTGCTCGCGGCGTTGGCCGACTCGACCACGCGCTTGACGGGGCTTCTCAAGGCCGACGACACAGACCGCATGATCGAAAGCCTCGAAAAGCTCGGTATCGAGATCGAGCGCATCGATGAGCAAACCGCCATCGTGCACGGCTGCGGCGGACGCATTCCGGTTCGTGCCGCAGAGCTCTTTATCGGCAACGCCGGCACGGCCGCACGCACGCTCACGGCGCTTCTGGCCTTTGCGGGCGGGCGCTACCGGATCGACGGCATTGCGCGCATGCGCGAGCGCCCCATCGGCGACCTCGTGAACGCATTGCGGGAGCTTGGCGCCAACATCGACTACGAGATGCACGAGGGAAGCCTTCCGCTTACCTTTTCGCCCGCGCACTGCACAAGTCCTTTCGTGCACATCAAGGGCAACGTCTCAAGCCAGTTTCTCACGGCGCTCTTGATGGTTTCGCCCATGATTGCGCCCGCCGAGGGGCTTGAAATCCGCATCATGGGCGAATTGATCAGCCGTCCCTACGTCGAGATGACGGTGGCGATGATGCGCCGCTTCGGCGCGACGGTCGAGGCTCTTCCTGAAGGCTATCGCGTGATGCCGGGTGTCTATCGCTCGCAGCCCGACTACCGGGTCGAGGCCGACGCCTCGAGTGCGAGCTACTTCCTGGCCCTGGGGGCCTTGACCGGCGGGCCCGTTACCGTGACGGGCGTGGGCAAGGGGTCGCTTCAGGGCGACGTCGCCTTCGCCGACGTGCTGCGCCGCATGGGAGCCGAGGTGAGCTATACCGAGGACTCGATTACGGTCGCCCGCGCTGCGGGCGTGGCGTTGACGGGGGTGGACGTCGACTGCACCACGATTCCTGACGCCGCCATGACCTTCGTGCCGATGGCGCTTTCCTGCACCGGGGCGGTGCGGTTGACCGGCATCGGCTCCTGGCGCGTGAAGGAAACCGACCGTTTGAAGGCGATGGCTACCGAAATGCGAAAGTTCGGCGCGATCGTCGAAGAGGGCGAGGACTGGATCTGTGCCGCAAGGCCCGTGGACGGCGTGCGCGACGCGGTGGTGAAGACCTATGACGACCACCGCATGGCGATGAGCCTCTCGCTTGCCGCGGCCTCGGGCGCGACCGTGACGGTGCTCGATGCGGGCTGCACCGCAAAGACCTTCCCCGAGTACTTCAAGGTGCTCGAAGGACTTTGCCGCGGCGCCTGATAGCGTCTGAGCGTCTGATTGCGCGCTTTTGCGTTTTCCTGAGCGCTATCCAATTGATCTTTTTTTCAGAAAGGGGGATGACCATCGGACGGCCGTCCCCTTTTTGCAAAGTGCGTTAAGATCACGCGGTTTTTGTTTTTTCTTTTGCAATCAGCCTTATGACCAACACCAAGGAAGCAAGCGTCATCGCCATCGACGGACCGACGGCTAGCGGCAAGGGCACCATCGCCTCGCGCGTTGCCGAGCAGCTCGGATTTCACTACCTCGACAGCGGTGCCCTGTATCGCCTGACGGCCTATGCCTGCCTCAAGCACGGCGTCGCGCTCGACGATGAAGCGGCCTGCGCGAGAGAGGCGCGGGGCTTGAAGGCCGTCTTTACCGGCGGGCGCATCCTTCTTGAAGACGAGGACGTCACCGAAGCGATCCGCCGCGAAGAGGTGGGCGTGGCAGCCTCGCGCGTGGCGATGCTTCCCGCGGTGCGCGAAGCGCTTTTGTCGGTGCAGCGCGACGCACGAAAGGCCCCGGGGCTTGTGGCCGACGGACGCGACATGGCCTACGTCGTCTTTCCCGATGCGGGGCTCAAGGTATTTCTCACGGCCACCCCTTCGGCGCGTGCCCAAAGACGCTATAAGCAGTTGATTGACAAGGGAATTTCTGCTAATCTGTACGACCTTACCCGGGATCTGGCCGAACGGGATCGGCGTGATCGCGAGCGCGCTGCGGCTCCGTGCCTGCCCGCGCACGACGCGCACATTCTCGACAACTCGGGTCTCACGGTCGAAGAGACCGTCGAGGTGATCCTCGCCTGGTGGCGCAAGGCCGAAAAAGCCAAGGCATAAAAGCCAAAGCCACAAGGCATCCTGAGGCATCCCCGGGAAAGCATTTTTTCAACCCTTCCGGCAGCCGGGGTCGGAGAGGGCTCAACGACATAAACACCACCCCAATCGTGCGAAGACCCGTACGGAAACGTATCGGCCGCCGCGCTCCCGGTGGGGTGAGAACTTTTGAAAATCTTTTCATTTTTCATGACCAACACTAACAACACCGAATCTTTTGCCCAGCTCTTTGAGGAAAGCCTCGCGAAGCAGGAAATGCGTCAGGGCGAAGTGATCACCGCCGAAGTCGTGCGCGTTGACTACAACTTCGTGGTGGTCAATGCGGGCCTCAAGTCCGAAGCCTATGTGCCCATCGAAGAATTCAAGGACGATCGCGGCGAAGTGACCGTCAAGCCGGGCGACTTCGTCTCCGTGGCGATTGAGTCGGTTGAAAACGGCTACGGCGACACCATCCTGTCGCGCGACAAGGCCAAGCGTCTGGCGGCCTGGGCTCACCTCGAGAGCGCTCTCGAGTCCGGCGAGCTCGTCACCGGCACCATCACCGGCAAGGTCAAGGGCGGCCTCACCGTCATGACCAACGGCACCCGCGCGCTCCTGCCGGGTTCGCTCGTCGACACCCGCCCCGTCAAGGACACCACGCCCTACGAAGGCAAGACGCTCGAGTTCAAGGTCATCAAGCTTGACCGCAAGCGCAACAACGTGGTCGTGAGCCGCCGTGCCGTGGTCGAAGCGAGCATGGGCGAAGAACGCGCCAAGCTGCTCTCCACGCTGCAGGAAGGCATGGTCGTCAAGGGCATCGTCAAGAACATCACCGACTACGGTGCGTTCGTTGATCTCGGCGGCATCGACGGTCTGCTGCACATCACCGACCTCGCCTGGCGCCGCGTGCGTCACCCGAGCGAAGTCGTTCAGGTTGGTCAGGAAATCGAAGCCAAGGTTCTCAAGTTCGACAAGGAAAAGTGCCGCGTCTCCCTCGGCCTCAAGCAGCTCGGCGAAGATCCCTGGATCGGCATCGCCCGCCGCTACCCGCAGGGCACCCGCCTCTTCGGCAAGGTCACCAACATCACCGACTACGGTTCGTTTGTTGAGATCGAAAGCGGCATCGAAGGTCTGGTGCACGTCTCCGAAATGGATTGGACCAACAAGAACGTTGATCCGAAGAAGATCGTGCAGTTGGGCGACGAAGTTGAAGTCATGGTTCTTGACATAGACGAAGACCGCCGCCGCATCAGCCTCGGCATGAAGCAGTGCAAGCCCAATCCCTGGGAAGAGTTCAGCCAGAGCCACAAGAAGGGCGACCACGTGAAGGGCCAGATCAAGTCGATCACCGACTTCGGCGTGTTCATTGGTCTTCCCGGCGGCATCGACGGCCTCGTGCACCTCTCCGACCTCTCCTGGAACGAGCCGGGTGAAGAAGCTGTCCGCAAGTACAAGAAGGGCGACGAAGTCGAAGCCATGGTTCTCGCGATCGACACCGAACGCGAACGCATCAGCCTCGGCATCAAGCAGCTTGGCGGCGATCCGTTCAGCGAATTCGCCGGCCGTCACGAGAAGGGCACGATCGTCAAGGGCACCGTCAAGAGCGTTGACGCCAAGGGCGCCGTGATCGACCTCGGCGGCGACACCGAGGGCTATCTGCGTGCTTCCGAAATCTCGGCCGAACGCGTTGAAGATGCGACCACCAAGCTCGCCGTCGGCGACACGGTTGAAGCGCAGATCATCAGCGTCGACCGCAAGAACCGTTCGATCCAGCTCTCGATCAAGGCCAAGGATGCTGCCGAAGCCCGTGAAGCGCTCGATCGCGTCAACAGCGACGCTTCGAGCGGCACCACGAACCTCGGTGCTCTGCTCAAGGCCAAGCTCGAACAGAAGTAATCCGGAGTCTTCATGCGAGCCCTGACTAAATCGGAACTGATCAGTCGCGTCTTCGAACGCCACCCGGGTCTCACAAACCGGGATGCCGACATGGCGGTGAACGAAGTCCTGCGCACCATGGTCAGCGCCATGAGTCACGGCGTGCGAGTGGAGATCCGCGGCTTCGGAAGCTTCTCGCTGAAGTTTCGCGAAGCCCGCGAAGGCCGCAACCCCCGTACTGGGCAGACTGTGAAGGTGCCCGCGAAGTACGTGCCGTACTTCCGGGCGGGCAAGGAGATCCGCGAACAGCTCAACGGGCCGCGCGCCCAGGAAGAGCCCGCGGCGGCCTCCTAGCCTCTTTGCGGTTGCGGCGGGATTCATCCATTTCCGCGTGACAGCTTCGCCTGACTTCTCAGGCCGACAAAGCCTCGACCCGAATCAAACCGGGCCGGGGCTTTTTCTATGCCCGCAAAAAAATTCCCGTCCGTAAACAATCTTTATCCTGCAGACTGGCAAACTGGGCAAAAACCACGGCAAAAGCGCCGCCCTCGCACCGGCCTCGGTGCGGCGTGCCTACGGTACAATCTGCGCAATGTTCTTGCCTTCGCGCGAGGCTTCGGGCATCGCTTTGCGTGCTCGATTCGAAGCCGGCGGAGTTCCTCCAGAGAACCATTTAAGCGAAGGCGTCAACCCCAAACGTGATCATTGGATAGCTGAAGTGCACATGCATAAGAGCCTCGTCGTGTCGGCCCTGGTGTCGGCCTATGGAATGTTGGGTGTACTCGGAGCAGCCGAGGCTGCCGAGCTCGGCGCCCTGACGGTGTATTCAAACGTGGGCGAGCCCTTTGAGGCCAAGCTCGACGTGCGCGATGTCGACCCCAGAGTCGAGCCGCTTCTCGTGCGCCTTGCGCCCGCCTCGGTCTACCAGCGCGTCGGCAAGACCGCGCAGGTTGACACGAACGAGCTCACGCTCGAGCTTGAAAGCAAGTCGCCCTACGTGGTGCGCATCAAGGGTAAGAGCGCGGTGTCGGCCCAGCGCTTTCCGCTGATCGTCGAATTGTCCGAAGCGGGCCGCATTTCCGCCAAGCTCTACACGGTGGAGCTCCGTGAAGGGGCGCCTGCCGCCCAAAAGACTGCGCAGACGACCACGCAGACGAAGACTGCTGCCGCTCCTGCCGTCAACGAAAGCACGCAGGTGGGCGCACGCACGGCTGCGAACACGTCGACCGTGCCTTCGGCTGCGTCCTCCACTGTTCCCTCGGCTGTTCCTTCCGCAACGGGCCGCACCGCAACAACGTCCACCGCGGGCGCCGTCCCGTCGGCCTCATCGTCCGCAAATACGATCAAGGTGCAGAGCAGGACTTCGAGCACCTCTGCTGCTGAAGCCGCCGCCCGCAAGCGCCTTGAGGCGTTGCACGAAGACAATGCCAAGCACGAGAGCGCGGCCTCGACTGCGACGAAGACCGCCGCAGCGCCCGCTGCAACCGCAGCCGCCAAGCCCGCCGCCAAGCAGACTTCGGGCGCCGTGACGTTGCCGCTCAATCCTGCCGACTACAACCTCGACTCGCCCTTTGAAGTGCGTCAGGGCATGACGATGTGGTCGATTGCCAAGCTTTACAAGGACCGCTATCCGAAGGCGACGATGGACCAGCTCCTTGTGGGCTTCGTGCGCGCCAATCCCAACGCCTATGACGGCGGACGCGTCAACGGCGTGAAGGTGGGTGCCGAGCTTCGTGCGCCCAGAGTTTCCGACGTCGAGAGCATCCCG
>USAL01000062.1 GCA_900552545.1 uncultured Sutterella sp. | reverse complement strand
GGTGTAATTTATTTTCATTATGGATAAAATGCGTACATTCATTATCTATGTCGGCCGTGATGCGGCGGATGGTTTTTCCGGTGCAGCCGGTGGAGTCGCCTTTCTGGGAGAGGTGTGTTGCGGAGTTGCGGAGACGCTGCGTCATCCTGAGAAGCTGCGCTGGCGGTTTGTCTGGTATTATCTGGAGTTATGCGGCCGGAAATCGGTGCCGATAGTGGTCTATATCTGTTTTTTAATGGGAGTGATACTGGCGTTTCAGGCGGCGGTACAGCTGCGCAATTACGGAGCGGAATTGTTTGTTGCGGATCTCTTGGCGGTTTCGGTATTGAAGGAGCTGGGGCCGCTGATGGTGGCGGTGATCGCCACGGCGCACTTCAAGGTTCGCACCGTGATCGTGCGGGCGGCGTCCTTGTAGCCGGCACCGAGGCACTGGGAAACCAGCACGCACACGGCGATCGCAAGCGAGAGCGGCACCTGGTAGAGCGTTGCCGTGATGTTGCCCACGATCTGGTGGGCCGCGACCGAAATCGTGCCGATGCGGCTGATGAAGATTGCCATGAGGGTAAAGGAGCTCACCTCAAAGAAGATCGTGAGCCCAATGGGCACGCCCAGGCGCAGCTGTGCGGCAATGGCCTTCATCTGCGGCCAGAAGAACTTCTCGGGCCGCATCGGGTCGTAGAAGCGGTCGCGCCGCCAGATGACGTAGTAGGCGATAAGCGCAATCCAGGAGTTGACGCTCATTGCCATGGCCGCGCCCGCGCCGCCCATGGCGGGAAAGCCGCACCAGCCGTACATGAAAAGAAGATTCAAGGGCGCTTTGGTTGCAAGCAGCGTCAACGATATGTACATCGACACCCGCGGCCGGTTGATGGCTGAATTAAGCGCAATGTAGCAGCGCATGATCACCGCTGCGGGCAGCCCCCAGGCGCTTGCGTAGAAATATTCGCGCGCCATCTCGGCCACGTTTCCCTTGACGCCGCCGAAGTCGATCCAGAAGTCGGTCTGCAGGATCACGATGACGCCGATCACGGCAAGCACAAGCGACAGCCACAGCGATTGCGAGAGCTCAAAGCCGATGGCACGGTAGCGCCGTGCGCCGAAATGGTGTCCGGCAATGGGCGAGAGCCCCTGCAGCACGCCCACGAGCCCGAAAAGACCCATCACCGTGGTGGCGCTGCCCAGTGCCACCACCGCGAGGTGCTCGGCGCCGAGGCGCCCTGCCATGATTGTGTCGATGGTCGCCGCTCCCATGATCGCGATGTTGGCGACAAAAAGGGGCGCGGCAAGCTTAAAGAGCGCGCGAAGGCTCACGTCGGGGGCGGCGACATGATGCGGCCGCGCCTCGTCGGCGTGGGCGGGTGAGCCGCCCGCAGCGGGCGCGCCTTGATTTTCCTGGACGCACTTTTCGGTGTCGGGTTTGTGCATGACTTGTCCGGCGGTTAGGTAGTTGTGCTTAGATTGTAGTGAATTCAGGGCGGGGAGGCCCTGCAGGCCTTCGGCGGCATCCCGCCGCAAAAGTCAGGCAATGAAGACGAAAAGAAGGAAGGCGAAGGCGCTGCGCGCAAAAATCGCCGCGTTTTGGTCTTTTTGTCTCCGACGGTGCAGGGCCAAGCGAATCCTCGTGCCCAAAAAAGAGGCGGCTCCGTTGGATGAGCCGCCTTTTTTGACTGTCTGCGCAGCCGGTGTCTCATTCAGTTCGGCCGGCTGCCCTGATGCTCTCTTTGGTCTTTTACTGATCGTCGGAAAGAAGTTCGTCGATGCTTCGCCGCTCGCGCTGAATCGGCACCTGACGGTGCTCGGCGGTGCCGGCACGGGAGTCGAGAGTACCCGCGGCTTGCTCGTGCCCGTGCTGGTTGTGGCTATGTTGGTAGGCCTGGCCGCTTACGATGGCGCGCAGGCCCTCGAAGTCGAGAATCTGCACGTGCTTCTGGTTGACGATGATGAGGTTGTCGTGCGAGAAGCGCGAGAGCACGCGGCTTACGGTTTCAAGCTTCAAGCCCAGATATGAGCCGATTTCGGCTCGCGTCATGCGAAGCACGAATTCGCTGCGCGAGTAGCCGCGCTGCTCAAAGCGCTGCGAGAGGTTGAGGATGAAGGCCGCCAGGCGCTCCTCGGCGTGCATCGAGCCCAAAAGGAGCATCACGCCATTCTGGCGCACGATCTCCATCGACAAGAGCCGCTGAAAGTGCAGGCTCATCGCCTGCATGCTCTGGTTCACCTCAAGGAGCTTCTGGTAGGGCAAGAGGCATACCTCGGTGTCTTCAAGCGCGATCAGATCGCTTGAATACACCATGCCCGCCAGACCGTCGAGACCCACGATGTCGCCCGACATATGAAAGCTCGTCACCTGCTCGCGGCCGTCGGAGCTCATCACGGCGCTCTTCAAGAACCCCAGCCGGATGGCGTAGAGCGCTTCAAACTTGTCGCCCGCGCGGTAGAGCGCCTCGCCGCGCTTGATGCGCTTGCGGGTGCTCACGAGCTCTTCGAGTCGTTCGATTTCCTTGAGGCTGAGTCCCAGCGGCAGGCACAGTTCGCGAAGATTGCAGTTCGAGCAGGCCGTGCGCAGCGTCGCGGCGTTGATGTTGGGGTTGTTCATAAACACACGTGCGAAAAAAGAAAGAGGCCGTTTTTCTTGTCGGTGCTGCAGACGCGCGCAGTCGCCCTTTGACGGGGCTTTATGGGCCTTTATGGGGCGTTAGGCGCGCCGCTCTCCAAATACCGGTGCAAAACCCTGAAGACTTGTCAGCTCCCTTCTCCTGAAGTGCCTCTTAAGCGCTTCTTATGTTCGGCTACAGGGCGCGTCGCGGCGACGGCACGGGGCTAATCATGAAATAATCTAGCCCGTCTAAACTCACCAGCACATTCACGCAGACCGGCGTCCGAAAGCTTGAGCCCAAAGCCGCGGCAAACCTGCCGTTGCCGTCGAGGCGAACATCAGCACAATGGACCGAAAAGATTGATAAGGATCAAGGTTTTGTGATTTGATCGAATAATAACAGTTGGTTTGCGTTTTGTCATAGATTCCTAGGAGTGCCTACACATGCTCAATCCGGCCACGAGCGGCGTCGAATTGCCTGACGACGCGCTTTTAAAGAAGTTTGACGTTCCCGCTCCGCGCTACACGTCCTATCCGACGGCGGACCGCTTTCACGCGAGCTTTACGGCCGCCGACTACGAGGCGGCGCTCGCAGGCCGCGGCGAGGCCGCCAAGAAGGCGGGGCTCTCGCTTTACTGCCACATCCCCTTTTGCAACGACGTCTGCTACTACTGCGGCTGCAACAAGATCGTCACGCGCGACCATGCACGCTCGGCCGAGTACATGAAGGTGTTGCTCGAAGAAGCCGACCTCGTGGGAGAAAAGCTCACCGGTACGCGCACGCTCGAGCAGCTGCACTGGGGCGGCGGCACGCCGACGTTCTTGACCGACGACGAGATCCTCTTTCTGATGGGAGAGATTCAAAAGCGCTTTCCGTTTGAAGCCGACGGCGAGTTCTCGATCGAGGTCGATCCGCGCAGCTGCCCGCCCTCGAAGGTGAAGACCTTGAAGCAGGCGGGCTTCAACCGCATGAGCCTCGGCGTGCAGGACTTCAACCCCGAGGTGCAGAAGGCCGTCAACCGCATCCAGCCCCTTGAGCTCACCCGTTCGGTGATCGAGGCCGCGCGCGAGGAAGGCTTTCACTCGATCAACATGGACCTCATCTACGGGCTCCCGAAGCAGACGCGCGAGAGCTTCAAGCGCACGATCGAGCACGTGATCGAGCTGTCGCCGGACCGCATCGCGCTCTATCACTACGCGCACCTGCCCAACATCTTCAAGCCCCAGCGCATGATCATGCCCGCGGACCTTCCCAACGCCGAAGAGCGCGTGCAGATCATGTTCGACTCGATTCGAACGCTCACGGCCAACGGCTATCGCTACATCGGCATGGATCACTTCGCCAAGGAGGACGATGAACTGTCGATTGCGCAGATCAACGGCACGATTCAGCGCAACTTCCAGGGCTACTCGACGCGCGCCGAGTGCGACATGGTGGCCTTGGGCGCAAGCTCGATTTCCTTTGTCGACGGCAACTACGCCTGCAATCCGCGCGAAATTGATCCCTATTATGCGGCGATCCGCGCGGGGCACCTTGCGACCAACCGCGGCTTCAAGCTCAACGACGACGACAAGCTGCGCCGCGCGGTGATCATGACGATCATGTGCCGCTTTGAACTCGTCAAGAGCGAAATCGAGCAGGAGTTCGCCATCAAGTTCGATGAAACCTTCGCGCATGAGCTGAAGAAGCTTCAGGCCTACGCAAGGCACGAGTTGGTCGAGCTCACGCCCGAGAAGATCACCGTGAGCGCCAAGGGCAAGATCTTCGTGCGCGCCGTGGCGATGCAGTTTGACCGCTACCTGCGCGAGTCCGACCGCGCGGGCGGCTACTCGAAGATCGCCTAAGGGGTCCTTTCGCTTCCAATCCGGACGCTTTCAGGGCCTTCCGGAGCGCCTCTCCTGTCAGAGGCTCTTCGGGATAGTCGGCCGACAACAAGGCGCGCATGATGTTTTGCGATCATGCGCGCCTTTTTCGACTTCTAGCGTCTATCCTTTGTCGATGTCGATAGCGGTGCTTTTGTCGGCATCTGCGGCATTTGAAGCATTTGCATTAAGCCGCAAGCGTTGCTAGCCTCGGCCGAAAAAAGCGCACGAGGCGAGGCCTGCGCGTGACGGGCGGGTCCGCCCTCGTTTTTGATACCTCTTTGCGATACCTCATTCATGCTTGAGCCCAACATTCCCACCTTCTACTGGCACGACTACGAAACCTTCGGCTTGAGAAGCCTCTCGGACAGGCCGGTGCAGTTCGCCGGCCTCAGAACGACGATGGATTTCGAGCCGGTAGGCGACCCCGACCTGTGGTACGCAAGGCCTGCGCTTGACTACCTGCCGCAGCCCGAGTCGTGCCTCATCACGGGAATCACGCCGCAGGAGGCGCTTGCAAAGGGACTGCCCGAGGCCGACTTCGCTGCGCGGATCTTCGAGCGCTTCAATACGCCGGGCACGCTCGTGGTGGGCTACAACAACCTGCGCTTTGACGACAACGTCACGCGCGCGCTCTTCTGGCGCAATCTGTTTGACCTCTATTCGCACCAATTCAAAAACGGCTGCTCGCGCTGGGATCTTTTTCCGTTCGTGCTCGCGGTTTGGGCGCTCAGAGACGAGGGCATCGTCTGGCCGCTCAGAGAAACAAACGATCCGGCCAAGGCGTCGCTTGTGAGCTTTCGGCTTGAAAAGCTCACGCAGGCCAACGGCATCGAGCACAGTCACGCCCATGATGCGGGCAGCGACGTCTCGGCCACGGCGGCTCTCGCGAAGTTTCTCGCGCACAAGGTTCCGCGCCTGTGGCAGTGGGCGCTTGCCAATCGCGACAAGACCTGTGTCGTCCGGGCCTTGAATACCGGTAAACCGGCGCTCTGGGTGACGGCCTCCGCCGGCCAGACCGCGGGTTACCTGCGCTTTCCGATGCCGCTTGCGGTCAACCCCGCCAACAAGAACGAGTATGTGGTCTGGGACTGCCGCGCGGATCCCACGGAGCTCCTTGATCTTTCGGTGGAAGAGATCGCCCGCCGCGCCTTTGGCTCCAAGGCTGAGTTGAAGGAAGGCGAATCGAGGCTTTCGCTTTTCAAGCTCAAGGTCAACACGTCGCCCTTTGTGTGTGCGGACCTGCGCGTCGCGGGAGCCCGCGTGCGCGAGCGCTTCAATCTCGATTTGCCAACGATTCTTGCCAACGGTGAAAAGCTCGCGAAGGTCGCAAACCTTCTCGAAGGGCCCGTGCTTGAAGCGCTGCGCATTGCGCAGGCCTCACGTGGAATCGACGAGACCGAGGCGATGGAGCGCGAGGCGGCCACGGCCCGCGACGTCGACTTTTCGCTTTACGAAGGCTTTGTCAACGAATCCGACAAGAACCTCATGCGCGAGGTGCATGCGCTCTCGCCCAATGCCATGGCCGAGCGCGCCCGCGAGGGGCGCATTCACTTTGCCGATCCCCGCATCAACGAGCTCTTTCTTCGCATGCGCGCAAGAAGCTGGCCCGAGACGCTCTCAAATGGGGAGCGCACGGCGTACCAAGCGCACTGCCGCGCGGTGCTTGAAGGGCGCGTGTCGGGCTACACCGGCATCGAAGCCTATTTTGAAGAGATCGATGCGCGGGCCAACGACGTGGCCGAGGCGCTTGAAGCAGGCCGCATCACGCCCGAAAAGGCCGAGGCTCGGGAAAACGTCCTCAACGCGCTTTACGATTGGGGAGAGTACGTGGCCGGGTGCGTCGAGGGCCTGAATGAAAACGCTGACGCAACAGAGGCTTGACGTATTTACGTCCGATTTTTTGGATTTCGCAGTCCTGCGGTCGAGCCGGATCGAGATCATCCGGCATCCGGGCGCGGGCGAGTTTTGATGGATCAACGCAGATTTCTTGATGGAGGCAGCATGAGCAGAACATTCGGCAAGGTGGCCTTTCTGGGCCTGGGCGTGATGGGCTATCCGATGGCAGGTCACCTCGTGCGCGCGGGCTACGACGTGACGGTCTACAACCGCACGCAGGCCAAGGCAAGCAGATGGGTCGAGCAGTACAAGGCTCTCGGCAAGGCGTCGATGGCCGCGACGCCGCGCGAGGCGGTGCGTGACTGCGACGTCGTCTTTGCCTGCGTGGGCGAAGACAAGGATCTGCGCGAGGTGGTCTATGGTGAGAACGGTGCAATGGCCGGGATGCGCGCGGGAAGCATCTTTGTCGATCACACGACCGACTCGGCCGACGTCGCGCGCGAGATGCACGAAGCCTTTGCAAAAAAGGACATGGCGTTTCTTGATGCGCCGGTCTCGGGCGGTCAGGCCGGGGCCGAAAACGGCGTGCTCACGATCATGGTCGGGGGCGATGCCGCGGTCTTTGACGAAGTGAAGTCCGTGATGGATGCCTACGCCTGCTCGGTGACGCGCGTGGGCGAGGCGGGCTCGGGTCAGTTGGCGAAGATGGTCAATCAGATCTGCATCGCGGGCATCGTGCAGGGATTGTCTGAGGCCGTCGCCTTCGGCATGAACGCCGGGCTTGACATGAAGCTCGTGCTTCCGGTGCTTGAAAAGGGGGCTGCGGGCAGCTGGCAGATGAAGGCGCGCGGGGAGACGATGGTCGACAACAAGTTTGACTTCGGCTTTGCCGTCGACTGGATGCGAAAGGATCTGGGCATTGCCCTTGCCGAGGCCAAAAGAAACGGTTCGGTGCTGCCGATGACGGCCTTGGTCGATCAGTTCTACGGCGACGTGCAGACCATGGGCGGCAGACGCTTTGATACGTCTTCGCTCATCGTACGTCTGCCGCGGCCGGTGAAGAAGTAAGCCGGGCGCATCAATAAATGCAGGCAGTCGGTTTTACCGACTGCCTGCAAGACAAATGAGAAAGAGCGGTGTCGCAGGCTGATTTCGCTGGTGATGAAGGACGCAGGCGGTTTCGGATCGCCGGCTAATCCGGACTGCCTAGAACCGGTAGAGCGCTTCGCCGCTGAGGCTCCAGCCCGTCACTTCGCCGGCTCGACAGCTCAAGTTGCTTTTAAGAACCCAGCTTCCGGCTCTGCGTTCAAGGCTGATGGCAAATTCGGCATAGTCCCCAAAATCGAGGTTAGGCAGAACCTGCGGCCCTGCAGGCGAACCCTTGGACTCACCTCCCAACCCGTTGCCTTGTCCATGTCGATGGATGGAATGAGCCTGAAGTTGTCGTTCATGAACGCAAACTGCATGCCCAACGACAAGCCGCTGCCGACCCAAATGTTGTTGACATCGGTTGATCCGCCGAGACTGCTCTTGATGTCGTTTTCAAGGTAACCGACATTCGCATGCTAGGTCGCAAAGGCCTGGTCGGCCGCCCTCCCAGAATGTGTTAAAGCCGGCAAAAGTGCCCCGCGAATTGACGTCATTGCCATGATCTTCGCTGTTTGCGACGAAAGCGCCGCCGTAAAAGCCGAATCCGGCATCAAAGCTCTGACGACGACCGGGTTCGGACATCTGCGAAAAAAAGTGCGATGCCGTAGTCAAGATCCCAGTCCGAGCCGTAGTTGCCGATGTCGGCCTTGATCCGGCCGCCCTGCAATGAGCCGGCGACCCGACTGCTTTGGGCATAGCTGC
Organism: uncultured Sutterella sp.; assembly: GCA_900552545.1. Lineage (GTDB taxonomy): Bacteria > Pseudomonadota > Gammaproteobacteria > Burkholderiales > Burkholderiaceae_F > Duodenibacillus. The sequence goes on along the minus strand of USAL01000062.1, from coordinate 2,042 downwards.
CGTTCAGAAGCAGATCCGACTTAAAGAGCTGGTGCGAGATCTCATGCTGAAGCAGCATCGCGGACTTTTGAATGAGGAGTCCGGCATAGACCCCTGGATTGAAGTCATCGGAGCGCGGAGGGATGACTGACGTCGGTGTTCCAGAGGGCTCGGGGGAGGGGGAGTGAAGGTATAGGTTCCGTCTGAAGGTTCGACGAGCATGACGTCGTACGCATAAGGTTTGCCGTGGACGGTTCGAGCTTCGTCGGCGAGGCCAAAGGAGAGGTGTTCGACGGCATTTTCAGGAAGCAGTGTGACTGTAGCTGTTTTCTGGCCGTCGGCCATGTCTCTCCAGACATTCCACCGTGCAACGTCGAGAATGACGTTGCCCCAGTCGATTGTCAACACCGCTAGGGCGGAAATCTGCATTGACGCTTGCGTATCGGTTCCAAAAACAATGGTTTCGGCTCCGACGTTGACGGCCGCCTTGAATTCGTCCCAAGCAGCGGCAGGCTGCGCGGCAAGGGCGGAGGATTCAAGCACGGCTGCGGCAATTGCCGCAGCAGCGAGTTGAACAGTTGAGGGGGTACAGGTGCGGCAGAAGGTGAGACAGAAGGTATGGCTGAAGGCGGAGAAATGGCACGAGACATCATGAAGGTTCTCCTGTAGGACTTGATGCCGGGACAAACGGGTACTTTTGTTGGGCGCTGCTGTTGACTGTTGTCTTTGCTGCGCTTCAAGAGAAAAAGAGCTGGCTCCGGGAAGCACGGCGCAGGGAGTAACCGAAAGTTTGTCCTATATCAAATGACAATAAGAATGAGTCGCAACAAGCATTTTGCCGAAAAACCATTGAAAATCAACGCATCATCGGCAGGTGATGCCATTATTCATAGTTTTTTTGTTCTTGTAAATGAGAATAAGTCTCGTTATATTGCGCTCATTGAGGAAGTCGATCGGACTTCCTTCGGTACGCATCAACAGAAACAGAGGAACCACGACGCAATGACAACGGAAAGTGCCCGCCGCATCCGCAGACTCACCGACCTCGAGAGAACGCAGCCCGGGGTCGTCGTACGCATGAAGCTCGAAAGAGACGAGTCGCAGCGCCTGGGCGATCTGGGACTGCATGTCGGCGCTGCCGTTCGGGTGCTTGCAGGAACTGAAAAGGAAAGCATCCTCATTGCCGTGGGCGACGCTCGCATCGGCGTGAACTACGACGTCGCGCGGCAGATCTATGTCTACTGAGACCGGCACACCGGGTGAGCCTGCTCATCGGGTAAACGGATTGTCACTGTGTGAACGGACAAACATTGATCAAGGAAGGATTCAAACCATGGTTTTAAAGGAACTCAAACCCGGTAACCGGGGCGTCATCGTCGGTTACAGCAATGCCCCGGCCGAATACCGCAGAAGGCTTCTGACGCTTGGCGCGACGCCGGGAACGGCGTTTGAAGTTGTGCGCGTTGCACCCTTGGGCGACCCTGTTGAAATCCGCGTACGCGGCAGCTTCATCAGCGTGCGTAAGGACGAGGCGGCCGTGCTTGAGGTACGAGCGAACTGATCCGCCACAACGCTTGTTAAGGAAAAAGTCAATCAAACCCAGACAGAAAAGCCATGAAACGCAACATCATCTGCATTGTCGGCAATCCCAACTGCGGGAAGACGACGCTATTTAACGCCCTCACCGGTTCGCGCCAGGAAGTGGGCAATTGGCCGGGCGTGACCGTGGACAAGAAGACGGGCCGCTACAGCTTCGAGGGCGAGGAGGTCGAGATCGTCGACCTGCCGGGCATCTATTCGGTGACGCCTGCGTCAAATTCGGGCGAGGACGAGCGCGTCGCACGCGACTACATCCTCTCGGGCGAAGCTCAGGCCGTGATCAACATCGTCGATGCCTCCAACCTTGAGCGCAATCTTTATCTCACGGCGCAGCTGCTCGAGATGCGTGTTCCCATGATGGTCGTGGTGAACATGCTCGACATCGCGCAAAACCACGGGATGCAGGTCGATCTGAATGCGCTTGAGCGCGAGCTGGGCTGCCCGGTCGTAGGCGTCGTCGCCTC
>USAL01000061.1 GCA_900552545.1 uncultured Sutterella sp. | reverse complement strand
ATCCGTTCGCTCATTCACCTGCGCGACTACTTCTCCGTCGTCGTGACGATGGAGGATGTCGAGCACATCAAGCCCGATCCCGAAGGCTATCTCACGGCTTTAAAGCGCCTTGGCGTTGCCCCCGAGGATGCGCTCGTGGTTGAGGATTCGCGCGTGGGCGTCACCGCCGCGGCTGCCGCGGGACTGCCCGCTGCCGTCGTGCGCGAGCCCTTCAGCGACCGTGACCGCGACTGGCTCAAGACGCATGCGGCGGCTTACTTTGAGACGTTTGAGGAGCTCGAGCGGGCGCTGTAATGCACTCGAATGCGCTCGAATAGGGATGCTGACGCGCAGGTAGAGGAAGGATAGGGGAGAAGCTGGAAGGGACAAAAGAGCGCTGCACGGAAGAAAAAATGCGGCGGACATGAAAAAACGCACCGAGGAGCAACTTCGGTGCGTTTTTTCATTGATTGGCTAAAACCATCCTCGCTGAGGGACTCGGACGATTCAGCTTTGTCTGACGACGCAGGGGCGATTAGGCCATCGCCTTGATGCTGGCAGACAGACGGCTCTTATGACGAGCAGCAGCGTTCTTGTGAAGGACACCCTTGGAGCACATGGAGTCGATCACGCACTGAGCCTTCTTGAAGGCTTCAGCGGCACCGGCCTTGTCGCCGGCAACGATGAACTTGCGCACCGACTTGATGGCGGTACGGTACTGGCTGCGCTGAGCCGAGAGATGCTGATTGCGAGCAACGGCCTGACGGGCGCGCTTGCGAGCTTGGTTGGTATTGGCCATTTAGAAATCCTAAAAATTGATGCCAGGGTTAACGAATCGGCGAGGCTGCCGCGTACGGTTTTGTACGCCGACGGCATTGCCGGACCGGTAAGAGACCCCTCTGCATCGATCAGCCGTGGGCTCGGCCGGTTTGTTTACAATGGTGCTTTTCGATGGGCGGAAGTCTCCCTCTGCCCGCTGAAAGCGCAAAATTTTATCAAAATCTTGCGCTGGAGACAACACCTAAACGGCTTTTGTCTTCAGTGCTTTTTTCCTTTGATTTCATGTCCCTACTGCGATCGGCCGCGACGATTTCGGCCTTGACGATGCTCTCGCGCATCACGGGCCTGGTGCGCGACATGCTCATTGCCCGCTATTTCGGCGCCGGTGCGGCGACCGACGCCTTCTACGTCGCCTTCCGCATTCCCAATATGCTAAGGCGCCTCTTTGCCGAAGGCGCCTTCAGTCAGGCCTTCGTGCCGATGCTCTCGCAGGTGAAGGCAACCGAGTCCGAGGCGGGCCAGCACGACTTCATCGACAACGTATTTTCGGCCCTCGCGGCGGCGGTGTTTTTGACCACCGTCATGGGCGTCATCGCCGCTCCCGTCATCGTCTACTGCATCGCCTCGGGATTTGCCGACGCGCCTGATACCTTTGCCCTTGCAACCGAGCTCACGCGCTGGATGTTTCCCTACATCATCATGATGAGCCTCGTGGCGATGGGCGCGGCCGTGTTGAACACTTGGAAGCACTTTGCGGTGCCGGCCTTTACGCCGGTGCTTTTGAACGTCAGCTTCATCGCCTGCACGCTCTTTTGCATCGACTGGTTTGAAAAGCCCGTCTTTGCGCTTGCGGCCGCGGTGCTCATAGGCGGCGTGCTGCAGCTCTCGATGCAGTTTGCGGCGCTAAAGAAAAAGGGTCTTCTGCCGCACTTCACCAACCCCATCCGCGCCTACAAGCACGCGGGCGTGCGGCAGCTGCTGGCCTTGATGGTCCCCGCCGTGGTGGGCGTGTCGGTGGCGCCGCTATCGATCGTCATCAACACCAACATCGCCTCGCACCTCTCGCACGGCGCCGTGACGTGGCTCAATTATGCCGATCGACTGATGGAGTTTCCGACGGCGCTTTTGGGCGTTGCGCTCGGCACGGTGCTTCTACCGGGCCTTTCAACCGCCTTTCAGCTGGGGCAGACCGAGCGCTACAACACGCTTCTGGACCGCAGCCTCAAGATCGTCTTTCTGATCGCCGTCCCGGCCTCGGCGGGACTAGCCTTTGCCAGCGAAGCGCTCACCGCGGTTCTCTATCAGGGCGTCAACTTCTCGGGCGAAGACGTCGCGCAGACGGCCGTCGCCATGCAGGGCTACGCCGTGGGGCTTCTGGGGCTCATCGCCATCAAGATCATTGCGCCCGCCTTCTACGCCCGCAAGGACATCAAGACGCCGGTGAAGTCGGCCATCGCCTCGCTCGTGGTCGTGCAGGCGTGCAACTTCATCACGGTGCCCGCGTTTGCGCACGCGGGCCTCGCGCTTTCGGTTGCCGTGGGCGCGTGCTTCAACGCGGGCGTTCTCTTCGTCATCCTTCGCCGGCGCGGCTGGTACACGCCCGAGAAGGGGTGGATCGGGTACCTTCTTCGCATCATCATCTGCACGGCCGTCATGAGCGCGATGCTCCTTTATGTGCAAAGCGGCCTTTCCTGGAGCGACATGCAGGGACAATGGGGTAAACGCCTACTTCTAGCGGCGGGTGTTATTGCCGGGGCGGCTGTGACATACTTTGCGGCGATGATCGTCTGCGGGTGGCGCGGTGAAGAGTTAAGAGGCGCAGCCCGGGATTAGACGGTTCAAACATTTCTCAGGCAGTGCATGATTCCCATCACTCAAAGTATCCGCCGCCGCATCGACGTGGTGATGACCGACATCACCACTCTCAATGTCGATGCCATCGTCAACTCAGCCCGTCCCGACATGTCGCCCGGCGGCTGGACTGATCTGAAAGTGCACAAGGCTGCCGGCCCCAAGCTTCGGCAGGCCTGCAGCGAATACATCAGCCGCGAGGGGCGCTGCTTTGCGGGCGGCGCCATTCTCACGCCCGCCTTCGACCTTTCCTGCCGGTACGTGATTCACGCCGTGGGCCCGATGTGGTGCGGAGGCGCCGAGGGCGAGGAGGCGCTTCTGACCCGCGCCTACGCCAAGGCGCTTGAAATCGCCCGTGTGCATGGCCTTCGCAGCATAGCCTTCAGCGCCATCTCCACGAGCTCCTACGGCTATCCCAAGGAGCTGGCGGCGCAGACCGCCATTTCAGTCTCGGTCGAGTGCCTTGAGATGGAGCCTCTGTTTGAGCGCATCATCTTTTGCGTCAACGACGAGGAGAACAAGCGAATCTACGAGAAGCTCCTCGACGAAGGCTGCCGCGCCGCAGAGGCTGAGGCGGCGGCCGGCGCTTCAATCAAGCCGTAGTCCTCCCGACTCCCGCACGGTCGAATCGACAAGCGGCCAATCATCCTCAACCAGCAAAAGCAAACCCTGCGAGCACTCAGCTGCTGCGGGGTTTTTTCATGGTGTTCCCGGCATGGGCATGATTTAACGGATGAAAGTCCCGAGCGCAGGAGGTAGCACCAAGCGTATAGCCAAGGGCAAGGGTGTCCGCCGCGAGGTGGAATCTGAAGGAAGCCGGAGGCAAACCACCGACCTGATTTTCGCTGATCATGGTTGAAGGGCTCCTATGTTGGATTCCTTCACGAATGATCTTCCTATTTTTCGTCATTTGATCTTTCCTTCTTTTGACTGGAAAGATCTCATTGCGTCAAAGTGGAAATTTACGCTTGCGTCTGAGACCATGTCCTGTCAACGACCCTGAACAACGATTTCTTGAAAGCCCACAACTGATGCTGGCCTGGGCTCATCTTGGCCGAAGTGGGTGGAAGTTAGAACGATGGAAACCGCCGTAAAACACCGCGTGAGCGGTGCCTACCGAACGATACGGGCGGTGGTGTGCAAGGACGGCGGGGAAATCTCCCCGCCTCCTATCCGATGGCGCTTCATTTTCAGCGCGAGGCGGCGGTTGGCCGATTGAAGCGCGCAGTGGCCCTCACAGACGGAATTGTCCCGGTCATTTCGGAGTCTGCAACGGACGCCTGCACTTTGGGACAGTTGTTGAAACAACGTTGCGGGATCAACATGCCGAGAAGCCTGGGAGTGCGCACGCAAGAAAAAAACAACGACGAGCGGCGATCCGAGGCGGCTTCTGAGACCCCTAGAGGAGAAAAGAATGGCTCAATTCGAAAACAGCAGTCGAAAGGCTCTCCCCGCAACTCGCCGTCAGTTTTTGAAACTGACGTCCGCTGCAGCTGCGGTTTCTTCGTTGTCCGTCTGGACGCGCGCCTTGGCTGCCGAAGATTTGAACGTGCTCGGCGCCAAGCCGGCCGAAACGCTCGGGCAAAGCGTCAAGGTGATCAACACGTATCACGAAATCCACTGCCACGGACAGTGCATGCTCAAGGCGCATGTCAAGAACGGTCGTCTGCTGGCGCTGACCTCGGCGGGCGACGTGCCCCGTTGCGAGGCTGCCAAGACCGACGAGTCCATCGGCCACATGCAGCGCCGCGCCTGCATGAAGGGCTACGCGGAAAGAAAGCGCCTTTATGCCCCCGACCGTTTGAAGTATCCGCTGCTGCAGACGATTGAACGCGGCAATCTCGCCGGATTCAAGCGCATCAGCTGGGACGAGGCCATTGACCGAGCCTGCGAGCACATTGAAAAGGCGCGTGCCCGCCAGAAGGAACTGGGCTACATCCCGATTTGGGAAGTCGGCAGCACCCCGCTGCCCTTTATGGGACATTACGTCTCCAACTGGGGGCACCATTCCGCGGGCAACGAAATGGATGCGCTCTACAACGCCCTCGGCAAGGGCGTCAACGGGCATCCGTCGATCGACATGCTCAATTCTAAGTTCATCATCGTCTGGGGTGCGGATCCTCAGACGACCTCGCCGCACTTGCCCTTCATCATGACGAAGGCGCGCGAAAAGGGAATTCCGATTGTGGTGGTCGACCCCCGCTATACGGGTACGGTCGGCGCCATGGCGACCGGCGCCCCCGGAATCCCGGCTTGGATTGCTCCGCGTCCGGGCACCGACAGCGCCATCATCGTTGCCATGGCCAACACGATTTATCGCCGCGGCCTGCATGACGAGGCCTATATCAGAAAGTACTGCTTCGGCTTCTACCCCGGGGATTCCGTGGTGAGCCAGTCGCCTGCCAAGGATCCGATCACGGGCAAGCCCTGGAAGGGAACGACGTTCACAACGCCCGAGGGACAGTCATTTGTCGAATATCTCGATGAACTTCAGCGCAAGCACGGCGGCGAAGCCGGCGTTCTGCGCTGGGCGGCGCTTCTTTCGGGCATTCCGGCCGAGGTTATTGAGGCGCTTGCCGTCACCTATGCAAAAACCAAGCCCGCCTGTCTGCATTCGACGTGGACGTGCGGCGGCGCCCAGCGTACGGGTAACGGCATGTACCACGTCTGGCTGCTGCTGTGCCTGTCGGCAATGACGGGGAACGTGACCGTGCGCGGCGGCGGCATCGGCTCGCTCGCGCCGGTCGACGGCATGGCGATGAAACTCGGAAAGGCGCCTGCGATGTGCAGCTCCAAGAAGTTCAACGCCCTGCTTTTCTCGCAGTACATGCAAAGCCGGGTCATTACGACGGGCCGCGACTCGCGCACGCCTGAGCAGATTCGAGCCGACGTGCTCGGCATCAACGGCATCGATCTGGGACCGGATGCAAAAATCGAGATCGACATGGTCTGGCGTGGCGGCGGTTCGGCCGATCCGTTCAACCAGCGTTCCTCCATCAATCCGAAGATCCTCGCCTGGAAGAAGCTTGACTTTGTTCTGAGCTACGAACGCTTCATGAGCACGACCGCGCGCTACTCCGATCTGGTTCTGCCGGTGATCACCCATCTCGAGGAGAGCTTCTTTACCGGAAGCCGTGTGAAGACCGACATGAACGTCGTCAATGCCGTCGTCAGCCCGATGTACGAAGCAAAGAGCGACGTGGCCATCAACGAAATGATCGCCAAGCGTCTGGGGCTCGACTGGGGCCGCCACGGCATGACCGATCTGGACGTGATGCGCGTGCAGTGGAAGACGGCCAAGCTCCCCGAAGCCTACAAGCAGGTGGATCCGGAGATGAAGCTGCCGAGCTTTGAAGAGATGCTCGAAAAAGCCAATCTTCAGCTGCCCGTTCCGCCGGAAAAGAGCGTGATCGCGGCTGCCAAGTTCAAGCCCGGAGAATTCCCGACCGATACTGGCCGCATCAATTTCTACTCTCCGTGGCTCGCGGCCCGCGGACGCGTTCAGGGCGGCATTGCACGTGCGCAGTACGTCCGTCCGGCCGACGGCTACGAAGACATCATGGAAAAGACTCCGCATGCTTCCGGCCGTACCTACACGCTGCAGTACACGACGCCTCACATGCCCAATCGTTCGCACTCGTCCTTTGACAACACGACGATGATTCAGGACGTGTTCCCGCACGCCGTGACGATTCATCCGGACGGCCAAGGCTCGCGGCATTCGCGACGGCGCTCCCGTGTATGTCTACACGGAAGCCGGCTGCATCAAGATCCCGGCCAAGGTCACGCTGCGCCAGCTTCCCGGCGTGGTGTCCATCGGCGAAGGCGCCTGGTATCAGCCGAGCAAGACGGAATTCTTCGATGCGTATTTTGACGAAGACGGCAGCGGAAAGGTGAAGCGACACCGCGTTCCCGTCGACGTGGGCGGCGCCGTCAACACGCTCACGATTGACCGCGACATCGGCGCGGGCGACCCGTACCTGCATCTGCAGACAACGAAGTCGGGCGGCTTTGCCGCAGGCGGCTGCGTTTGCGAAGTGAGCGCCGAGCTGCCGGCACTGAAGTGATCTGAAACGAATTCGTCAAGGAAGAAAAAATGACACAGTGGGGTTTTTATTTCAATCAAAAGCGCTGCCTGGGATGTGCCACTTGTACCGTTGCCTGCAAGGAATGGAATGAAGGCAGAAGAGGGGACGCCAAGCTGCATGCGCTTGGAGAAAACTCGCTCAAGAAGCTCGCTGAGCCCAAGGACTGGAAGGCCGGAACGACGCAGAAGGCTTCCAATTACGAATACCTGCGCAGTTTCGACATGAAGGAAACCTGGCGTCGCGTGCAGTTCTTTGAGTTCGGTACGCGCGCTCCGAATGTCGAAGTGGTGCCGATGTCGATGTCCTGCAACCATTGCGCCGATCCGGCCTGCGTTAAGGTCTGCCCCGTCAAGGCGATCAGCAAGGAAACGGAGTTCGGCGCCGTCATCGTCGACAGCGACAAGTGCATCGGCTGCGGGGCATGCGCCCGCGCCTGCCCCTGGGGTGCACCGCAGTACTTCGAGCCGCTCGACAAGACGGCCATGGGTACGCCCGAGCACCCGCACATGACCAAGTGCGACATGTGCGTGGATCGTCTGCGCGCCGGCCTCAAACCCGCCTGCGTGGCATCGTGCCCCGGCCGCGCGCTTGAGTGCGGTCCGCTTGAGGAACTTCGCAAGCTCCATCCCGACGCGACCTTCGAAGCCGTGGGAGCGCCGCGCGAACTGGTTCAGCAGACCAAGCCGAGCGTGCTCTATACGGCGCGCAAGCCGGCTGTGAAGTAGGAGGGCCGAAGCGGTGAGCGCACATCTTTCTTATCCGGTGATTGCACTTGCCTCGCTTACGTTTTCCGACTGGATGCTCAAAGGGGCCGACGGCTCGGTCCCCGAGAGCCTCCGGGCGATGACGCAGGCGTTACAGAAAGAGGATTCGGCTCTGGGACGGCAGGCTCACAAGGTCGCCGTGCTTCTTGAAGAGGCAAGCGTCGAAGAGCTTGATCGCAGTTGGACGCGGGCGTTTGGTCTGGGCGAGGGCTCGGTGACGCCTCACGAAAGCGTCGCCTTGACGGGACTGGTGATGCAGGACCCCAGAGACGAAGTCCTTGCCGTGATGTACGCGCATGATCTTGCGCCGGATGCTTCGTTGCACGAACCGGCCGATCACCTCGGCGTCATGCTCGCCTTCTGGGCGCGCCTCGTAGGCGACGAGCAGTATCTGCAGGACGCAGAGAGCTTTTGTCGGGATCATTTGAGCTGGCTGCCCTGGCTTGAAAAAGAGCTTCGCGCCAAGCAGCCCGACAATGCGATTGCCATCGAATTGACGGTTTTGCTTGAGGAGCTTGTCGGCGAGTTCCTCAATCGCTAAGGGGCCGCCCGCAGGCGTGCTGATAAGATTTTTCCATCTGGCTCAACGGTTCGGGTGTAGGCAGACGGCGATGAAATCGAGTTCAAGGCGGTATCTACAGTTTCTGTTTGCGCTGCTCGCTTCGTGTGCGGCGTCCTCGCCCGCGCTCGCCGTCAATGACCCCGAATGCGTGCGGCTTGGAATTCTCAGCACCGTCGGCAATTCAACGAGCACGCAGTCTTTTGCCGAAACCGTCAAGGTGCTCGAAAGCGTCTGGCAGCAGCGCATCGAGCTCTCCTACTACGACCTGGATTCGCTGCCGCAGGCGGTTCGCGACAAGAAGCTCGATTACTTCATTTCAAATCCCGGCATCTTCTCCCACATGCAGCTTTTGGGGCAGGCAAGGCATCTGGCAACGCTCAAGATCGCCCAGGCTGATGATCCCAATTTCAGCTTGGGCGGCGTCTTCTTCGTCCGCAGCGACGACGAGCAGATTCGGACGTTTGAAGACATGCGCGGGAAATCGGCTCTGGCAGTGGCGCCAAACGCATTCGGCGGGCTTGCCGTGCACCTGGGCGAGATCCGTGCCAGGGGTTACGACCCGGAGCATTTCTTTGCCTCGATTTCCTACACGGGCTACCCGATGCAGAGTGTTTTGGAGCAGATGCGTCAGGGGCGAAGCCGCGTCGGCATGGTTCGGACATGTCTGATTGAGGAAATGACGGCCAAGGGGCTGCTTGCCAAGGATGAGTTTCGCGTCATCGGTGCCAAAAACGATCCCCGCCTTCGCTGCAGCACGTCGACCGAGCTCTACCCCGACTGGGTTTTTGCCGCAACCACTGAAGCAAAGCCCGAACAAAGCCGACAAGCCTGCGCGGCCTTGTTCAGCTTGTCCGACGAGATGGGCGGCTACTGGAGCGTTGCAAGCGACTTCACGCGCATCGACGAGCTCTTTCGGTAACTGCGGATTGGCCACTACAGGTATCTTCGCCAGTGGACGTTCGAGCGCGTCTGGATGCAGTACCGCTGGGTTGTGCTCGGCTTGTCCACGCTTCTATTCCTCGGCTTCTGGCACACGGTCTTCGTGACGTTTGAAGTCCGTCGCAAGACCAAAAGCCTTCGGGCGGTGATGGCCGAGCGCGAAAAGGCTCAAAACGAAGTGATCCAGACGCAGACCCGCCTGCAGTCGCTTGAGCGGGCAAGCCTTGTCGGCATGCTCTCCAACATGGTGGCCCACGAGCTCAAGCAGCCTCTGGGCGCCATCGCCAATTTCGCCGACGGCATTCGAACCTTTGCTGAACGCGGCTCTTCAGAAGGCTCAGACAAGGAAACCTTCGAAATGATCGGTGAGGCGGCCTCGGAAATCATCGGGCAGACGCGACGAGCCGGCGCCGTCATCGACCGGGTGCGCGGCTATGTGAAGACGGGGGTGGGAAGAAACAATGCCAGGGTCGAGCTCAAGCAGGTCGTTGAACAGACCGTGAGGGACTTTCGCCTTCTGGCGAAGAATCCGCCCGAGATCTTCGTTCAGGTGCCGGTCAAAGCCTTCGTTTCGGCTGACGCCGTCGAGCTTTCGCTTGTGATCCTCAACTTGTTCAAGAACGCCGCCGACGCCATGCGAGGCGTTGTCGAGCCGTGCATTGAAGTGGTGTTGGAAGACCAAAAATCCGTGTGGCGGCTCACGATTGCCGACAATGGCCCCACCGTGGACGTGTCGGCTTTTCAGGATCTGTTTTCGCCAAAGCTGAGCACCAAGTCGACGGGGCTCGGCATGGGGCTTGCGATTTCGGCGCGCATCATGGAGGCCTGCGGCGGCAGACTTTCCATTGAACGCAACGACCCGATCGGGCTCAAGGCCGTGCTGACCCTGCCCAAGTGTTTGAATGAAGTCGAAGGAGTGCGTGATGGACAAAACCTCAGCGCAGGATGATTTGCCGCTTGAGCGCGTGCAGGCGGCCTCTTTGGTGCGCGTGGTCGACGACGACGAGAAAATGCTCGCCTCCTATCGCTTCATGCTGCGGGCGGCCGGCTGGAAGGTTCGTTGTTATACGAGTGCGGCGCAGTTTCTGCAGGAGCCGCAGGAGGAATCCGGCTGCCTGGTTCTTGACGTGCGCATGCCGCAGATGAGCGGGCTGCAGCTCTTTTCAGAGATGAATCGACGGAAGATGACCCTGCCTGTGATTTTCGTCACGGGCCACGGCGACGTGGACATGGCTGTTGAGGCCATGAAGAACGGTGCGGGCGACTTCA
>USAL01000060.1 GCA_900552545.1 uncultured Sutterella sp. | reverse complement strand
AAGGCGACCTGCGCTTCCTGCGTCAGTTCAACGAATAACCCGGTTTTGGAGTCAGAAAAGAAATGTTGTTTACCGAAGAGTGGCTGCGCCATTATGTCAATCCGGCGCTCTCAACGGACGAACTTGCCGAAGCCATGACCATGGCCGGGCTTGAGGTTGAGGAAGTCTCCCAGATCGCCCCGGACTTCTCGGGCGTGGTCGTGGCCGAAGTGCTCGAGTGCGTCGACCATCAGAATTCGAACCATCTGCACGTCTGCAAGGTTGACGCCGGCACGGGCGAAGTGCTGCAGATCGTCTGCGGCGCGCCCAACGTGCGAGCCGGCATCAAGGTTGCCTGCGCCAAGATCGGCGCGGTGCTGCCGGGCGATTTCAAGATCAAGAAGGCCAAGATGCGCGGCGTCGAAAGCTTCGGCATGCTCTGCTCGGCGCGTGAGCTCGGCATCAGCGAAGACCACACCGGCATCTGGATTCTCGATCCTTCGGCTCCCGTGGGTGAAGACATCCGCAAGTGGGCGCACCTCGACGACAAGCGCTTTGAAATCAAGCTCACGCCCAACCGCGGCGATGCTTTAAGCGTCATCGGCGTGGCGCGCGACGTGCACGCCAAGACCGGCGCACCCCTGACGCTGCCCGAGTTCCCGGTCGTGCCTGCGACGTGCGAGTGCCGCCGCCCCGTGCACATCGAGGCGACCGACCTCTGCGGCCGCTTCGTGGGCCGCGTGATCCGCAACCTCAACGCCAAGGCTCCCACGCCGCAGTGGATGAAGGATCGCCTTGAGCGCAGCGGCCAGCGCTCGATCTCGGCGCTCGTCGACATCTCGAACTACGTGATGATCGAGCTCGGACGCCCGTCGCACTTCTTTGACCTTGACAAGGTTGAAGGCGACATCACGGTGCGCTGGGCCAAGAAGGGCGAAACGCTCGAACTTCTGAACGGCGACAAGCCCGTGCTCGACGAGTACTACGGCGTCGTGTGCGACGACAACGGCCCCGAAGCGATCGCCGGCATCATGGGCGGCGAAAAGACCGCGATTTCCGACGACACCACGAACCTCTTCATTGAGGCCGCCTTCTGGTATCCGCAGAAGATCCAGGGCCGCTGCCGCAAGCTCAACTTCTCGACCGATGCGGCGCACCGCTTTGAGCGCGGCGTCGACTTCGGCAGCAACGTCGAGCACATGGAGTACATCACCAAGCTCGTGCTCGACATCTGCGGCACGCCCGAGACCAAGGTGGGCCCCGTGGACGATCAGTGCGTCAATGTGCCCGCCAAGCGCGTGGTGCGCATGCGTCCGGAGCGCTGCCGTAAGCTCGTGGGCGTGGGTATCCCCGAGGAGTTCATGGCCGAAGCCTTCAAGCGCCTGGGCTTTGAATTCACGCGCGACGGAAGCGACTTCGTCGTCGTCTCGCCCACGTACCGCTTTGACATTGAAATCGAAGAGGATCTCGTCGAGGAGGTCGCGCGCCTTTACGGCTACGAGAAGCTTCCCGATTTGCCCCCGATGGCGCGCTGCGCGATGCGCTCGCGCCCCGAAGGCCTGCGCCGTGCGCACGACCTGCGCCGCATGCTCGCAAGCCGCGGCTATCAGGAGCTCATCAACTTCAGCTTCATTGAAGAGGCCTGGGAGAAGGACTTCGCGGGCAACGACAAGCCGATCCGCCTGCTCAACCCGATCGCTAGCCAGCTCTCGGTGATGCGCACGCAGCTCATCAGCGGCTTGGTCGACATCCTGCGCTTCAATCTGAACCGCAAGGCGGAGTTCGTGCGCGTCTTCGAGCTCGGCCGCGTGTTCTTCCCGGACGAGACCGTCGAAGACGGCCCGTTCTCGGTCAAGGGCGTGCGCCAGCCCCAGCACATCGCGGGCCTTGCCTACGGCGATGCGCACGAGGAGCACTGGGGTGTTGCCAAGCGCCCGGTCGACTTCTACGACGTCAAGGGCGACGTCGAGTCGCTCATTGCGCCGCTTGAGGCGCGCTTTGAGCCCTGCAAGCACCCGGCGCTGCACCCGGGCCGCTGCGCCCGGATTCTGCTCGACGGCAAGGAAATCGGCTTTATTGGCGAACTGCATCCGCGTCTTTGCCACACCTACGGGCTTCCTAAGGCGCCGGTCGTCTTCGAACTCGACGTCGAGTCGATCCTGCGCACGCCGGTGCCCGCGGCCGAGGCCGTGAGCAAGTTCCAGCCGATGCACCGCGACATTTCCGTGACGGTGCCCGCGGGACTGACCTGGCAGCAGGTGAGCGACGCCGTCGAGAAGCTTCGCGCGAGCACTCGTGCGGGCGCGATCATCGACTCGTTCCGACTCTTTGACATCTACGCGCCCATGGCGGGCGAAAGCGGAGAGCGCAGCATGGCCTTCCGCATGACGCTCGTCTCGCGCGGCGAGGAAGCCATTACCGAGGCGCAGTCCGAGGCGGCTTTCGAAGCGGTCGTCGACGTTCTCTCCGGACTGGGTGCGAAACTGCGCGCCTAAAAAGCGTGTATGATTCGCGCTCTTTGCTGGAAACAACGCTAAACGATTGAATTCGAAAGAAAAAATGATTGACAGTACCGCACCAACCGTTTACAGAGGATTGAACAACGACAAGTTTTTTGAAACGGGTCCCGCCAACTCAACGACGCTCACCAAGATGCACTTCATCGACATCCTCAACGAGCGGCTTGGCCTGAGCCGCACCGAGGCAAGTTCGGTGCTTGACGCCATGTTCGAGGAAATGCAGACGGCGTTGGTTGACGGCCGTGAAGTCAAGCTTGCCAACTTCGGGACGTTTCATACCCGCAGCAAGGGCGAACGCCCGGGGCGCAATCCCCGAACGGGTGAGGAGCACATGGTGAGCGCGCGGCGCGTGGTGGCCTTCATTCCCGCACCGTACCTCCGGGAGTCGGTCGCCACGTTTCACGACCCCTCTGCGGAGGCCGGCGACGAGCACTAGCGCTCTTTGCCCGACGGCGCCGAAAGGATGATGCCGCAGCGGTCTGCACAGCGACCGGGATCGGCTAAACTTAAGCACCGTCGCGCACCGTTGAATCCATCATGAGGCCGGTGATGTCGCGATCACCGGCCTCTTTTTACCTTTGAACTTTGCAGCAAAAATGACTGACGTCACGCATCAGGATCGCTTTTATACGTTGCAGGAAGTGTCCGCTCAGTGCGGTCTGATTCCTTACATCGTTCGCTACTGGCAGGGGCATTTCCCCGAACTCGGCAGCGGTGCCGGCAAGACGCAGTACACGGTCAACGATGTGGCGCTCTTGCGGCGCATCAAGAAGCTGCTCTACGGCGAGCATCTCACGATCGAGCAGGCCAAGGAACGCTTGAGCCGCGAGCGCGCCTTTCCGGTGCAGTATCCGGGCGGGGTTGAAGTCCGCCCGCAGGCGCGTCCGGCCGAGCCGTCGCAGCCTCAAGCCGTACAGCCCCAGCCTCAGGCCGCACAGTCTGTTGAGCCGCAGCCCCAGCAGCGCGTCGAGCAGCCTGCCGCCCCGGCGGCACCTGCGGCCGCCTTGACGCCCTCCATTGAAGAGACGTTGGCCGACGTGCGCGGACAGCTGGATGTGGCTCGCCAGACGGCCGCGCTCAACGCGGCGCGCCAGCAGCAGTGGAGCCAGACCGAGCAGCAGCTGCGTGCTGAAGCCGAGTCCGTGAAGGCCCGCGCCGCAGCGCTTGCCGCGCAGCTTGAGCAGGCGCTTGCGCGTGCGCAGGCCGCCGAAGAGGCGCTTGAAGCCGAGCGTGCGGGAAAGACTGCCGCTCTAACCGAGCTTGCGGCGGTGCAGGCTCAGGCCGCCTCGCTTTCCGGGGCGCTTGCCGCCCGTGAAGAGGAGCTTGCCGCTCGCGGCAGAGACCTTGAGTCCGCGCGCGAGGAGGCCGCTGACCTTCGAGGCAAGCTTGAGCAGAGCACGATGCAGGCCGGCCAATCGGCTGGGGTCTATGCCGCGCTGCAGCAGCGCAACGCCGAACTCGAGCAGAAGCTTGCGTATACGCTCGAGCAGCTCAAGTCGATTGCAGGTCTTTTCGGAAAGAATTTCTAATAAAAACAATCATCTTCAGTAAAAGTCAGGCAAAGGGAGAAATTTCTGCTTGATTTTTTCCTGAAACGTGCGTAATATACGCAACTCGTTCGGGGCGTAGCGCAGCCTGGTAGCGCACTTGCATGGGGTGCAAGGGGTCGCGAGTTCGAATCCCGCCGCCCCGACCAGAATTCCAGGAAAAAAAGAGACGTTTGCAAATCAGCTGCGTCTCTTTTTTTTATTGGCTGTTTTTCCTGCTTCTCAATGCACGCCGCCGTGCGGGGGATGCGGTGCAATCGATTCTCGACCGCCCGCGGCCGCCGTATGTCGGTGCGGGGGCGGGCGCTGAGACGGCCGGCCTCGTGCAAGAATTGCGGTTGATCGGCATTTGTTTTTTCTTTTTGCCAACACCATTTTTCAAGCATGCACATTCTTGTCAGCAACGATGACGGCTATACGGCCGAGGGCATCAGCGCGCTTGCCCGGGAAATGCGCCGCTTCGGCAAGGTGACGATCGTCGCGCCGGAGCACAACCACAGCGGCTCGAGCAATTCTCTGACGCTCAACCGGCCGCTTACCGTGACGAAAACGGCCGACGATGTCTTCGTCGTGAGCGGCACGCCCTCGGACTGCGTGCACATGGCGCTCACGGGGCTTTTGGGCGAGCGGCCCGATCTGGTCGTCTCGGGCATCAACTGCGGCGCCAATATGGGCGACGATACGATGTATTCGGGAACTGTGGCCGCCGCGATCGAGGGCTACATCTTCGGCATCAATTCCATTGCCTTCAGCCAGACCGACCGAGGTTGGGGCGAGCTTGAGTCGGCCGCCCGCGTTGCGGGCATCGTCGCCGAACGCCTGCTCGCGCGCAAGCCTGCCGATGAGCCCGCGGTGCTTTTGAACGTCAACATTCCCAACATGCCCTTTGAGGCGCTGCAGGGAATCGAAGTCACGCGCCTGGGACGGCGCCATCAGGCCGAAAACGTCATCAACGAGATCAATCCGCGCGGCATGCCGATCTACTGGCTCGGCGCAGCCGGCAAGCCCCGGGACGCGAGCCCCGGCACGGACTTCTACGCCACGCAGCACGGACGCGTTTCGGTGACGCCTCTGCAGATCGATCTCACCGATCACGCCTTGATCGGCCGCGCCTCCGACTGGATGAAATAGCCCAGCGCGGCGGCTAAAATCAAAACTTGTCTTCAAAAAGTTTTTTGCTGGAGCAACACATCCATGAGATTGCGAACTTTGGTCTGCGTTACGTCGGCTGCGCTTGTGATTGCCGGATGTTCCTCGGTGGATCTCACGGCGCCGGTGGAGGATCGCAGTGCGCCCGCGCCTGGGACGTCGTCGTTTTTGCCCGAGCAGTCTGCTCAAAGCGTGCCGGTTCCGGTGCAGAGCCAGCCTTCGCATCTGAAAGCCGAGCCGCAGCCTGAGTCGAGCGGCCGCACCCACACCGTGGCCGAAGGCGATACGATCTACAACATCAGCGTGCGCTACGGCTGCAATCCTCGCGAGCTGATGGCCTTAAACGGCATCACCGATCCGACGACGCTTTCGATCGGCCGCGAGCTCGTCGTGCCGGTGAGCCGCGACGACGGCTCAGCGCCCAACCGCGCGGCCTACGAGCAGCAGGCCAACGTCTCCGAGGGCGAGACGCTTGCCGTGGGTACGATCACCACCGCCGAGCGGCCCGCTACGCCCGAAGAGGTTGTCGAGCGCAAGGCCGAGCAGGAGCAGAAGGTGAAGGAGGCCGCCGCCCGCGGCGAAATCGAGATCCGCTGGCCCGTGCAGGGTGAGGTGATCGCCGACTTTGCCGCTACCGGCAACCTCGGCATCGACATCGCCGGCAACAAGGGCGACCCGATCATGGCCGTTCTCGATGGAACGGTGCAGTACGTGGGCAACAACACCGAGGGCTACGGACAGTTCGTGATCATCCGCCACAACATCCGCCTGCCCGGCAAGGGAGCAACGCCCCTCATCACGGTCTACGGCAACGCCTCGAAGCTTCTGGTGCGCATCAATGAAACCGTCCGCGCCGGTCAGAAGATCGCCGAGATGGGCGACAGCGACGCCGACCGCGTGAAGCTGCGCTTTGAAATCCGCCAGGGCAAGCCGCTCGATCCGATGCTCTATCTGCAGCGGCGCGAGTAGCCCAAGAAGAAAAATCGCGAGCCGTCTCACGCGGGCGTCGCCGTCCGCGTGCGGTTCGCAGTTGGTCCCATGCGGCCTAAGAACACGGACCCAAGAAGGTCCGAGCAGGGCTCGCTTATGCTCCAACGAGGGCGAGGCGCCCTCCCAAAAACAGCACGGGATCCACACGGGACCTCAACAATTTGATTGAAACGCTTCAGGGCTCCGCCGCAGGCGGGGCTCTTTTTGACAAGAAAGAACACCACTCATGAGCCGAGGTAAGGAAAAAGTCCGCGCGCAGTACGAAGTCGACGTCGAGAAGCTCGACATCGACGGGCGCGGCGTTGCGCATCGCGACGGCAAGGTCGTCTTCATCGAAGGGGCGCTGCCCACCGAGCGCGTGCGCTATGAGGAGCTGCGCAGCAAGCCCAGCTTCTCGATCGGGCGCGTTGCTGAAATTCTCAAGCCGAGCGCGCAGCGCGTGACGCCGTGCTGTCCCAATTTCGGCATCGGGCCCGGCAGCTGCGGCGGCTGCGCCATGCAGCATCTTGACCCGGCCGCGCAGGTCGACTTCAAGCAGACCGTGCTCACCGATGCGCTCTGGCACATCGGAAAGGTCGTGCCCGAGACGATTCTGCCGCCGCTCTACGGCGAGTTCTGGGGATACCGTCACCGCGCGCGCCTCACGGTGCGCAACGTCGCCAAGAAGGGCGGCGTGCTTGTGGGCTTTCATGAAAAGAGCTCGAGCTACGTGGCCGACATGACCGAGTGCCACATCCTGCCGCAGCACGTCTCCGACATGCTCGTGCCGATGCGAAAGCTCGTCGAGTCGCTTACGATCGCGCAGCGTCTGCCCCAGATCGAGGTGGCGGTCGACGGCGAGGGTCACACGGCGCTCGTGCTGCGAATCCTTGAGCCCTTGACGGCCGAGGACGTCGCAAAGATCGAAGCGTTTGCCGGGCAGTACAAGGTCGACATGTGGCTTCAGACGAAGGGCCCCGCGTCGGCCGCGCCGATGCATCCGGAGGCGGCCGACAGGCTCAAGCTCGTGCTCGACGAGTTCAACGTGCGCATCGCCTTCAAGCCCACGGACTTCACGCAGGTCAACCACCGGCTCAACGTCGAGATGGTCAGCCGCGCCGTGCGCCTTCTCGGGCTTGACGAGTCGATGAAGGTCGCCGACTTCTTCTGCGGCCTCGGCAACTTCACGCTGCCTCTGGCAACGCGCAGCGCCCGCGTGGTGGGCATTGAGGGAAGCGAAGGGTTGGTCGCGCGCGCGCGCGCCGGCGCAGTGGCTAATGGCCTTGCCGCCAAGACCGAGTTCGTCGCCCGCAACCTCTTTACCTGGTGCGAAAACGACTGGAACGAGCTTTGGAACCGCATGGGCGGCATCGACCGCATGCTGATCGACCCGCCGCGCGAGGGCGCCCAGGCCGTGAGCCAGGTGCTTGCCGCGACTGACCTGCGTCCGGCGCGCGTGGTCTACGTCTCGTGCAATCCTGCGACGCTTGCGCGCGACTGCGCCATCCTCACCCACGAGGGCGGCTGGAAGGTGCGCGCCGCGGGCGTCATGAACATGTTCCCGCACACGGGCCACGTCGAGAGCATCGCCGTGCTTGAACCCGGTCCCAAGCCCGAGAAGAAGGCCGCGCCCGAAGAGGCCCAAGCCTGCGAATCCCCCGCCGCGGAGCCTGCCGCGCAGTAGAAAAAGCACGGGCGGGCGCATGCTAAAATTGCGCTCCAATTGACATCTGCCGGGGCCGAAGCGAGGAATTCGTGCCCCGCGGGTGGTTTTGTGCGTTCAACGAACGAAGCGGGTGCGGCTCCAAAAAGCTGCTGCAGCGCTTCATTTCCGAAGGCGCAGGCCGCCCACAGCGAATCCCTTTTTCCTCTTTTTTAACTTAATCGAGAACTACGATGGCTGTTCAGCGTACTCTTTCCATCATCAAGCCCGATGCCGTTGCCAAGAACGTGATCGGCAAGATTTACTCCCGTTTCGAGACCAACGGTCTGAAGATCGTTGCTGCCCAGATGCGTCAGCTCTCGCGCGCCGAAGCCGAAGGCTTCTACGCCGTGCACAAGGAGCGTCCCTTCTTCAAGGCGCTCGTTGACTTCATGACCTCCGGCCCCGCGATGAGCCAGGCGCGCGAGGGTGAGGACGCCATCGCCAAGAACCGCCAGCTCATGGGCGCCACCGACCCGAAGAAGGCTGAGAAGGGCACGATCCGCGCCGACTTCGCCGAAAGCATCGACGCCAACGCCGTGCACGGCTCCGACGCTCCCGAAACGGCTGCCGTCGAGATCGCCTACTTCTTCCCGACGCTCGCGATTCACTCCCGCTAATCGGGCGGACGCTTTTTGACAGAGACAATGGTCATGGCCGAAATCGAACGCAAGGAAGTCGACGAGCGGGTCAATCTGCTCGACTTTGATCTCGAGGGCATTCGCGCCTGGTGCGCCGAGCACGGCGAAAAGCCGTTTCGTGCAACGCAGCTCGCCCGCTGGATCCATCGCTTCTGCGTGGACGACTTTGACGCCATGACCAATCTGGCCAAGAGCTTTCGGGCCAAGTTGAAGAACTTGGCCTACATCAAAGCGCCAGAAGTGATTACCGAGCGGCGCAGTGCCGACGGCACGCGCAAGTGGCTCTTTGATGTAGGTGCGGGCAACGCCGTTGAGGCGGTGTACATCCCCGAGGATGACCGCGGGACGCTGTGCATTTCGACCCAGGCGGGCTGCGCCATGGGCTGCCTTTTCTGCTCCACGGGCAAGCAGGGCTTCAACCGCAATCTCAAGACCTCCGAGATCGTGGGACAGCTCTGGTGGGCCGAGCGCGAGCTGCGCCGCGAGACGGGCGTGACCGACCCGAACGATCGCATCATCAGCAACGTGGTCCTGATGGGCATGGGCGAGCCGCTGCAGAATCTCTCGGCGGTGGTGCCGGCTCTGAAGACGTTTTTGGACGACAACGGCTACGGCCTTTCGCGCCGTCGCGTGACGGTGTCGACCTCGGGCCTCGTGAATCAGATCGACAAGCTTGCCGCCGAGGCGCCCGTGGCGCTTGCGGTGAGTCTGCATGCGCCCAACGATGCGCTGCGCGACAAGCTGATGCCGGTGAACCGCAAGCATCCGCTTGAGGATCTGATGGCCGCCTGCCGGCGCTACCTCAAGGTGGCTCCGCGCGACTTCATCACGTTCGAGTATCTGTTGTTGGGCGGCGTCAACGACGCGCCCGCGCAGGCTCGCGAGCTCATCCGCCTCGTGCGCGACGTGCCCTGCAAGTTCAACCTGATTCCCTTCAATCCGTTCCCGGACTCCGACCTCAACCAGCCGCGCCGCGAGGACGTGCTTGCTTTTGCCAAGATCCTCAACGATGCCGGCATCGTCACGACGGTGCGAAAGACCCGCGGCGACGACATTGCCGCGGCCTGCGGACAGCTCGCGGGCGAGGTGAAGGACAAGACGCGCCGCGCCGAGCGCCTTGTGGAGCAAAAGCGCGCCTTCGGCATTCTGCCCGGCAAGGACTAGGGGGCCTCACCAAGCCCCGCCCAGCCGTCGGAGACAGTCGATGCAAGGCGCTTCGGAATCCGCAGTCCGCTTTTGCCTTGAAAGCGAATGCGTCGAGCCGGAGCAGGAGCTCACGTCCGCGGCAATCCCCGCGGCGCCTTCTTTTGAGTAAGAAACAACCAACGCTTATGACAGAGTCTGTCTACGCCGCCCGCCATCAGTCGGCTGCGGTGGTGATCGAACACAAGAGCTGCCGCGTCGTCGTGGGCGGCGGCAATCCGGTCGTCGTGCAGTCCATGACGAACACCGCGACCGAGGATGTAGAGGCGACGGTGCGCCAGGTAACGGAGCTTGCCCGTGCGGGAAGCGAACTCGTGCGTCTGACGGTCAACACCCCCGAAGCAGCGCGCGCCGTGCCCGAAATCAGAAGCCGCTTGGACGACGCGGGCGTCTTCGTGCCGCTTGTGGGCGACTTTCACTACAACGGCCACAAGCTTCTCGCGGACTACCCCGAATGCGCGCAGGCCCTTTCGAAGTACCGCATCAATCCGGGCAATGTCGGCAAGGGCGATCGTCACGAGGACAACTTTGCGAGCATGGTT
>USAL01000059.1 GCA_900552545.1 uncultured Sutterella sp. | reverse complement strand
GTCAACGTCAGGTTCGAGCGCCTCATCGACCGCAATCCTTGCACGTCGCTTTGAGGCTCAAGATGAATGCGCGCGTGTCGATGAAGTAATTGGGATACGCAAGCTTCAGGTCGCGCATATCCTTGGCAGATGCGAGCACGACGTCGACGAGCGGACTTTGCTTTTCCTTCATCTCGATCATCGTGTAGAGCTCCTCGGCAATCGCCTGCTGCGCCCTGGCAAAGGGAACCCACGAAACGGTTCCAGCCGCCGCGTCGAGCATGATGAGGTAGAGCGCATCATTGCTCTGCCCGGGCACGCCGGAGACAACGCTGATCGCTGATGTGAACGCTGAAAGCTTTTCAAAGACGGAAAGTTCCTTTTCGAGCGCCATGCATTCGGAGACGATCTCGCGCGGAGTCTTGTCCCGGAGCGATTCGACGATGGGCTGCCTTTCTCGAATGGAAAAGAGCGCGCTGCCAAGCCGGAAAAATTGCTTGAACCGTTCGTCGCCAATGCCCGTCTTGAAGGACGATTTCTCGATCAGTCCGAGCGTCTCAACTGCGGTCGCCCAGTAGTGCTGCAAGGAGGAACGGATCTGAATCTCAACCTGAAGGCCGCTTGACGCTTCGTATCTGGGCGAGCCCGAGTGGTACTTGATGACCTGGTGAATGCCTCGGTAGCCATCGGGCTTCGGGTTGGCGATGTAGTCCTTCGGGGCAATGACCGGCAACTGTCGGCGGCGTCCATCCATGATTGCGGCGTGAAGCCGCCGCACGTCGTCCACATTGGAGAGCACGGCCCGGACGCCCGCGATGTCCTGCATCCTTTGAAGCCCCATGTCGGGGAATCGAGTCAACTTTGCAACGATCGACGGCGTGCGCTTTACGCGCGAGGCAACAATCGTGCGCTTGAGCCCGAGCGCGTTGATTTTCCGTTCGACGAGAGCATGAATTGTCCTCATGGGCCGCAAATGCATTGAGCGCCAGCTGGACACAACGCTCATGGCTTCCTTGTACTTGGCCTCGGTGAGAGAGTCGCATTTGCGCAAGGCCTCGCCCGCGCGGCGAACTGCGGCCTTGGAGGCGGTCGTTGGGACGTCTTTGTCGGCCTCAGGCGACGGAGAGGAGGCGGCAGAGGACTGAAGGCTGATGGGCTCGAGAAGTCTTTGCATGGAAGGGATGCCTTTCCTAGAATCAGCGAGACGTACGAAATGACGAGTAATTTTCACAGCAACGGGGCCATACCGCCCGGAACTTTGGTTAAGGATGCCATAGAAGAAGATGGCTTGACCACGAAGGAGGCCATCCGTGACGCTCTGGGGCTCAATGCGTCCGACTTCGAGTCCTTTCCGGGCGGCGGAATTGCCTTGACCGAAACAATGGCCGAGACGATCGCAGCGAAGTTTGGCGGATCGGCTCGATTTTGGCTTGATTTTGATGCCCGCCACAAGGCGGATTCGCAAAAGAGTTAGACGGGGAATTCGGTGGAGGTCGGGTGTCGGGTATCGTCGTACTCGTGCGCAAAGCGCCGCAAGACTGAGCCGCCGCGGCGGCGCACGCAAACCAATCCGCAAGAGCCTCCACGAGGACGAGCCAGTCTCTCGCCTTTGCAGAAGCCGGGGTAAATTTTGCTTCGGGGGTGTTTTCTGCAGTGTTCCAACCCGATGAAGGTTTTCACGATCGGCTACGAAGGCGCAACGGCGCCGGCGGTGCTCGATGCGCTCGAGCTTAACGGCGTCAAGACGCTGATCGACGTCCGTCTCGTTCCGTTTTCGCGAAAGCCCGGATTTTCAAGAGGCGCTCTGGTGCCGTTGCTTGCGGCCCGAGGAATCGCGTACCGCCACGTCAAGGCGCTCGGCTGCCCGTCGCTCATCAGGGATCGCTACAAGAAGGATGGAAACTGGAGCACCGACACGCGCGATTTCATGAAGTACCTCGACCACCGGGAGAGGGAGATCCGGGAGCTGCTCCCGGTTGTTGAGTCCACAAATTGCTGTCTGCTCTGCGTTGAGCGCGATTCCAATTTCTGCCACCGGACGTATGTGGCGCAACGATTGGTGGATCGCTCGGCTGGGGCGCTGACGGTGGTGCCTCTTTATGCCGAGGCTTCAAAACCCGGCAAGCGTTCTGCGGTCGATCTCAAAACTGCTCCGTTGTGGCCGGAGCTTGAGCTTTCCTAACAGCGCGGCCCTCGTTTCCCCTTCGCCAAGTCAGCCCGTCTACCCAGTCTCAGCCGCCACAACCCTCGCAGTACAATCTAACCCGCATTGACGCCTTGGGAATGCGCCAACGGGCAGCGCGGATGGCTCTC
Organism: uncultured Sutterella sp.; assembly: GCA_900552545.1. GTDB lineage: Bacteria > Pseudomonadota > Gammaproteobacteria > Burkholderiales > Burkholderiaceae_F > Duodenibacillus. The sequence continues at coordinate 8,153 of USAL01000059.1, read as the reverse complement.
TCCAAACCTACGAACCCTCGCCTCGCTCGTTGTCCTTTTTCCGGCGTCCGGGACAGTCTTGGAGTTTTTACATGCGAACGATCAAAAAGGCGGCCATCATCGGCATGGGAGCGCTTGGCATTCTCTATGGCGATCTGATTGCCCAGCGTTGCGGCAGACAGGCCGTGACGATTCTTGCCGACGGCGAGCGTCTTGCCCGCTACCGTGCCAATCCCCCAACGATGAACGGCAGGCCGTGCGAATTCACCTTCAGCGAGCCCGAAAAGTTCGAGGGCAAGGCCGATCTGCTCATCTTCGGCGTCAAGGCGACGGCCTTGAAGGAGGCGATTGCCTCGGTCAAGTCTCTCGTGGGGCCTGAGACCATCATCCTCTCGCTTTTAAACGGCATCTCAAGCGAAGAGATCATCGAGCGCGAGATCGGCTGCGGCACCGTCGTTCACTGCGTCGCGCAGGGCATGGCCGCCCGCCGCACCGGCACCGCGGTGATCTGCAAGAACCAGGGCACGCTCTGCGTGGGCGTACCCGAGTCCCACCCCGAGCGCGCCGAGGCGCTCGCGGCCCTTGAAGCGTTTCTTGCCGACTGCGGCATCCACTACCAGCACGAAGACGACATCGAGCGGCGCATCTGGTGCAAGTGGATGTTCAACATCGGCATCAATCAGGTCGTGGCCGTGGTCGAAGGGACCTTCGCAAGCATCCAGCACCCGGGCCCGGCACGCGAGCGCTACATCGCGGCGATGCAGGAAGTGGTCGACCTCGCGGCGCGGCTCAACGTCGACGTCACCAACCGTGATCTCGAGGAGTACGTGCGGTTGGGCGACACGCTTGACCCCGAGGGCATGCCGAGCCTGAGGCAGGATACGGCCGCGCACCGTCCGACCGAAGTCGAGTTCTTTTCCGGTACGCTCATTGAAAAGGCCAAGCAGGTCGGACTTGCCGTGCCGGTCAACGAGAGCCTCTACCGCGAGATCAAGGCGATCGAGGCGAGCTGGCGCTAGAAGCGGCTCAAGAGGTAAAGCGCATGTCGGCGGCTGTCGGAGTCCTCAAGGACCTCAGTCGACATGCAGGATTTTCAGATTACCGTTCTTTTTGGCTCTGAAGCCCGAAAAGGACATGGGAGAAAAAACATGACCCAACCCGCAAATCTGGGCGACGTTTTGCGCAGCCACGTTTCCGTGCGCGAGTATCTTGACGAACCCGTTGCCGAGGACGTCCGCAAACGGATTCTTGAGGCAACCTTTGCGGCCTCGAGCACCTGCTTTCTGCAGATGGTCGACGTGATCCGCATCACGGACCACGACAAGCGCCGCCGCCTGATGGAGCTCTCCGGCAACCAGAAGCAGGTGCTCGACGCCCCCGAGTTCTGGGTTTTCTGTGCGGACTACCGCAGAAACGCCGAGTTGGTCGCCGAAGCCGATCTCGGCTGGAGCGAGCAGCTCGTGGCGGCAACGCTTGATGTGGGCATCTGCGCGCAAACCGCCATGGCGGCGCTTGAGGCCGAGGGGCTTGGAGGGTGCTTCATCGGGGGTTTGAGAAACGGCGTTGCTGAGGTTGACAAGCTCCTTGAGCTTCCGCAGGACGTCATTCCGCTTCTGGGCCTTGCCTTCGGACACCCGGCCTACAAGAACGAGCAGAAGCCCCGGTTGCCGCTTTCGGTTACCGTCATGGAAAACTGCTACTGCCGCGCCAATCCCGAGACGTTTGCCGACTACGACGCTCGCATGCACGAGTACTTCGGCTCGCGCGCAAAGAACCCGCGCGACGACACCTGGGTCAACGGGATTGAGGCGGTTTTAAAGCGCGAGCGGCGTCCCTTCATGGGCGAGTTTCTCAAGAAGAAGGGCTATGCGCTAAAATGACGCACCGCTGAAAGTGCGACGATCACGCATCAGGGCGCAGTTGTCCCTTGATTTTTCCTTGTTTTCAAGGGGAAACGGGTGCTTTGGGAGGGATCGGGATTTGTAGACCATGAACGTGGAGACCAACGTTGCGACGGTGGTTGAAGCGTTCGGACGTCGGAACTTCATGGAAGTCAACCGGGCGGGCTCCTTCACAAGTGAGCCCGCTTTGATTTCTGTGGAGTCCTCCTTTTTCCTGATTTGTTGACTGCGCGATCCGACAGACGATGCGGCGCAGCGCCTTCTTTTTTGGGGGCGCAAGGCGCCTTCGACGGCCTCATGCAAGGTCTTTTTCCGACATAAGAACTCCATCCGGAAAAAGCGCCCTGCGGCGGCCGTTTTCGTTTCTGACGAATGCCGTGCCGCTGCCGGCGGCTCCCGGCGTTCCTGCGTCCTTGCTCCGCCTTCGTGCTCTTGTGCCTCGGTTGATGCGCACCGCACCGTGCTGTGCGCATTGTGCTGTGTCCGTTGTGCCGTTCTGCGGGCCGGCGTTTCGGCCGCAGTCTCTCCTTTCTCAGGAGTTGTCCGTGCGCGCCTTGCGGGTGCTCGTCTTTTTTTAAGGACGCGCCGCGGGGCTCGCAGGGGCGTTTTTGTCCCTGGAGTCGGGAGAGGAAGGCAGGGGAAGGCTAAGGAAGTGCTTCGCTTTTCGAGCGGCGCATCAGGTGCGCGCACTTTCTGTGTTCAGGTCGTCAGCTTTTGGAGTATCGGCTGACGGCGGCGGTTGTTCCGGTATTTGTTGATTTGATTTTTTTCGGTGAGTATTGCGCCATGTTTTTTCGCTTCATGATGTTTCTCTTTGGGCTTTGTGTGCTTGCAACCGGAATTTCGACCGTCACGCATGCGGGACTGGGCACCGGCACGGTGAGCTCGGCTGCAATCGTCCTGTCTCAGCGCACGGGACTTTCGATGGGCTTTTTCGTCTTTGCCACCAACGCCTTTTTCTTCGTGCTGCAGACGATCGTCGATCGTCGCGACTTTCTCGTGAAGGCCGTCAAGCAGCTGCCGGTCTGCGCGCTCTTCGGCCTCGTGTTCGACGGGGCCATGTGGATGACCTCCTTTCTTAATCCCACGAGCTTCGCGATGTGCGGTCTTCAGGTAATGGCGGGCACCGTGCTGACGGGCCTCGGCATTTCGGGCATGGTCTATGCGCGCCTGCTCATTCTTCCGCCCGAGGGCCTGGTGCTCACCATCATGCACCGCTGGGGCGGGTCGTTCGGGACGCTCCGAATGGGCGTGGACATCTTCCTCGTCGTGGCGGCGGTGATCCTGAGTCTGATCTTCTTCGGCACCATCGTGGGCCTGCGCGAGGGCACGCTCATCACGGCACTCGGGGCGGGGCGCTGCGCCAACGTCTTTTTGAAGATCTGGGGCCGGCTCTTCCCGAAGCATCGCGCGATCGACTAGTCGGGACCGGGAAAGAGCAAAAGGAACCTAAGAGGGCTGGGCTTTCAGGGCGCCGGCTTTTTTTTTTACCCTGCGTGAAGTGCTGCGGCCGGGATTTGCGAGGTTTGGGAGTGCCCGGCGTCCAAATGAGGTGTTGGCGCTTTCGTTTTTTCCGGGCATGAAAAACCCCGCCGTGTGAGCGTTGCGTCTTTCAACGGTAGAGGCTTGCGGGGTGTTGTTGCCGATATCCTGCAGGTTTTTGAGCAATCCGTCGAGGCTCCACGACGCCTTAAAGCGCCAGAAACGTCACGCGCAGGATGAGGCATGCAGCTCCGCCGATAATGAGCAACAGGCGCACGTGCATGAAGGCTGTCTCCGACAAGCGCTTGTAGACCGCAACGCCCGCCTGGGAGGCGATGAGCGTGGCGGGAATGGCAATGGCCATCATCACGAGCGTATTGAGCGTAAAGAACCCCCGCCAGACGTAGACCGCCGTGGCTAGCCCCAGAATCACGACGTTGAAGGGCCTGAGGATCGCGCTTGTCTCCTGCTTGCTCCAGGGCTGCAGCGCCGCCCAACAGGCCGCTAGCCGCGGCAACGATCACGTCGCAGACTGGGTGTTCGCGCTTGATCTGCGGCAGCGTATGGCGCGTCAGAAGAAAGACGCCGTAAAGAAGCATCAGGCAGGCAATCGTGATCTTGATCGCCGAGGCGTCGATCCAGGCCAGAATCGCCGTGCCCGCGGGCATGGCCAAAAGCGCCGGAATGAGAAACCTCGGCAGCCTCTTCATCCCCTTTGAGAGCCCCGCACGGGTGAGCCACAGGCTCTGTACGCCGCTGATCACGCTCATGGCCGCCACGATCGGCACGGCCTCCTGGGCGGGCATCGCCTGAAGCCAGCTCCCAAGCGACATCAGCGCCGTCCCGAAACCGGCCAGGCCGTTCACAAAGCCCCCGGCGGCCGCGCCCAGAATGACGCAGACGATGATTTGCCAGTCAAGTGCTTGCATGGTGACGATGCGCCTTTAGGAAAATTCTCAAAATCGAGCAGGGCCTCAGGAGAGGGCCGGGAGGCCGGCGAAGTCCCTTGAAGGCTCAATATAGCCCCGCGCGAGGAAGGAAGGCGCAAAGACGAAAGAGGAGGGCGAGGGCGTGGCGGTGGGAGTCCACTGAAAGCGTCCAATGTCCTTCAGGGCTCCTCATCACGCATCCCCTCGCATCACAGGACGTCTAAGCGGTCTTTTCCTTGTACTCGCACAAATCGGCAATCGGGCACTCGGCGCAGTGCGGATTGCGGGCCGTGCAGCAGTAGCGCCCGTGCAGAAGAATCCAGTGGTGGGCGTTCAAAAGCAGATCCTCGGGGAGGTGCTTTTCCAAGAAAGCGCCGACCTCGGCAGGCGTCCTGCCGTTTGCTTCACGCACAAGCCCCGTGCGGTGCGCCACCCGAAAGATGTGGGTGTCGACCGCAACGTAAGGTTTGCCGAAGGCGACGTTCATCACCACCTTGGCGGTTTTTTCGCCGACACCGGGCAGTTTCACAAGGTCCTTGATGCTCTGCGGCACTTGGCCTTGATAGTCGCGCACGAGAATCCCTGCGGTTTCAACGGCGTGCTTGGCTTTCGAGCGGAAAAGCCCCAGGGTCTTGATGTAGGACTCGACGTCGGCCGCCGTCATGGCGGCCAGGGCAGCTGCCGTAGGCGCGCGTGCAAAAAGCGCTGGGGTGACGGCGTTCACTTTCTGATCGGTCGTCTGCGCCGAGAGCATCACGGCAATCAGAAGCTCAAACGGGTTGTGCCAAACAAGCTCGCTTTGCGGGGCCGGACGCTCACGCGCGAGACGCTCGAGAATTTCACGGCGGCCGTTGTCGTTCATGGGGAATCCTTTTGCTGGAGGAGTCTTAAAGAGAGGGCGCTTGAAGTCAATGAAGCGCTTACTGCGGCTTTGCACCCGCCTTGGCCAGCACCGCCGCCAGTACCGAGGCGCGGGTGGCCGCATCGTGCGCAACGGCTGCGGTGCGCTCCTGACGGATGCGCGCGCGCCGCTCACGGGCCTCGTGATAACGCTGACGGGCTGCCTTTGCGTCGTCATCCGTCCACTTGCGGCCTGCTTCGAGCATGTCGACGGCGTTCACCGGACAGGCGCACACGCACAGTCCGCAGCCCGTGCAGTAGGGCTCGATCACCGCATAGAGGTGCTTGGGAACGCCGCTGATCACCTCCACGGGGCAGGCGGCCGCGCACAGACCGCAGCCGATGCACGCGTGCGAGCGGATGCGCGCGACGCTGTAGGGAAGTTCCTGTCCGTACTCGGGGTCAAGCGCGATTGGTTCTTCGTGCATGGCGCGCGCGAGCTTTTCAATGCCCACCGCGCCCCCGGGCGCACAGCGGTTGATCGGTGCGCGGTGCGCGGCAATGGCCGCGGCGTACTGCGCGCAGCCGTCAAAGCCGCACTGCCGGCACTGCGTCTGCGGCAGCAGTGCTTCAATCGCTTCTGGCGTGATGCCGCTGGCGGGGACTGTGTTCGTGGTGGAAACGGGGGCGGATGTCTTCATGCTGCGGGAAGGAAAAGAGGGTGATGCTGCTCTTGAGACGCAGGACGACGTCATGGCGGTTCTGCAACGGGCGGAATGAAAAAAGGAGGGAGCCGAAAGCGTTCGAATCCCTCCTTCTCCGCCGAAGTTCCGTAATCTGGCGATCAGAGCCAGAAGTTTTCGACAAGCACCTGACCGGGCTTGCCCGCACGGGGGCTTACGAGGCCGCGCTCCTTGAGGGCTTCGCGCACGGCCTTCACCATGGCGGGATTGCCGCAGATCATCGCGCGCGAGCGGGCCGGATCAAGCGTGAGGCCCGCGGTCTTTTCCGCAAGGCCGTCGGTGAGCGCACACGGCACGCGCTCGCACAGAAGCGCTCCCTTTTCTCGGGTGACGCAGGCCATTACCTGAAGCTTGGGGCTCTTCTTGATGTAGTGGCCCACGTACTGCGTTTCGCCCCAGGTGCGCACGCCGTGCACGAGGATGATGTTTTCATACTTCTCGGTGATCGCCGGGTCGCTTGCGACGGCGATGAACGAGGTCACGCCCGTGCCGGTAGCAAAAAGCCACAGGTCCTTGCCGCCCGCTTCGAGCCGATCCTCGATGAGCATGCCCATCGTTTCGGTGTCGATGTCGATCGGGTCGCCCTTCTTGAGGGCGCAGAGTTTGGGCGAGACGGCGCCACCCTTGACGCGGGCGATGAACAGCCCGATCGCCTTTGAACCGGCGGGCGTGCCGATCGAGTAGCAGCGCCACTCGGAATCCGTTGCGCCCGGCAGCGCCACGCGCACGAATTCGCCCGTCTTCCAGTGCATGCCTTCGGGCACGGCAAGCTCGAGATGCACCACGTTGTCGGCGACGGCAACGGCTTCAAGGACTTCAGTACGGACAACAGCCATGGTTGATTCGACTCCAGAATCGCGAGGTCGCAGCGCCGTGATCAACGATCAATGATCAACGATCAACGAGGCGGCATCTGCGGCTTGATGGTGAGATTGAGGTGTTCGGTCTTGGTTTGATTGACTTTTCTGACGGCGTGCGGCGCTTTTCTTTTATTCAAGCGTCGCACGACGCCCAAGGCGGCTCTTAGCGCTTCAGATACTGGCGCTTGTTGGGCACGCCCACCCACTTGTCGGCATCTTCCGGATAGGGCTTCTTGCGGGTGATCGAGGGCCACTGGTGCGCGAGCTCGGCGTTGATGGCGATGAAGTCGGTCTGATCGGCCGGCACGTCCTCTTCGGCAAAGATTGCGCCCTCGGGGCGCTCGGGCACGCACACGGCGCAGTCGATGCACTCGTCGGGATCGATCACGACGAAGTTGGGGCCTTCGTGAAAGCAGTCGACGGGGCAGACGTCGACGCAGTCGGTGCGCTTGCAGTTGATGCACTGTTCGCAAACAACGTGGGTCATGGTGAGTCTTTCTCCTAGTGAACTGACGGCGGCGGGGGCCGTGGCCTCTTGATGTCTTGAGGTCTCAAGGCCCTTTTGTTTCAAACGCGGGCGCCTAGACGGGGCCGCAGGGGCGCAGACCGCGCAAAGCAATGGCTCGTGCGCAATCAGTTCGGTACAACAAAAATTCGGGACAACAGTACGCCTTGGGCGGTTTACCCGCACCGATCCGGGTGGGGAGTCTTGACCGGGCAATATGCGCACGGTGCGCCAAGGCGTCAAAGAATACATTCTAACCCAGCGCGAAAAAAGCGCACGTCGGGCAATTGAAGTGCGCAGGCCGGGTGTGGGCGGGGCGTTGGGGAAGGGATGGGAGAAAAAAGGGGCGCCCGCCTCAAGCTTGCACCCCGCTTCGTAGTCCTTTGTTGCGTCAGTTGAGCAGGAACGTCTGCGCAAGCACCCAGAGCGCAATCGCCACAAAGACGGTCCCCGTCATCGCGTTGATGATCTTGGGGCCCGAGGGACCCGAGAGAAAGCGCCGGGCGTGCGAGGCAAGAACGGCCGTGGCCAACATCACGCAAAAGACGATGAGCCCGTAGACGGCGATCATGATGCTCACCTGCGGCACGTAGGCCAACTTCGGATCGATGAACTGCGGCAGCACCGAGATGCCGAAGATGATGGGCTGCGGATTGGTGACCGAGACGATCACGGACTTTGAAAACTGCGCGGCAAGCCCCTCGGGCTGCTGGTTTTCGGCGTGCTTCAAAAGCCCCGCCGTGCGGCTTGCGTCCTTGAAAAAGCTCTTGATGCCCAGATACAGAAGGTAGCAGGCGCCCACCGTCTTGATTACGGCAAAAAGCGCGGGGCTTGCGGCAATGATGACCCCAAGGCCCGAGACCGCGGCGATGAAAAGAAGCATGATCCCGGCGGCCAGCCCCGCGCAGCCCGCA
>USAL01000058.1 GCA_900552545.1 uncultured Sutterella sp. | reverse complement strand
TAGATGTGCATGAGCGCTTCGTTGGCCTCGTGCTCGCGCCCCTTGAAGTCGGCAAGAGCCTCATAAGCCGCCTCGGCACGGTCGTACATGCCGGCCTTCAGATAGTCGAGCGCCAACTCGCTCATCGCCTTGGCGCGCTCGCGCTCGGGAAGCTCGGCGCGGTTCACAAGAAAGCTGTGCAGACGGATCGCGCGGTCAAACTGTCCGCGGCGGCGAAAGAGGTTGCCCAGGGCGTGGTGCAGCTCAATCGTGTCTTCGTCAAGGCGCACGACCTCGATGAAGACGTCGATCGCCTTGTCGGGCTCGTCGGACAAAAGAAGGGAAAGGCCCTTGAAGTACTGATCGTCAATGTTGTTGCGCTCGCCCTTGCGCTGGCGCGCATCAAGTCCGCGCAGCCACCAGCCGGAGGCAAAAAGAAGCGGAACCGCGATCAGGTACCAAAGTTCGAATTCCATGTCGTAATGCTCGTGTGTTGGGGAGTGGGCCGAAAGCTCGGCCTACGAAATTGGGTTCTTAAGGATTGGGGGGATTGGGGATAAGAATCTCGTCAAGTCCGCGTCAGATTCACGTCAAGTGCTCGCCCCGGAAACGTCCGTTTTTTCACTCTTTTGCTCGCGCAGAATCGAGCGGGCGAAGATGAAGTCGTGCCACCCCTTTTCCTTGTCCACGGGATTTCTCAAGAGGCTCGAGGGGTGATACGTCACGACGACGGGCACCTCGCGCCCCGCAACCGTAAGGGTCCAGCGCTTGCCGCGCAGCGCATCGAGCCTGTCGGTGCGGTTCAGAATCCGCTGCATCGCCTGCCGGCCCATGAGAACGATCACTTGGGGGGCGAGAAGCTCCAACTGCCGGTCAAGAAACGCCGCGCAGGCCGCGGCCTCGTCCGGGCGCGGATCACGGTTTCTCGGCGGGCGGCACTTGAGAACGTTGACGATGGCGACCTCGCGCCCCCTTTGCAGACCGCAGGCGGCAAGGATTTTATTGAGAAGTTCGCCGCTTTTGCCAACAAAGGGAATGCCCTGCAGATCTTCGTCGCGCCCGGGAGCTTCGCCGATCAGCACCATGGGACAGCCTGGCGCCCCATCGGCGCAGACCGTGTGCTGGCGCGTGTCGGCCTTCATGCAGGCGCGGCAGCGGTTGACGATGTCGGGGATGGCCTCCCACGGGGCGGTTTTCACTTCAGAAACAAGCTGCGCGTCGGCCACGGCCTCGTGCGCGGCACTCGCCGCATGCGGCATCGGCCGGGGCGCACGCACGGGGGTGCGGGCGGCAACGGGAGCGCGCGTTGCGGGCTTGAGGCTGGTAATGGTCGAAAGGGCCTTTTTCTCGGCCGCAGGACGTGCGGGCGCAGGAGAAGAGCCAAGACGCGCTGCCGCGGGATGCGCCGAAGACGGCACCCGCGCCTGCAGTGACTGAGCCGAATGCGTCGTAGGCTTGAGGCTGGCGACCGGCGCTGCGGCAGAAGCGGCAGGCGCAACAGCGCGCCGCGACGCCTGCGGGGCGTCGGCTAGGAGCGGATCCTCAGACGATCTCAGAATCCACTGCGCGCCAATGTTCATGGCCTGCCAGATCCGGCTTTGCTCTCGGCTTAACGTCATCACATGGGTTCCCGGTGAAGGTGGCCTATATAGTGAGGCTTTTGCGGTCGTTCTTTTGTTGTGTCTGCGAGCCTGAGGCTCGTTTTAATCCTGCTGTGCGGGGAGCGCCTGCAGATCCTTCGTCATCAGGATCGCATCCTCCCTGCCCTCGGCCGTCGGATAGTAGCCGCGGCGGCGGCCGACTTCGGAAAAACCGGCTGAGCGGTACATTTTACGCGCCCGCGCGTTGCTCTCGCGCACTTCGAGATGCATGAGCCGCGCCGCACCCTCGCGCGCGGCGGCAAGAGCGGCCGCGAGAAGCGTCTTTCCGCGCCCTGCGCCCTGCATCGGGGGATCAACGGCGATTTCTAGAAGCTCGGCCTCGTCGATCACGATCATGACGACGCAGTAGCCTGCGATGACGCCCCCAACCTCAAGCACGGTCATGGGGTAGCCGGAGGCAAGCGCATCCTGAAAGTTGCGAAGCGTCCACCCGAAAGGATCGGCACGCCGGGCAAGAGAAGCCACCGCCTCGAGGTCGGAGGCGGTCATCGCGCGAAGCGTTTCGCCCTGGATGTCTTTTTCGGCAGTCATCAGAGCTTTTCTCCGGCGCGGCGCTCCTCGATCGTGAGCGCCACGCGGTTGCGCACGTAAAGGGGAGCGGCCGCTTCGGCGCGCGTCGTGCGGCCCGCAATGTACAACGCAAGTCCCACGCGGGCGATGTCGGCCGCGGTGGTCGCAAAGGGCTCGAGCACGGTCGTGCCCTCGGGAAGCATGATGTCCTCGGCATACGCCGCAAAGGCGCTTCCCGCAGCGGCCTCAACGGCATGCGTGCGGGCAGCCTCGGCAATCATCACGGGCTTCACAAGCTCGGGCGCGGCAAGCTGGTGAACACTCACTTCGCCTTCCTTATCACCCTCAACCTCAAAGACCGCCATGTAGCACTCGTGCATGCGCGCGTCGTGCGCAACGAGAAGCCGTCCGCGAAAACCCAGATTTGCCGCATGCCGCGCGGTGGCTTCGAGGTTTGACGCCGCAAGCAGGGGCTTTCCGGCCGCCCAGCCCATGCCCTGCGCAACGCCGCAGGCTACGCGCAGTCCCGTAAAGGCGCCGGGCCCGGCTCCGAAGGCGATCGCGTCGACCGAGGCAAGCGCCAGTGCGTGCTTGGCGAGCATGGCGTCGACGACGGCAATGAGCTTTTCGGTGTGGCGGTTGGGCTCGGCGTCGACCACTTCGTCGATCACCGACTCGCCCTGAATCAGCGCGACGGAAAGCGCTTCGGTTGCGGTATCAAAAGCTAGGATCGTGGGCACTTGGATTCTCTTTGTTTGAAATGGATTTGATTTGTGTTGTGTTCGGCTCTATGCGGCTGACTGCGGCTCATCATTTTGCCTGTGCGGAGGGCTCAATTTCTGCCGGCGCTGCCGCGGCCGGGGAGCATTCGCCTTCAGTTTCGGACGCAGGAACGGACACCGTGACGGACGTTTCAGTCGTTTCAATCGCCTCGGGCGCATCGGCTGACTCGGGAGCCGACTCATCAGTTGACTCGGAAACCGGCTTTGAATCAGGCTCGGCAAAAATCTGGGCCAGAGGCGTCGTGAGCGCGCTCGCTCCTGCGAGCGACCGCCACCAGTGGGCAAGCGACCCCTGCGCCGAATCGGCGCAGGTCAGAGACTCGCGCACGAGCGTATTTTGTCCGCTCACGGCGAAGGTTTCGAACATCTTGAGAAGCGTCGCCTGCTGCGTGTCGACCACGAGCACCCAGCCGTGCGCACCCTCGCCGCCCGTGGCCGAGGCAATGTAGCGCGCCGAGGCAAGCATCGAGAGAATGCGCTCGGCAGCCTCTGGGTAGGTATCGACCGCGTCGCAGAACTGTTCGGTCGTCATGATCGGGGGCTCACCCTTTAAGCGCAGAAGCACAAGCTCGCGCAGCATCGCCAACCCCGTGAGGAAGTCGTTTCCGGTACGGTAGCTGTCAAGAAAGCGCCCTGCCGTGAGCTTGGGGATCGTCGCCGTCACCGCCGCGCCTGCGAAAAAGAGAAACCAGGCGATGTAGATCCAGACGATCAGCACGGGCAGCGCCACGAAGGCGCCGTAGATGTTGGTGAGCGTCCCCGCGGTGATGTAATACTCGAAGGCTTGCTTCACGATCTGTCCGCAGAGCACCACGAGCACGCCGCCCATGAGCGCGTGCGTAAAGTGCACGCGGCAGGCGGGCACGTACTTGTAGATCACGGCAAAGCAAAAGCTCTGCAGCACAACCTGGCCCAAGCTGTACAAAAACGAGGCGGTGCTGCTCTCCACCCCCTGAAGCGCCATCGCAGTGAGCTTGACCGTGATCGAAAAGGAAAGCGCCAATGCCACCGGTCCAATCGTAAGTAGCGCGCAGTTGATCTTCGCGCGCGTCTGCCACGTGCGCATCGCCTTGACCTTGAAGATGCGGTTGACGGTCACAAAAAGCTTGTCGATCAAGAGAAGCGCCGTAACCGCCAAACCGATGAGACCGAATGTCGTCAGCCCTGCCGCGTGACTCGTGAATTCGTTGAGATAGCCGATGAGAACGCTCGAGTACTGCTCGGGGAGAAAGCTCATCGCGATAAGCTCTTCGAGACTTTTTCTTGCTCCCTCAAAACTGGGAAACGCCGCAAACAACGCAAGCGACAGAGCCAACACCGGCACGAGCGCCAGAAGCGTCGTCAGCGCCATCGAACTTGCAACCTCGACGATCTCGATTTCGGAGGCGCGGTCGGCCACAAAGCGCATCAAGGTGCGGATGCTCGCAAGCCACCCCTTCTGCCGGATCTTTTCCTTAATGCTCATCTGCTTTCTGTTCATGGTGCTGCTTTTCGGGTGGTGCTTCGGGGTCAAAAATTCCTTACCTGGACTCGACGCGCCCTCATCCGATTCCCTTCAAAAAAGCAATGTCAGGGCATTGCGGGCGGGTCTTTGGGATGTCTGCCGAGCGTTTTCCGCTCGGAGCCGATCCTATTGTAAAATGTTGCGTTTTGAATGTGCGGCGGCCGCCGCCCGCCCCCGGGCCTTCAGAAACAAGGAGCCGTCAAGGGGCTGGACGAGCGCGGCAGGGCGCGCGGCGCTTCTTTTCAGAGCGCTGACGAGCCGCCCGAGCCGCACGGCAACTTTTTTCGACAATTCACAAAATCATCCGATCCGCAAGCCGGCTGCCGAGACTCTTGGCGCCGGCGCGTTTACAGGTACATCCATGCGCGCGCGTCAATTCTATATTTCCACCCTCAAGGAAGCCCCGGCCGACGCCGAGATCCCGAGCCAGATCCTCTCCATCCGTGCAGGCCTTTGCAAGCGCCTTGCCGCCGGCGTCTACAACATCATGCCGATGGGTCTGCGCATCCAGAAGAAGCTGGAGACCATCATCCGCGAGGAAATGGACGCCGCCGGCGCCATCGAGCTCTCGATGCCGATCGTGCAGCCCGCCGAGCTCTGGATGGAGTCCGGCCGCTGGAACAAGTACGGCCCCGAGCTTCTGCGCTTCAAGGACCGCCACCAGCGCGACTTCGTGATCCAGCCCACGAGCGAGGAAGTCATCACCGACCTCGCGCGCAACGAGCTCACGAGTTGGCGCCAGCTGCCGGTGAACTTCTATCAGATCCGCACGAAGTTCCGCGACGAGCGCCGCCCGCGCTTCGGCGTCATGCGCGCCCGCGAATTCGTGATGAAGGACGGCTACAGCTTTGACCGCTCGCCCGAAGCCGCGGGCGTCTCCTACGACAAGATGTTTGCCGCCTACACCAAGATTCTCAACCGCATCGGCCTCAACTTCCGCGCCGTGCGTGCCGACACGGGCTCGATCGGCGGCTCGCGCTCGCACGAATTCCAGGTGATCGCCGACGTCGGCGAAGACGTCATCGCCTACTGCCCGGATTCGGACTACGCGGCCAACATTGAACTGGCCGAGGCCTTCTCGGTGTTGGACGGCCGCAAGGCTCCCGCCCAGGACATGGTGAAGTGCGCCACCCCCGGCAAGGAAAAGTGCGAGGACGTGGCTCCCTTCCTTGGCATTGACCTTAAGAGCTGCATCAAGAGCATCGTGCTTGCGTGCGACCACACCGACGATAAGGGCGACGCGCTCCCCGCGACGATCGTGCTCGTGCTGCTGCGCGCCGACCATGAGTTGAACGAAGTGAAGGCCGGAAAGCTCCCCGAGCTCGCCGACGGTTTCCGCTTTGCAACCGAAGCCGAGATCGCAGAGCACTTCCACGGCGCCACGCCCGGGTCGTTGGGCCCCGTGGGGCTGGGCGAAGACGTCATCGTCTACGCCGACCGCACCGCGGCCGACATGTCCGACTTCTGCTGCGGCGCCAATGAAACGGGCTACCACTACACGGGCGTCAACTTCGGGCGCGATCTGCCCGAGCCCAAGGTCGCCGACCTGCGCAACGTCGTCGAGGGCGACCGCAGCCCCGACGGCAAGGGCGTTCTGCGCGAGCAGCACGGCATCGAGGTGGGCCACGTGTTCTTCCTCGGCACCAAGTATTCCGAAGCGATGCACGCCACGTTCCTTGATGAAAACGGCAAGCCCCAGCCTCTGCAGATGGGCTGCTACGGCATCGGCGTCACGCGCCTTGCCGCCGCCGCCATCGAGCAGTGCCACGACGACAAGGGCATCATCTGGCCCGAGGCAATTGCGCACTTTGAAGTCGTGATCTTAAAGATGAACTGATCCAAGAGCGAAGCCGTGCGCGAAGCCGCGCTGAAGCTTCACGATGAACTCGCGGCGCTGGGCGTTGACGTCATTCTCGATGATCGCGACCTGCGCGCGGGCTCAATGTTTGCCGACTGGGAGCTCATCGGCGTGCCGCACCGCATCGTCGTGGGCGACCGCGGCCTCAAGACGGGCGAAGTCGAGTACGTCTGCCGCCGCACGCTTGACGCCAAGGAGATGCTCCCCGTGGCCGAAGCCGCGAAGATCGTCGCTGAGCGCGTCAAGGCCGCCAAGTACTAAGGCGTTTGTCGCAGCGCGCTGCGGGCGACTCTCCCCACCGTGGGATTTGCGAAAAAAAGAGGCCCCTCTTTTACACGAAACCGCCCGCACGCCGCGCGTCTTTGCCGCTAAACTTACGCTGGGTTACGGCGGGCGCCTTAAACCCGGGGGGATGGACTGGAAGTTCTCAGGCACCTTAAGGCCACCTGGACTCCCCTCCCCATCCTGAAGCACTGCGCCCGCCCCTGAAATTTCGACAAAACACGTAAAGGAGACAGACGTGGAATCGTTAAAGCCCCTCGTACGCGTCATTGATGATGACGATGCGATGCGCCGCTCGTGGGCCTTTCTGATCGAAGGCGAAGGTTGGGACGTCGTCACCTATTCGGACGCGATCGATTTTCTTTCCTCCAACGACTTCTCCCGCCCGGGATGCCTCGTGCTCGACGTGCGCATGCCGCGCATGAGCGGTCTTGAGCTGCAGGACAAGCTGCGCGAGCTCAACGTCGACCTGCCGATCATCTTCATCTCGGGGCACGGCGACATCGACATGGCTGTGATGACCATGCAGGACGGGGCGGCGGACTTCATTCAAAAGCCGCTGGACAACGAGCGGCTCCTGCGCTCGATTGAAACTGCGGCCTATCGCAGCGCCTCGCAGGCTTTGGGGATTCTTGACGCCGAGGATGCTCAAGAGCGCCTTGCGGTTCTCACCGACCGCGAAAGCGACATCGCGAGGCTTCTTGCGCAAAGCCTCACGAACCGGCAGATCGGCGAGCGCCTGGGGATTGCCGTGCGCACGGTGGAGGTGCACCGCGCGACGGTTTTAAGAAAGCTCGGTGTCAAAAGCACCGAGGAGATCGCAAGGCTCTTTCTCGCCGCGCAGGGCGAGTGATTCTCTGCCGAGTCCCTGCCAATCCTTTGCTGATCCCTCCGGCAAGTCTTCAGCCCGAGGGATCAGTCCTCAATCCCCATAAATCCTTCCTAATCCTCGCAGATCGTTTTTGCCTTCTGCTGCAGCTCGTAGACGAGCGCGAGCGCCTCGCGCGGCGTGAGTGCATCGGCGTCGATGTCGGCAATCTCGGAAATCATCTGCGTCTTTTCCTCGGCCTTGGGGTCGACGTCAACGATGGGCTCGGCTGCCGTGGGCGCAGCAAAGAGCTCGCCCGAGCCGCCCGCGGCAAAGAGATCAAGCTGCGGGCCGCTTCGCAGCGCCCGGTTTTCGAGTTCGCTCAAATACCCGCGCGCCCGGCGGATGACGCGCGGCGGAACGCCTGCGAGGTTTGCGACCGCAATGCCGTAGGACTGGCTCGCTGGGCCCTCCTTGATGTCGTGCAGAAAGACGATGCCCTTTTTGGACTCCTCGGCGCAGACGTGCACGTTGGCGGCCTCGGGGCTTTGGGTGGAGAGCTGCGTGAGCTCGAAGTAGTGCGTGGCAAAAAGCGTCCAGCTGCGGATGTTTTCGACGAGCTCGCGCGCAATGGCTGCCGCGAGGCTCAAGCCGTCGAAGGTCGACGTGCCGCGGCCGATTTCGTCCATCAGCACGAGCGAATTGGCCGTGGCCTGCTGCAGGATCGCCGCCGCCTCGGTCATTTCGACCATGAAGGTCGATCGGCCGCGCGCAAGGTCGTCCGAGGCGCCGATGCGTGTGAGGATCTTGTCGATGGGCCCCAATCTTGCGCTTTGCGCGGGCACGAACGACCCCGCATAGGCCAAGAGCGCAATGAGCGCCACCGAGCGCATGTAGGTCGACTTGCCGCCCATGTTGGGGCCGGTGATCACGAGAAGCCGGCGACCGGGCACGAGCCGGCAGTCGTTGGGAACATAGTGCTCGAGCATGTGCTCGACCACAGGGTGCCGGGCCTGAATGAGCTCAATGCCGGGGGCGTCGTTTAAGACAGGCCGACACCAGCGCGCGCCCACGGCGTGCCGCGCGAAGGTCTCGATGACGTCGACGGCGGCAACAGCCGCAGCCGCCTGCATCAGAGGCTGCACGAAGCGCGCTGCGCGGGTGAGAAGTTCGTCCCAGAGAGCCCGCTCCAACTGCTGGCAGCGTTCTTTCGCGGAGAGCGCCTTGTCTTCGAATTCCTTCAATTCAGGCGTCATGAAGCGCTCGACGTTCTTCAGGGTCTGACGGCGCCGGTAGCGCTCGGGGACGTTGGCGACCTGGCCGCGGGGAACCTCGATGTAGTAGCCCGAGACGCGGTTGTATTCCACCCGAAGCGAACTGATGTTTGTGAGCTGCTTTTCTCGCGCCTCAAGCTGCATGAGAAAGCTTCCGGCGTTGTCACGCATGCCGCGCAGCTCCGCCAGTTCGGCGCTTGCCTCACTGCGGATCACTTCGCCTTCGCGCAGCAGCGTCGCGGGCTCGGGCAGAAGCGTCTTCTCAAGATCGTCGGCCAATGCCGGATCAATCGTCAACTCGCCTGCGGCGCGCGCAAAAAGGGGCGAATCAAAGCGCGCGAGCGCCTGCGTGAGCGTGGCGAGCTGCGGGAGCGCATCGCGCAGCGCCGCAAGCTCCTTGGGGCGGATGCTTCGAAGCGCAATGCGCCCTGCGATGCGCTCGATGTCGGGCCGCCCCTGCAGGGCCGTGGCACGCGCATCGCGCCCCTCGGGGTCGCTGTTGAGCGCTTCGATCGCGTCGTGTCGCACGCTCGCTTCGGCGGCGCTTCGCAAGGGGTTGTGCAGCCACCGGCGCATCGTGCGGCTTCCCATCGAGGTGCGGCAGGCATCAAGGACCGAAAGCAGCGTCGGGCCGTCGTCGCCGCGGATGGTTTCGCTGATTTCAAGGTTGCGCCGGGTGGCGGCGTCAAGCACGATGAAGCTTGAGTCGCTCTCTAGCGCAAGCGGCCGGATGTAGGGGAGGGCGTCGCACTGCGTCTGCTCGACGTAGCCCAGAATTGCGTTGGCGGCAGCCAGAACCTCGGGCTCATTTTCAAGCCCGCGCACGACGAGCCCCTCAAGGCCAAAGCGCTCGGAAATCTCTTCGGCGCCCTTCTTGGCGTCAAAGTGCCAGTCGGGAAGAGGCGTCACCGTAGCCGAAATGCCGTCGGCAAAGTCCTCCCGCAATGAGTCGGGCACAAGAAGCTCGCTCGGTCCGATGCGCGCGAGCTCCCCCCCAAGGGGTTTGTCGTGAAGCTTCACGGCGTGAAATTCGCCGCTAGAGAGCGTCAACCACACGAGCGCCGGCGACCCGTGCCGGCCCTTCGCAGGGGCCCAGGCCGCAAGAATCGAGTCGATTTTTTCGCTCAAAAGCGAGTTGTCGGTGATCGTGCCGGGCGTGACGATGCGCACGATCCGACGCTGCATCATGCCTCGGGGCGTGGCGGCGTCGCCCACCTGCTCGCAGATCGCAACCGACACGCCGCAGCGCACGCGCCGCGCGAGGTACTGATCAAGCGTCGCGGCGGGCACGCCCGCCATCGGAATGGGCTTCCCGGTGCTGTCCTTGCCGCGGCGCGTGAGCGTGAGCCCCAAAAGCTTGTTGATTCGAACCGCATCCTCAAAAAACGTTTCGTAGAAGTCGCCCAAGCGATAAAGAAGCAGCACGCCCGGATTTTCGTCGCGCATCATCAGATACTGGCGCATCACGGGCGTGTGCTCGGCGTAGGGGCCTTCGCCTTCTTCGATCTTGTCTGCGTTGCGGCCTCGGACCGCATCTGCGTCGTCGTGAGGGTTGCTGCTTGAAATTGCGTTCGGATTCGACTTGGAATCAACCATGAGGATGCCTGTCGGGCGCTGGGCCCTGAGCAAAAGATAACGTGGGAGGAAAAAAGCGTCCTTGATGCGTACGAGGAGCAAATAAGTACGATCATCAAAGACGCAGCGCCGAGCCGCGATGCGCCCGGCGCCTGTCGCGCGAGAAGGGAACCGACTTCGCAAGAGGTGTTGCAAAAAGGAACCTTGCGAGTGGTTCCAGCTTCGCGCCAAGCTTCAAAACCTTCGGGGAGGTCGACCGACAGGTCTTGCCGGCCGCCTCCCTGCAAGGAAGAGGGTTACTTCTCGGGGTTGACGGGAGCGTCCGTGACCTTGAAGAGAAGCGAGGAGAAGATCTTGGGCGTACCCGAGCAGATGCCGCCCGTTTCAAGATACTTTTCGCCGCCTTCGAGGTCGGTCACAAGGCCGCCCGCTTCGAGAACAAGGAGCGACCCCGCGGCGATGTCCCAGCAGCTAAGGCCCTTCTCCCAGTAGCCGTCAAGGCGCCCGCAGGCGACGTAGGCAAGATCAAGCGCCGCCGATCCCGCGCGGCGAAGGCCTGCAGCCGAACGCGCGACGCGTTCAAGCTTCGGGAGGAACCCCGCATAGTCGTCGTTGCGGCGGAACGGGAACCCGGTGCCGATGAGCGACTGGGAGAACTCGGCGCGGCCCGAGACGCGCATGCGGCGGTTGTTGAGAAACGCGCCGCGGCTGCGTTCGGCGGTAAAGAGTTCATTCTTCACCGGGTCGTAGACCACGGCCACCATGACGCGGCCCTTGGCGGCGTAGGCAATGCTCACGGCGTACTGCGGAAAGCCGTGCAGGAAGTT
>USAL01000057.1 GCA_900552545.1 uncultured Sutterella sp. | reverse complement strand
CCCGTGTCGACGCGGCTTCCTCTTTTGGGGACGACGCGGGTGATGTCAAGCGCCCAGAAGGTGAAGCTTGCCGTGTACGTCGTCTTCGTTTTCAACTTCTCGCACTGATCCATCCAGGAGGTGCACAGCGCCGGGACGGCGCCGAATCGGTTCGTTTCAACCAGGAGCGAGACGACGGCCGGATTGTCCGTTCGGTCGGCGGCGAGAATCTCCACGCCCTCAAGGGACGAGTCCGCGCGCACGGCCGGAATCAAGGGCAGCGTTCCCTCAAGGATCTTTCCGTTCTCGCACAAGGCGGGCGCATAGAGCGTGGCGTACGGGCCAAACGTATCGTCGTACTGAAATTTGTCGGGGTCATGAAGCGCAAAGAGCGCGACGTTGACAAAGCTCGTGCGGTCCTTCACGTATTCGAGCGTCTTGTAGGAGCCGACGCTTTCAAACCCGTGGCAGAGAAGTTCAGGGGGCGTGCGCCCGTCGTCAAAGAAGTCTTCCTCGTCGTGGTCGTCCTGAGGGCTCGGCGGTTCTTCGCCGATTCCCGGGTGGTGGAAGTCGTCCGGACCGAAGTTGAAGCTCAAGGGGTCGTAGGCGCACGAAAAAGTGCCCATGGGCACGTCGGGCAGCAAGCGCCCGTAGCGATAGACCCTGTGGGACTTGCCGCGCCAGGCATGCTTGGCGGGCCAGAGGCGCTCAAGGCTTGCGAGCTTCACCGGCTTGCGCTCATAGTCGATCAGGTCCTTTGCAAAGGAGGGATGCGAGGAGTCGGGCGACTCGCTCATCGTCTTGATGAACCGGTACTGCCTCTGGAAGTTGAGAAGGTTGTTCCAGGCAAGCTGCAGCGCACGGGCGGCCACCTGGTCAAGCTCTGCGGCCGGGTGCGCCTCCATGATGCGCTTTCTGAGCGCCCTGTTGTTTTTTTCCTGCGGCCCGAAGAGCTTGCGCATGACGATCCAGCTGCCGCCCAGCGCAATGAAGGCCTCTTCAATGAGCGACTCCAGGGGCGCCGTGGTCGTCATGATGCTGCGGGCGCGGGCGCGCCGCCAGAGATTGTTCCGGTCGGCGGTATTGGCGACTCTTTCCTTCATGAGCGCGTCGACCAGTCGCCGAAGCGAGACGACTTCGGAGTTTTCGGAAAAGACCGTGGCCCCCGCGCACGACAGAAGCGCCGCACGCAGCAACGCCGGATGCTCGACGCCCGAGCCGTCCACCCAGAGCTTTCCGCCCCACCAGACGACCAGGCGGGGAAAGACGAGGCTGCGCGAGAGCGCGCGTGCATGGGGCTTCATGTCGTCGCGCCCGGCAAGCAGGCACACCGGGCTTTTCGGACCCTTCCGAAATGTTCGAAGAAAGCCCGAGGGAAGATCCTGGAAAAGAGCCTTGCCGGCCTCTTCGAGGCGCTCTGCCCATTTCTCTGTTGATTCCTCAGTCAAGTCCCCAAGGGCATTGGTTCCGTTGAGGCCGGGAAAGTAGGCGAGTGAGGTGGACATACGGATTGTGCGTCAAAAATCGTTTGCGGCGTCAGACGCCTGGTGCGTCGACGGTGTTTGAGAAAGAGAACTTCAATGCGAAGCCTCGAAGTTGGCTTTGCCTTATTTTTGATAGCGGTATTATGCCGTACGTCCTGCCTAAGGGTAGAGGTCAGGTCTTTTCGGGCGGCGTGATGGCGAAGGGTGCTGACGAAGGGGCTGACGCGAACGTTGCCTACTCGCACGGAGGCTGTGGAAAATGCGCCACGTCTGCCGGGTTCTTCCAGGTTCTTCCCACTGATCCCGATCGGTCTTTACACTGCTTCTGCTCCTTAGCTTCCCAGGCGGCAGGTGTTTTCGATGCAGGCAGATCTGAATCCTTTCGTACCCGGCGCAGGCGCTCCTGCGCCGAAGCTTGCCGGTCGTTGGCGCAGAATCGGCTCTCTGGGAGTTGATGCCATCGAGGCTGCCGTTTGCATTCCTCTGGAACAAAAAGGGATCGCCATCGAGAAGTCGGCCGTCGAAAAAATTGTGCTGATCACGCAAGGGCATCCGTTTTTTATTCAGGTTCTCGGCTTCTACATCTGGCTTCAAGCGCAGAAGCCGACCGTCACCCTCGAGGATGTCCGCGCGGCGTACAGGCCGGCTGTTGAATCCATGATCGAGGGCATCTTCAACGTCCGGTATGACCGACTGACGCCCGCTGAGACCGAGTACGTCAATGCCATGGCGAGACTGGGCTGCGGCCCTTATCGAACATCGGACGTTGCGAAGGCGTACGGCTCCAAAACCGCTTCAAAAATTCGTGAAAGCCTGAATAAAAAGGGGATGATCTTTAGCCCCAAACATGATGACGTCGACTTCACGATCCCGCTTTTTGCAAAATTCCTCACGGGCTCACTCTTGAAGGCTGACGTGTAGGGCGCTCCCGCGATCCCTCCGAAAAGGCCGCTTCCGTCGGCTGTCGGCCGCTCCAAATTTTGGGGCGCGGCCGACGGCCAACGGGGGCGTCAAGCTCCTTGGAGCTCAACACCCGACGGTCATGGTGCAGATTCGGCGTTAGGCCTTTGCCTTTTCCTCGCGCAGGGCCGCGAGCACTGCCTCGACATGGCCCGGGACCTTGACGCCGCGCCACTCGCGCACGATCACGCCCTCGGGGTTGATGAGGAAGGTCGAGCGCACGATGCCGCGGCAGGGCTTGCCGTACATCACCTTGGGCTTGATGACGTCAAAGGCCGTGCAAAGCGCCTCGTCCTTGTCGCTCACCAGTTCGATCGTGAGCTCCTGCCGCGTGCAGAAGCCCTGATGGGTCTTGACGCTGTCGCGCGAGACGCCGACGATGTCGCAGCCTTCGGCGGCGAAGGTTTCGCGGGCGGCCGAGAAGTCGCGCGCCTCGAGCGTGCAGCCCGAGGTGTTGTCCTTGGGATAGAAGTAGAACACGACCCAGCGGCCTGCGCGGGAGGCCATGGAAAAGTCGCCGAGCGTCGAGCTCGCCTTGATGTCGACGACCGAGTCACCGATGCTGTACATGGTTTGTCTCCAAAAATGTAGAAAGATCAGAGGCTTTGCGCACTTCTGAGCGTACCCGAAGGTGTGTGCGGCCGCAAAAAGGGGCGGCATCGTGCGGTGCGCACCAACTCGTCGCAATTGTGCCGCAATTGCCCCCGTTTCAAAGAGGCGTTGCGCCAAAGCGGCTGCAAACATGCTTTAATTACGAGATGCACCGCCTCGGGCGCCGGGGCGTGGCGGGCAGTCTGCCGCTTCAGCCTTGCAAGCACGTCTTCGGGCCTTTGAAGTACTGTGAAGGATTCCAACAGGCGTGTGTTTTGCACAACGGGTGCGCTCGCGGTTGGTGTTTGGTTTTTTGCTGGCCATTCCTACTTACGGCAGCTGGAACCGGACGGGCGCTTTGCGCGCCGCCGCGGTTGGCTGAATTCTTCCTATGAATACTGAATTTGCGCGCATCAAGCGACTTCCGCCCTACGTCTTCAACATCACCAACGAGCTGAAGATGGCGGCGCGTCGGCGCGGCGAGGACATCATCGACTTCTCCATGGGCAACCCCGACGGCCCGACTCCGAAGCACATCGTCGACAAGCTGATCGAGGTGGCAAGCCGCGACAACACGCACGGCTACTCGGTTTCCCGCGGCATTCCCCGCTTGAGAAAGGCGATTTCCAACTGGTACAAGCGCAAGTTCGACGTCGACATCGATCCGGAAACCGAAGCGAGCGTCACGATCGGCTCCAAGGAAGGCATCGCGCAGCTGATGCTTGCCTGCACGGACCGCGGCGACACGGTGCGCGTGCCCAATCCGAGCTACCCGATTCACATCTACGGCGCGGTGATCGCGGGCGCCGACGTGCGCTCGGTGAAGATGATCCCGGGCGTGGACTTCCTGAGCGAACTCGAGCGCGCGATCGTTGAAACCGTGCCGCGCCCGAAGATGATGATTCTGGGCTTTCCCTCGAACCCGACGGCGCAGTGCGCCGACCTCGAGTTCTTCTCGAAGGTGATCGCGCTTGCCAAGCGCTACGGGATCTGGGTCGTGCACGACTTGGCCTACGCCGACATCTGCTACGACGGCTACAAGGCTCCCTCGATCATGCAGGTGCCGGGCGCCAAGGACGTCGCCGTCGAATTCTTCACGATGTCGAAGTCCTACAACATGGCAGGCTGGCGCATCGGCTACATGGTGGGCAACAAGGATCTGGTGCATGCCCTGGCGCGCATCAAGAGCTACCACGACTACGGCATGTTCACGCCGATTCAGGTCGCGGCCATCGAAGCGCTTGAGGGCGATCAGAGCTGCGTTGAGGAGGTGCGCGAGAAGTACACCAAGCGCCGCAACATCATGGTGAAGGGCTTGAACGAAATCGGCTGGCACGTCGACTGCCCGAAGGCCTCGATGTATCTGTGGGCGAAGATCCCCGAGCCCTACATGCATCTTGGTTCGGTCGAATTCAGCAAGCAGCTTCTTGAAAAGGCCAAGGTCGCGGTAAGCCCCGGCATCGGCTTCGGTGAGTACGGCGACGATCACGTGCGGATCGCGCTCATCGAAAACGAGTACCGCTGCCGCCAGGCGCTGCACGGCATCAAGCAGATGTTCCGTCAGGACGGGCTCATCAATCCCGATGACCCGCATCACGCCGAGACGAAGTAGGTCAATCATGGGCAAGGGGCGTCCGCGCCTGGCGTGCGGCGTGCTCCTCGCTCCGTCTTTGTGACAGGGCGGGACGGCGGCAGCCGATCAAGGACCCGGCCTCCGAGAGCTGTTTGTTTGAGGGCTTTTCGTCCGAGATCTTTTTGGCGGCTCGCGTCCCGTTTTTTGCCCTTAATTTTTTCCTTTGTTTTTCCTTCTGCGGCTTCTTTGGGAAGAGCCAGCGGAAGCGAATCACCGATTTTCCCCGATTGAGCTTTCAATCAACAACGACAAGAGGAGGAGGGCGCCGGAAGGATTTTTTGAAACCCTTTTCGCGCCTCATGAAGCATGAAGGAAGTCATTCAGATCGGGCTGGCAGGGCTCGGGACGGTGGGCGGCGGCACGTATGCCGTCTTAAAGCGCAACGCCAAGGATCTGCAGGCGGCAACGGGCTCGCGCCTGGTGGTAAAGACCGTCGCCTGCCGCAATCTTGAGCGCGCCCGCGGGCAGCTCGACGCCGATGTGGCCGTCACCAACGATGTGCTCTCGCTTGCGCACGACCCCGACATCGACGTCGTGGTCGAGGTGATGGGCGGCATTGAACCCGCCCGTACGCTGGTGCTTGAGGCCATCGCCGCGGGCAAGCACGTCGTCACGGCCAACAAGGCGCTTCTGGCGCTTCACGGCAACGAGATCTTCGAGGCCGCGCAGCGCGCGGGCGTGGTCGTCGCCTTTGAGGCGGCCGTCGCTGGCGGCATTCCCATCATCAAGGCGCTGCGCGAGGGGCTTGCCGCCAACCGCATCGAGTGGGTGGTGGGCATCATCAACGGCACGAGCAACTTCATTCTCACCACGATGCGTGAAAAGGGCATCTCCTTTGACGAAGCCCTCGCGCAGGCGCAGAAGCTTGGCTACGCCGAAGCCGATCCGACCTTTGACATCGAAGGCATCGACGCCGCGCACAAGATCACGCTTCTGAGCGCGCTGGCATTTCATACGCCTGTGAACTTCAAGGCCGCCACGGTCGAAGGCATCAACCACCTTGCGGCCGAAGACATCGAGTACGCCGAGGAGTTCGGCTACCGCATCAAGCTTCTTGGCATCACCAAGCGCACTGAAAAGGGAATCGAGCTGCGCGTGCATCCGGCCCTTGTCCCGAAGCGCCGCCTGATGGCCAACGTCGAAGGCGTGATGAATGCCGTCGTGGTCAAGGGCGACGCCGTCGGCACGACCCTTTATCACGGGCGCGGCGCCGGTGCCGAACCCACGGCCTCGGCCGTGATCGCCGACCTCGTCGACATCGCGCGGCTGCTGCGCGGCAAGCGCGTCGAGCCCGCGCACCTCTCGCAGCGCATGGCCGCCATGGGCCCCCAGGGCGAGACGGTGTGGCTGCCGATGGACGAGACCGTGAGCTCCTACTACCTGCGCATCGGCGTTGCCGACCGTCCGGGCGTTTTGGCCGACATCGCGCGCATCTTTGCCGAAAACGACATCTCCATTGCAACCATGGTGCAGAGGGGATCCGCTCCGGGCGAAGAGAGCACCGAGATCGTGATCCTTACCCACAGCGCGGTTGACGGGCGCGTCAGACGCGCCATCGCCGCCATCGAAGCGCTCGATCACGTCCACGGGCGCGTGGTGATGCTCCGAAAGGAAGAGATGAACTAAAGTGCGGTGAAGGCGGCCTGAAAACGAGCGGCCTTCATCCAACAAGAATCGAACATTGCGATGCAAAACCAGAAAACCATTGAACCGATGACCTACGTCTCCACCCGAGGCCAGGCCCAGGGTGCGGGCTACAGCGACATCGTCCTCGCGGGCCTTGCCGACGACGGCGGACTCTTTCTGCCGGTGCGCTATCCGCAGGTCGACCGCGACACGCTCTGGAGCTGGAAGAAGCTCTCCTACGCTGAGCTTGCCTTTGAGGTGATGCGGCTTTTTGCAACCGACATCGACCCCGAGCGCCTCAAGCGCCTGCTGGCGGCAACGTACGTGCCCGAGCGCTTCTGCAACGGTCGCGCAGAGGACGATGCAGCCGCAATCACGCCCGTGCATTGGATCGAGGGCGGCGCCTATGGGCTCCTGTCGCTTTCCAACGGTCCCACGCTTGCCTTCAAGGACATGGCGATGCAGTACCTGGGCGGGCTCTTTGAGATGCTTCTGGCCGACCGCGGCACCGAGCTCAACATTCTGGGCGCCACCTCGGGCGACACCGGGTCGGCCGCGGAATATGCCATGCGCGGCCGTCGGGGCATCCGCGTCTTCATGCTCTCGCCCGACGGGCGCATGAGCGCCTTTCAGCGCGCGCAGATGTATTCGCTTGCCGACGATAACATCTTCAACATCGCCGTGCGCGGCGCCTTTGACGACGCGCAGGACATCGTCAAGGCCTGCAGCCGCGACGCTGCCTTCAAGAACGCGTGCCATATCGGCACGGTCAATTCGATCAACTGGGCGCGCATCTCCGCGCAGGTCGTCTACTACTTCAAGGGATGGCTTGCGGCGGCCGAAAGCCCCGACGAGCGCATCGACTTCTCGGTGCCCTCGGGCAACTTCGGCGACATCCTCGCAGGTTGGATCGCCAAGCAGATGGGCCTTCCGATCGGGCAGCTCGTCGTTGCCACCAACGAAAACGACGTGCTCTACGAGTTCTTTACGACAGGCACCTACCGCGTTCGCGACGCCGCGCATACGTTCGTGACGAGCTCGCCCTCGATGGATATTTCGAAGGCAAGCAACTTCGAGCGCTACATCTACGACATCGTGGGCCGCAGCCCTGAGCGCGTGCGCGAGCTCTGGGGGGCGGTCGCTTCCGAGGGCGGCTTTACGCTTGGTGCCGAAGAGATGGCTGCGGTGAAGGCAAGCGGCTTTACCGCCTCGCGCAGTACCCATGCCGATCGCTTGAAGACGATTGCCGAACTCTGGCAGTCCGAAAAGGTGATGATTGATCCGCATACGGCCGACGGCTTGAACGCCGCGCGCACAAAAAAGCGTGCGGGCGTGAAGATGCTCGTTCTTGAGACCGCACTTGCGGCCAAGTTTGCCGAGACGATCCGTGAGGCCACGGGCGAGGATCCGGCCGTTCCCGCCGCCTACGAAGGCATTGAGTCGCGCCCGCAGAAGGTGACGGTGATGGATGTTGACGCAGAGGCCGTCAAGCGCTTCATCCGCGAGCACATCGGGGCCTGATTGTCCCCTCAAGCCTTCTCGTCCGGCCGGGCGGGAAGGCCTTGTCGTGCTGCTTGAGAGCACCGGCAGCAAAGGGCGCCTGATTGTTTTAGGAGAGCAACAGGAAAAAGAAGACCATCCGGCTTTTGTACCCCGATCATGTTTCAAGGGGGGGGGACACCTACTATCTCGGCGCGAAGCTGCTTGCGTGCATGCTCCTCGACAATCCCGCCCAGCCGTGGGTGAAGGTGGAAGTTCCCGTGCTCGGCGGAATCTGCGCCGCGCAGCAGGCCATTGCCGCGCATGTGCCCAAGCGGCTCATGTACGTGGGCCTGCAGGGGGGCTCGACTACCAGAAGAAGACGGTCGAGGAGCTCGGCGTCAACTACCGAGTGCAGAGCTCCGGTGCAGGGCCGCTTGCAGTGCCCGAGGATGTGGCGCCTTTGCCGGGCGCCTTAAGCATGTGTCCGTGCACTTTGACATCGACGTGCTTGATCCTGCGCACTTTCACTCGACCTACTTCGCCAACCCTCAGCTCACGGGCGACGGCTCGGGCGGCGGGCGCATGCGCATCGCCGAGATTGAAAACATCCTCGCGGCCGTTGCCGCCGCGAGCAGTTTCGCGGGGCTGACGATCGCCGAATACCTGCCCTGTGACGAGGAAAGGCTCGCCGGGCTCTTTGCTAGACTCGGCGTTCTGACCGAAGAGTAGGAAAAGAAGGCGCACTCAGGACGGCGCCTGCGGCTTAGGGATCCTCGGCCGAATTCGGCCGAACAAAGCGATGGGAGCAAAAAACATGATCACGCGTCGAGTACTTCTTCTTGTCGCTGGCGCGGCGGCTTTTATCGGCCCGACGGCGCCGGCTGCGGCGGCAGGGGGCAGGGACGAACGCTGGAGCAGCGCGGCTCTTGCGGCCGCTGAAAGCGCGCTTGAAGCCGTCAAGCGACATCCCTTCGTGACGGGCGCCTATGCGGGAACGCTGACAGCGGAGGCGTTCGGCTTTTACCTGCGGATGAATCTTTCCTACCTTGAGAACTACGCGCGGGTGCTCGATGAAATCGGAGCGCGCCTCAAGCGCGAGGCGGGCTTCACAGAGGACGCCGCACGGTTTTTACAGTGGGCACGCGAAACGCGCGACCTGCACTCTTGGACCAAGGACTACGCCGAGCGCTTTCCTGCGGGCTCTGCGCCTGCAACAGCAGAGGTGGTGCCTGCTTTGGCGGGCTACATGCACTATGAGTCGACCTATGCCGAGGACAAGAGCCTTGCCGTGGCTGTCGTCTCGGCAATTCCCTGCTTCTGGATTTGGGACGAATTCGCCCGTGCCCTGCGGCCGGCGGCCAGAATCGAGGGCAATCCGTACCGCGAATGGGTCGAGCCGATGGGAACGGAAGCGGCCGCCGCTTCGGCGCGAAGCATCATTGCCTTGGCTGACAAGCTTGCAGAGCGCGAGACCCCCAAGGTCCGCGCGCGCATGACTGACATCTTCGCCGCGGGCTGTTGGTACGAATGGATGCTCTTTGAGGCGGCTGTGCACGCCGCGCCTAAAAAATCCCGCTAGGCCCCCTGCGTCGCGCCCCTTTGCAGAAGGCAAACGGGAAGCGGTCGGTGCTAACGGCCAATAAGGAAGAAGGCAAAAAAGAAAGAAGGCAAAACAATTCCCGCGCAGGAGTTCCGGCGGGGATTTTTTGCGCCCGTCGGGTGCTTTGTGCTCGGAGCAGACCTTGTTGAAGGCCGTCGGCAACTGCGCGTAAACCGGCTCGACCGTGGTCATCCAGTCCTTGCACCGGGGGATGAATTCGGGGACGACGAAGTACCACGCGAAGATCTGCACGATGAGCGGAATGTTGCGCAAGCGCTTGAGCTCTTTCGTGAATGGTCGCAAGCTTTCCGAACAGGGCGCAAGACAGACTTTCGCAAGACCATAGGCATGCCCTATGGCACGGGTAGGAAATTAGTATTGGACGAAATGTCTAGTCCTTTAGTAGGATTTTTAAGGAAGCATTAAGTTTCCTGGCGTTTTCAAAGAAACGCCCTTTGTCCCTAAAGGAGAGCACGAACATGAACAAGACTGCCCACAAGACCGCCTTCGTCTGCGCCGCAGCCATCCTTTCGTTTGCCGGCGCCGTCCAGGCCGCCGAGCCCGTCGATCCGATCGAACCGGTCGAAGTGAAGAATCCTGCCCTTGTTGAACTCGGCAAGATGCTCTTCTTCGAACCGCGCCTGTCGCGTTCGGGCTTTATTTCCTGCAACAGCTGCCACAACCTTGCCACGGGCGGCGTCGACAACCTTCAGACCTCGGTCGGCGACCGTTGGCAGAAGGGCCCGATCAACTCGCCCACCGTGCTCAACTCCTTCGGCCAGATTGCCCAGTTCTGGGACGGCCGCGCGAAGACGCTCGCCGAGCAGGCCGCAGGCCCCATCGCCAATCCGCTTGAAATGGCCTCCACCCATGAGATGGCTGTCAAGGTGATCGCCTCGATTCCGGGCTATGCGCCCTACTTTGAAAAGGCCTTCGGCGACTCCAAGGTCGACATCAAGCGCATCACGGACGCCATGGCCGAATTCGAACGTACGCTCGTGACCCCCAACGCACGCTTTGATTAGTGGCTCAAGGGCGACAAGAAGGCCATCACCGCGCAGGAACTCAACGGCTACAACCTCTTCAAGAGCTCGGGCTGCACGATCTGCCACAACGGCGCGCAGTTAGGCGGCCAGTCCTTCCAGAAGATGGGCGTCGTGCGTCCCTATGAGACGACCAACACCGCCGAAGGCGTCAAGGCCATCTCCGGACGCGATCAGGACCGCATGACCTTCAAGGTGCCGATGCTGCGCAACGTTGAGCTCACCTATCCGTACTTCCATGACGGCGCCGTCTGGTCGCTTGAGGAGTCCGTCGCGATCATGGGCGACCTGCAGCTCGGAAAGCGCTACACCGAGCAGGAAATCAAGGACATCACGGCCTTCCTGCAGACCCTCACGGGCGATCAGCCCAAGATCGAGTATCCGGTGCTGCCGCCTTCGGGTCCCAACACGCCCAAGTTTGATCCCTGGGCGAAGAAGTAATCCATCCTGAAAGCCCCCGTCAGGGGCCATGAGAATAAAAAAGGGGAGCTGCCAGACTGTGGCAACTCCCTTTTTTATGCCCCGAAAAAAGCGTCGTACGTGCGTCGTTTCCCGGGAGATCGACCCGTTAGTGATTGAGGATCTTCGAGAGGAACTTCTGCGCGCGGTCGGTGTGCGGCGAATTGAAGAACTCCTCGCCGGGCAGGTTCTCGATGATCTGCCCGGCATCCATGAAGATGACGTGATCGGCCACCTTGCGGGCAAAGCCCATTTCGTGGGTGACCACCATCATCGTCATGCCGTCCTTGGCAAGCGTCACCATCACGTCGAGCACTTCATTGATCATCTCGGGGTCAAGGGCCGAGGTGGGCTCGTCAAAGAGCATGCACACCGGATCCATGGCAAGCGCGCGGGCGATGGCAACGCGCTGCTGCTG
>USAL01000056.1 GCA_900552545.1 uncultured Sutterella sp. | reverse complement strand
ACCGTGGGCGGAATGCGCAGCGAGCACTTGAGGCTTGTGCCCGCGCGCAGCACGTTGCCCGCGTCCTGCAAGGCGGGCAGGCCGCTTGCGCCCGTGACCGCAAGTTGCGGGCGCCAGCCGCGCAGCACGAGCGAGGTGTAGGGGTCGGGGTTCTTGGCGTGCGTGCCCGCAACCCACGGGAATTCGCCTGTGACCTTCTCGCCCAGAATCTGCGCGCAGTGCTTGAGCTGCGCCAGGCGCTCAGGCGGAATTTCCGTGTTGAGCTCAGGGGCCGTGATCTCAGCCGTTTCGGCCTTCTCAATGCGCTCCAAAAGGGCGCGGGCGATCGTAAAGGACTCCGGCGCAATGCCCGAGGCCGTGCCCGAGTGCACGCCGTAGGAGAGAACGTTCACATTAAGCGTAAAGAGCACGGCGCCGCGAAAACTCACCGTCGTCCAAAGCCGCTCGTAGTCGCAGCAGGTGCCGTCCAAGACCGAGACGAAGGCGATCTCGCCGATGCGTGGGGCGACTTTGGAGAGCCAGTACTCGAAGTCAACCGACTCGCATTCTTCAGCCGTTTCGTAGAGGCCTACGGCGCGCGGACGGGGCTTACCCGTCTGATCAAGCGCCATCAGCGCGGTCATGGCCGCGTAGAAGTTGTAGCCGTCGTCGCCCGCGCCGCGCCCGTAGAGGCGATCGCCCTCGATCACGGGCTTGAAGGCTTTGCGGCCATTGGTCCACCCCTTGCCTTCGGGCTGCTTGTCGAAGTGGCCGTAGAAAAAGACCGAGCGGGTCGTCTTGGCGCCTGCTGTGGCAGGGATGTCGAAGAAAAGCGCGGGCGAGCGGCCGGGCTCGCAGAGCACTTCGAAGGTGCCCTGCGGAAAGCGCTCGGACGCCCAACGGGCCGCATCGCGGCAGGCTTCAAGCAGAAACCCGTTTTCCTCCCACTGCGGATCAAAGCCCACCGACTTGGCGGGAATCTTGACGAACTTGCAGAGCGCCTCAAGGGTTTCGCCCTTCCAGAGAGACGCGACGGTTTGCTCAATGGTGTTGGACATGGATGTCGTCAGAATCAAAAAGAAATCAACAAATAGTCATCACAACTGCAGCTGCTACCTGTCTTTACGGCTTGGCGGTGGCCTGCGCCGCGGGCGCGGCAATCGCGTAGGCGCTCGACCCCAGGGCCGAGCTCACGTTTTTGGCAAGGGCAATAGCCTCCTGCTGGGTCGGGACGCTGCCCACGACCACGCGAAACATCGAGCCCGTATCGATCACGCGCACGGTGCCCGCGCCGGTTTGCTGCTGCGAGAGCATCATCTCGGCATGGGCGGCTGCGGCAGTGGCATTTTCGCGCACGCCGAAGGCGCCGATCTGTACGGTCCACCCGTCGGGGGTGACGGCGGCTTCGCGCGAGCGTTCAAGCGCTTCAAGCCGAGCCTTTTCCTTGGCGGCGCGCTCGGCGTCGATCGCCTCCTGTTCGGCGACGATGGCGCTGATCGGGTCGCCTGCAACCACGGTCTGGGCGGATTGTGCTCCGGTGCCGGCAGGCGTTTCGTCGGAGGCATGTTCCTGCAGCTTGCTGTAGGTTTGCATCGCCTGCGCTTCGTCGGCGCCCGTCTCCTCGACCGTCAAGCTGATGGTGACGGCGGGCTCGCGGGGAGCGTCGGCTGCGGCAAGCTCTTCACCCGAGAGGTTGAGCTTTTCCGAAGCGGCCGACTGCGGCGTGCGGGAGGTGCTGGGCACCACGGCGGCGGTGCCGGCTGCAACAAGGGCGCCTGCGCCTACACCGGTGCTTGCGCTCGAACTTGTGCTCGTGCTTGTGCTCGTGCTTCTGCCGGCGCTTGCCGTCGACGCGGCGGCCGAGGACTTTCTCACGGCTACGCTCTGCACGGGCGCGGGAGCCGAGGTCGTCTCCTTGATCGTCGGGCGCGCCGGCGCAGCGGCGGCAACCTTGGTTGTGGTCTTGACCGGAGCTTTGGGCGACGCCGTAGTTGAGGCTTTAGCGAGCATGATGTCCGAAGCATTGGTCGAGGGGATGCGCCCTGCGGCAATGTCCTTCATCGTGATGCGCTCGACGCGTACCTGAGTGATGCCCTGCTTCTGGTAGCCCAGCTGCACGGCTGCGGCGTAGCTCAAGTCGATCACGCGGCCGTCGACGAAGGGGCCGCGGTCATTGACGCGCACGATCACCGAGCGGCCGTTTTTGAGGTTCGTGACGCGCGCGTAGCTCGGGAGCTCCATCGTCTTGTGCGCCGCCGAGAGCTCATACATGTCGTAGAGCTCGCCCGTGGAGGTCTTTTTGCCGTGGAACTGCTTGCCGTACCAGCTTGCCTCGCCCACCTGCGTCATCGGCTTGTCGCCCGTGATCGGCACGTAGCGCTTGCCGAGCACGGTGTAGGGGCGGTTGGCCCACTTGTGCGGCTCCTCGACCTTGATCGTGATGTTGTTCGAGCCGAGCGCCTTGATGCGCCCGAACGCAGACGGCGGGCCGTCGTTTTGAAAGTACCCGCTTGAATTCGAGGAACAGCCGGCGGCCGCAAGGCAGGCAAGCAGGCAGAAAAGGGAGCGCATGTGCATGGTGAAAATCGGGTGGTGGCCGGCGGCGGCCGGCGCAAAAGACGTCTTGCGCGGAATATAGCGCACGGGGTGCCGCAAACCCTTGAAAACCGCCGCGAAAAAGCGGCCTTTGGGAAGAGAAAAATTGCAACTAAACTTCGACTTTTCCCCAAGAAAACAGGGAAAAGCGGTAAATTTCCTGTTTTGTCTTATTTTGCAATTTTTGCAGGTATCTGAGCTATGTCCCTGGGATTGGACGACGTTCACCGCATCGCCGAACTTGCGCACATCGACATCGACGACGATCAGGCGCAGAAGATGCAGGTCGAACTCAATGACATTTTCAAGATGATCGAGCGCATCCAGGCCGTCAACACCGACGGGGTGGAGCCGATGATGCACCCGCACGACGGCGTGCAGCGCCAGCGCGAGGACAAGGTGGTCTTCGGCAACGATCGCGAAGAAAACATGAAGAACGCCCCTGAAGAATACGATGGCATGTTCCTGGTGCCTCAGGTGATCGAATAACCGCGCCCGATCGCGCACATCCTGACCCGTGCAGGGGATTACGAAAGAATATGGCAGACAACACTTTTCATACCGTCGTGGAGCTCTCCCGCGCGCTCGCCGCGCGTGAAGTGAGCGCCGAGGAACTCGCACGCGAGTATCTCAAGCGCATTGAGGTGCACCGCGACCTCAACTGCTTTCTGGACGTCCGTCCGGAGGAAACGCTCGCCGAAGCCCGTGCGGCCGATGCGCTCATTGCCGAAGGTAAGGGCGGTCGTCTCACCGGCATTCCGATCGCGCACAAGGACATCTTCGTCACCCGCAAGTGGGCCTCGACCGCAGCGAGCAAGATGCTCGAGGGCTACATGAGCCCCTTTGACGCCACCGTGGTGAAGAAGCTTCGCGAGGCGGGCCTTGTGACGCTGGGCAAACTCAACTGCGACGAATTCGCCATGGGCTCGGCCAATGAGAACTCAGCCTACGGCAAGGTCTACAACCCCTGGGATCCGAAGGCGGTTCCGGGCGGCAGCTCCGGCGGCTCGGCTTCGTGCGTGGCCGCGGGTCTTGCCCCGATCGTCACCGCAACCGATACGGGCGGCTCGATTCGCGAGCCCGCAGCCTTTACCGGCGTCACCGGCCTCAAGCCCACCTACGGTCGTCCGAGCCGTCTGGGCATGATCGCCTTTGCAAGCTCTCTTGACACCGCCGGTTTGATGGCCCACACGGCCGAAGACATCGCCTGGGTGCTGGGCGACATGGTGGGCTTCGAGCCCTGGGATTCGACGAGCGAAAACCTTCCCACGGAAGACTTCACGCGCGATCTCAACAAGGGCGTCAAGGGCCTGCGCGTGGGCGTGCCGCGCGCGTGGTTTACGAGCGAGCTTGATCCCGAAGTGGCCGCCGCCATCGAGAAGGTGATCGAGGAGTACCGCAGCCAGGGCGCCGAGATCGTCGACATCGAGCTTCCCAATGCGGGACTCGGCGTGTCGGTCTACTACGTCGTTGCCTGCGCCGAGGCGAGCTCGAACCTGTCGCGCTTTGACGGCGTTCGCTACGGCTACCGCGCCAAGGACTACACCGACATTCAGGACATGATCAAGAAGAGCCGCAACGAGGGCTTCGGCGCCGAACCCAAGCGCCGCATCCTGATCGGCACCTACGTGCTCTCGCACGGCTACTACGACGCCTACTACATCAAGGCGCAGAAGGTGCGCCGCCTGATCGCGCAGGAGTTCGACGCGGCCTTCCAAAAGGTCGACGTCATCGTGAGCCCCGTCACCACGTCGACGGCCTACGACTTCGGCGCCAAGTCCGATCCGGTGACGGCCTACCTGGGCGATCTCTACACGGTGCCCGCGTCTCTGGCCGGTCTTCCCTGCATGAGCATGCCCTGCGGAATCCACAGCAACGGCCGTCCGATCGGCGTGCAGCTCACCTGCCCGCGGTTTGCCGAAGCCCGCATGCTCGGCGTAGCCAACGCCTGGCAGCAGGCGACCGACTGGCACAAGCGTCATCCCAATGGTTTCTAAGGAATTCGGATACAAGTTATGCAATGGGAAGTAGTGATCGGTCTTGAGACGCACGTGCAGCTCTCGACGGACTCCAAGATTTTCTCGGGTGCCTCGACCGCCTTCGGCGCCGAGCCCAACACGCAGGCCTGCTACATCGACCTTGCCCTGCCGGGTGCGCTGCCGGTTCTCAACCACGGCGCCGTCGAGCGCGCCATCCGCTTCGGTCTGGCGATTCACGCCGAAGTGGCCGAGAAGTCCGTCTTCGACCGCAAGAATTATTTCTACCCCGACCTCCCCAAGGGCTATCAGATCAGCCAGTTTGATCTGCCCGTGGTAAAGGGCGGCGAGATCACCTTCAGGGTCGAGCCCAAGGACGGCGAGCCCTACATGAAGACGATTCATCTCACGCGCGCGCACCTCGAAGAGGACGCGGGCAAGAGCAACCACGGCGTGCAGCCGCACAAGTCGGGCATCGATCTGAACCGTGCCGGCACGCCGCTTCTGGAAATCGTCACCGAGCCCGAGCTTCGCAGCTCGGCCGAGGCCGTGGGCTACGCCAAGGCGCTGCACGCGCTTGTGGTGTGGCTCGGCATCTCGCGCGGCAACATGCAGGAGGGCAACTTCCGCTGTGACGCCAACGTCTCCGTGCGCCCCGTGGGCGAGACGAAGTTCGGCACCCGCTGCGAGATCAAGAACCTCAACTCGTTCAAGTTCCTGCAGGAAGCCATCGACTACGAAGTGCGCCGTCAGATCGAAGTGATCGAAGACGGCGGCAAGATCGTTCAGGCTACGCGTCTCTATGACCCCGAGCAGGGCGAAACGCGCGAGATGCGCACGAAGGAAGACTCGATGGACTACCGGTACTTCCCGGATCCCGATCTGCTGCCGTGCATCATTTCGCCCGAGTGGAAGGCGCGTGTTGCTGCTGAAATGCCCGAGCTGCCCGATCAGATGCGCGAGCGCTTCATGAAGGACTACGGTCTTTCCGAGTACGACGCAGCGGTGCTCACCGCCGGCCGCGACGTGGCCGACTACTTCTGCGAAGTCTGCAAGAGCGCGCCCGACAAGAAGATCGCCGCCAACTGGGTGATGGGCGAGGTTGCCGCCAACGTCAACGCCACCGAAGGCATGACCTATGCGACGGCTCCCGTGTCCGGCGCCGTTTTGGCCGATATCTTGAAGCGCCTTGCCGACGGCACGATCAACGGCAAGGGCGCCAAGCGCATCTTCTCGCTTCTGTGGGAAGGCGCGACCGACACGGTCGACGCGTTGATCGAAAAGGAAGGCCTCAAGCAGATCTCGGACGCTTCGGCGCTCGAAGGCATCATCGACGAGGTGCTGGCCAACAACGCCAAGATGGTCGAGGAGTTCAAGGCCGGCAAGCAGAAGGCCTTCAACGCGCTCGTGGGTCAGGCGATGAAGGCCACCCGCGGCAAGGCCAATCCCAAGCAGGTGAACGAAATCCTCACCAAGCGTCTCAAGGGCTAAAGCGCCTTGCCTGTTCCTTTACGGCGGCTTCGGCCGCCGCAAGGGAATCGAGCGGGCTCAAAAAAGGGAGGTGGTGCCGACCGAATCAAAGGTTATGAGGTGCCGCCTCTTTTTTATTTTGGAAAAACATCCATGGTCAACTTTACGAGGGGCTTTACCAAGGGAGGCATGTGGTGCGACCGCGACCTGCTTCTTTTTGACCGCACACGCCTCGGGCGCGTCAGGCGCGGGCCGTTCTGGCTCACCATGGCGGCCTACGTACTTCTTTATGCCGCAGCCTTCGTGATTCCCTTTGAGATCGGCTATCGACTTGAGGTGGAGCCCGATTCGCTCTACATGAAGATCTTCCTCAACACCTGGATGCTGGGCTTCTTCGTCTCCATCATCCCGGTGGTGAGAATGACGAGAAGGCGTCTTCACGATGCGGGCTTCTCGGGCTGGTGGATGCTTTTAGGGCTCATTCCCGCGGTGGGGTGGGCGGCGGTGGCGCTTTTATTGTTGTTTCCCTCGACCAAGGGACTCGGGCGCTACAAAAGGGCCTGAAGAAAAATTACGCAAACGAAAAAGCCGCTCGAACGACAGTGGATTTACTGCCGTGGGCGGCTTTTTTGATGCCCTTTCTTGAGGTTTTCGCGGGGAAAGGGCATGGGGAAAAGTTCGCGTATTAGGCGCCGTACTTCGTACGGTAGGCCGCCACCGCGTCGCGGTACTGGCTTGCGGCCTTGGCGGCGGGGCTCTCGCCATCCATGAAGTCAAGGAGGTCGTTCAAGCTCGCGATGCTCACCACGGGCATGTTGAAGGTCTTTTCGACGTCCTGCACGGCCGAGGTTTCGGTGAGGACCTCGGCGTTGCCGCCGCGCTCCTGACGATCAAGCGCAATCAGCACGCCCGAGGGCGTGGCGCCCGAGGCGCGGATGAGGCTAACCGATTCGCGCACCGAGGTGCCTGCGCTGATGACGTCGTCGACGATCACCACGCGGCCCTTGATGGGCGAGCCGATCACCGTGCCGCCCTCGCCGTGGTCCTTGGCTTCCTTGCGGTTGAAGGCCCAGGGCACGTCGCAGCCCAGGCGTGCGAGGTTCATGGCCACCGTCGAGACGAGCGGAATGCCCTTGTAGGCAGGCCCGAAGAGCATGTCGAAGTCGATGCGGCCGGCCTTTTTGGCCTCAAGCAGCGTCTTGGCGTAGTAGGCGCCGAGCTGATCGAGGAGGCTGCCGGTGTTGAAGAGACCGGCATTGAAGAAGTAGGGGCTCATGCGGCCCGCCTTGGTCTTGAATTCGCCGAAGCGAAGGACGTTGGCATTGAGGGCGAATTCGATGAACTGGGCGTGATTGGCAGTCATGATGTGCGGTTGACTCGGTGAAGATGTCGGAAATGTAAAAAATCTCGTCAAATATCGGGGGCGCGGCGCCGCGGGGCCCGCAACCGGCCGAAGCTAAAATTTTAGGTCATCTCAATTGTTTTCGAGGAGTTCGCGCAAAGTGCTTCGCGTCGTGACATTCAATGCCAACGGCATCCGCTCGGCGGCCGACAAGGGTTTCTGGCAGTGGTTCGAGTCAATCGGAGCCGACGTGCTCTGCGTTCAGGAATTAAAGGCCCAGGAAGCCGATCTCAAGCCGCAGGTGCGTGATCGTGCGGGCTACGACTCGTGGGTGCACTGCGCGCAAAAGCGCGGCTACTCGGGCTGCGGCGTCTGGTCGAAAATTGCGCCCGAGGCCGTGCAGACGGGATTTGGCGTGCCGGAATTCGACGACGAGGGCCGCTACGTGCGCGTCGATTTCAAGGGCCTTTCCATCGTGAGCGTCTACTTCCCCTCGGGAACCTCGGGTGACGAGCGCCAGGAGGCGAAGTACCGCTTTCTTGACGCCATCCGAGCGCACATGCGCGAGCTTGCCGCAAGCGGCCGCGAGGTGCTTTTGTGCGGCGACGTCAACATCGCGCACAAGGAAATCGACCTCAAGAACTGGAAGGGCAATCTCACGCATTCGGGCTTTCTGCCCGAGGAGCGCCAGTGGGTCACCGATCAGCTCGAAAAGGAGGGGTGGCATGACGTGTTCCGCGAGCTTGATCCGAGACCTGACCAGTACACCTGGTGGAGTCAGCGCGGACAGGCGCGCGCAAAGAACGTGGGTTGGCGCATCGACTACATGTTCGGCACCGCAGGCATTGCCGCGAAGGCCCGAAGCACGTTCATCTACAAGGACGAGAAGTTTTCCGATCACGCGCCGCTTGTGATCGATTTTGACGTTGATCCCGTCGATCTGGGCGGGAGCCTCTGAGAGTGTCGCCATGCGTCTGGAGCAGATTCTTTTTTCGCAGGGCTTCGGCACCCGTCATGAGTGCCGCGGCCTGATCGCGCTTGGGCGCGCCGCGTTCGGCGGCGTGGTGATGACCGATCCGGACAACGAGATCGACCCCGAGGGGATCGAGTTTTCGGTCGACGGAACCGTCTGGCCCTATCGCGAGAAGGCGCTTTTGATGATGAATAAGCCTGCGGGCTACGAGTGCTCGCAAAAGCCTCTGCACCATCCGAGCGTCATGACGCTTTTGCCCGCGCCTTTGCGCGTGCGCGGCGTGCAGCCCGTGGGAAGGCTTGACGCGGATACGACGGGGCTTCTTCTTTTTACCGACGACGGTGCGCTGCAGCATCGGCTCACTCACCCCAAGCGCCATGTCGCCAAGCGCTATCGCGTCACCTGCAAGCATGCGGTGGATGAAGTCATTGTCGAGAAGCTTTTGAACGGCGTGCAGCTCGTTGATGAAAAGACGCCCTTGAAGGCGGTCGACGTTGAGCGCATCGACGAGCGCGTGCTTGAGATGACGATCACCTCGGGCAAGTACCATCAGGTCAAGCGCATGATCGCCGCGGCCGGCAACCGCGTCGAGGGGCTCGAGCGCGTGCGCTTTGGAAAGCTGACGCTGCCTGATGACCTTCCGTTGGGCGAGTGGCGGTGGCTTTCCGGCGTCTCGGACGTGATCAGAAGAGACAAATAAAGCGGCAACGCAAAGGAGCGCGCGGTTGTGACGAAGATCTGGCAGAAGTGCCGGCAGACGCTGGCGATCTATCGGCACCCGATAGCCATACGGATGTTTTTCCTCGGATTTTCTTCGGGACTTCCGTTGCTTCTGGTGCTGGGAACGCTCTCATTCTGGCTGCGCGAGGCGGGCGTTGATCTGAAGACGATCGGCTTCATGAGCTGGACGGGGCTCTGCTGGGGCCTCAAATGGGTCTGGGCGCCCTTTGTGGACCGGCTTCCGGTGCCCATCCTGACGCGCCGTCTGGGGCGGCGCCGCGCCTGGCTGTTGCTTGCGCAGGTGCTTCTGGTTGCCGCGCTTGCCTCCATGGCGTTGACCGACCCCGCACAGCACCTGCAGGCCATGGCCTGCCTTGCGATTGCCACCGCCTTTTGCGGCGCCACGCAGGACGTGGTGCTTGACGCCTACCGTATCGAAAGCGGCGGAGAAAAGGAGCAGGCGGCGTTTCTTGCGACGTACCAGACGGGCTATCGGCTTGCGATGATCTGGTCGGGTGCTGGGGCGCTTGCCATTGCAGCGATGGCCGAAGGCGCCGCGGGAAATGGCTGGCGCACGGCCTATCTCGTGATGGCTGCAAGCGCCCTAGTGGGCCCCGTGACGGTGCTTTTGAGCCCCGAGCCCAAGAACCCGGCCGCGGCGCGCCCGTTGGCGGTGACGGGGGCTCACGAGAGCCTCGGTGCGCGGCTATCCAACTGGATTTACGAGGCGGTCTGCCGCCCGTTTCTCGATTTCTTCTCGCGCTTTGGCTGGTGGGCGGCGGTGATTCTGGTGCTCATTGCCACCTATCGCATCAGCGACGTGGTGATGGGCGTGATGGCCAATCCCTTCTATGCGGATTTGGGCTTTACCAAGGAGGAGGTGGCAGCGGTCAGCAAGGTCTTCGGCGTCATCATGACGCTCGTAGGGGCCTTCGTTGGCGGCGTGGTCTCGATTCGCATCGGCGTGATGCGAACGCTCTTTCTCGGGGCGCTGCTCTCGGCTGCGACGAACCTCCTCTTTGCGGTTCTCGCTTCCCGCGGGCACGATCTCGCGTTTCTCGTGATGACGGTTAGCGCCGACAACCTCGCCTCGGGCATTGCTTCGGTGGCGTTTTTAGCCTACCTCTCGGGGTTGACCAACGTGGCCTATTCGGCCACGCAGTACGCGCTCTTTTCTTCGGTCATGCTGATCCTGCCGAAGTTCCTTGCCGGGTTCTCCGGCATGGCGGTTGAGGCGATGGGCTACAGCGGGTTCTTTACGGCGACGGCCTGCCTGGGGCTTCCCGTTCTTGTTCTGGTGCTCGCGGCGGGCGCCGCACGCCGGCGCCTCGGGATTGACGCGCCAAAGGCCTAGATCCTGAAAGCAAAAGGCAAAAAGAAAGCCGCCGCGGGTCTCGAAAAAGGGCCCTGTCGGCGGCTTTTGAGCTAAGTAAAGCCCGATTTTTTCTTAGCGGCGCTTGCCGCCGTGACGGCGGGGCGCACTGCGGCGGGCTGCCGAAAGCGCGGCGCGCTCGATGTCGGCTCCGCGCGTGACCTCGGCAATCTCCTGTACGCAGGCCGTGAGGTCGGCCAAGGCTTCGTCAAGGTTTGCAAAGGCGACGTCTTCCTCAATCGATTCGAGCACGTCGTCTTCAGCACCCTCCGCATCGCTCTCTGCGGCAGTTTCCGCTCCGTTGTCGACAACGTCCGCCGTTGTGTCGGCATCGTCTCTCATCTTCTTGGGGCTCTCACTTTCGTCTTTTTCGGCGTCCGCGCTCTTTTCCTCGGACTCGTAGCGCAGCACGCCCACGAGCGCGGCCTGCACGGCCTTCGAGGTGCTCTTCATGAGCTCAGGCCAGTTTTCGCAGGCAAGCGCAAAGCCGTCGGCAAAGGGACGCAGGGCGGCAAAGGGGTCGTCTG
This sequence comes from uncultured Sutterella sp., assembly GCA_900552545.1. Classification (GTDB taxonomy): domain Bacteria; phylum Pseudomonadota; class Gammaproteobacteria; order Burkholderiales; family Burkholderiaceae_F; genus Duodenibacillus. The sequence goes on along the minus strand of USAL01000056.1, from coordinate 355 downwards.
CCTCGTCGCCTTCGTCGTCGTCTTCGAAGATGATCGGATCAATGGGCTTCTGGCTGATGATCTGCTCTTCGATTTCGGCGCCGCGCGCGAGGATGAGCGAGCGCAGCTCGGCCTGTTCGGACTCCTTGGGAAGACGCGCACGGCTGCGGCCTTCAAGGTCGTAGACAAGCCCAATCCACTGCTCGATCTGCGGCGGGTTCTTCAAAAGGGCGATCGCCGTGAGGTAGCCGTCGAGCATGTCGGGCTCCATCGGCACGAAGGGCTCCGGAAGGCGGGCCAGAAGCTCGCCGAGCCTGTCGATGTCTTCAAGCGTAAGCGCACGGGACATGGAAGTCGTTCCTACAAAAAAGATTCA
>USAL01000055.1 GCA_900552545.1 uncultured Sutterella sp. | reverse complement strand
GAGCAGTCGATCACGCTGCCGCCGCCCACGGCGAGGATGAAGTCGATTTTCTTGTCCTTGCAACCCCGTACGCCCGCGCGCACGCTGTCAATTCGCGGATTGGGAACGACGCCGTCAAGCTCAAAGATTTCGCGCCCAGGCAGAGCCGCCTTCACCTGATCGATAAGCCCCGAGCGGCGCGCCGAGCCGCTACCCGCCACAAGAAGCACGCGGGTGCCGTAGCCCTGCGTAAGAGCATCAAGCTCCTTGACGCGCCCCTTGCCGAAAACAAGGCGCGTCGGAAGAAACAACGAAAATGCGTTCATGGTTTTATTTCCTAACAACTAACGAAATGAAATGCGCACGATTTTAAGCCACGGGTCCAAAAGCACCACAACAGGGCCTTCGTACGGGAGTGTTTAAAAACACTTCGTCCTGCTGAAGAAGAACTCCAAACAGCCGATTGCGGAGCGTTTGTCGGCGAAGCGCCCTCATGCAAAGAAAAGCAACCTTAAATCTGCGTTGCCGCAAAGGCAGCGCGATTGCCGTCGACCGTGGCCGAATCGTTGTCGGGCTTGCGCGCAAGGATGGGGATCGTGCGGCGCCCCGAGGTCCCGGAGGCGCCTCCGGAGCGGTTGGAGTCCGCCTCGTCCTCCGCCCTCTTCTGCTCCTGAACAAAGTTTTCCTTTGCCTGTGCGATGAAAAGCTTCAGGCGATTGGCGACATTGGACTTCGATGTGCCGGCCTCAAAGTCGATGGCGCACAGATTGGCCTGCGGATAGTCGCTTCTAAGCCGGCGCATCACGCCCTTGCCCGTGATGTGGTTCGGCAGGCACCCGAAGGGCTGCAGGCAGACCACGTTGGGCGTGCCGGTGCGGATGAAGTCGATCATCTCGGCCGTGAGCAGCCACCCCTCGCCCGCCTGCTGACCTTCGCTGATGAAGCCGCGGATGTCGTCGAGCCCCTGCGAAAGTCCCATGTTGCCTTCTACCGGCGTCCCCCGCACGGCTTCCAGAAGAGGTCTTCTCAAGCTCTCATAGTGCTTGATCAAGAGCCACGAGAAGCCGCCCTTGATCTTGCTGCCGCCGAAGGAGCGCGCCTGATAGACGTTGTCGTTCAAGCAATAGATCACGAAGTTCGTGATGTCGCCCAAAACCGGCTCGGCCCCCTCGTTGATGATCTCGTCGACGATGTCGAGATTGGCGCACGGGTGGTACTTCAGAAGAATCTCGCCCACGATGCCCACGCGGGGCTTTTTCTCGCGCGACATCGGAAGGGCAAGGAAGTCGCGCACCATCTGCGGCGCGTCGTGCGCAAAGGCCGCCCCGTCGCCGCGGGCGGAGACCTCGCGGCCGCGCGCAATCCACTTCTGCGTCAGGGGCTCGGTGCTGCCGCGCTCAAGCTCATAGGCGCGCACGTGCAGCGTCAGGCGCTGCAGCAGATCGCCGTACAGAAGCGCGATCATGAGCCGATGAAAGCCCTTCAATCCCAGTTCAAGGTGCTCGACGCCGTGCATGCTTGACGCCGACAGGCAGACTACCGGGAGCTTCTCAAGCCCCACGTCCTTCAAGGCCCACTTCAAAAGCCCTGGATAGTTCGTCGCACGGCACGGTCCGCAGGTCTGCGCCAGAAGCAGCGCCGAGTGCTCGGCATCAAAGTCCGGAGCCGTGGCAGCCTCAAGAAGCTGTCCGATCACGACGATTGCCGGATAGCAGGCGTCGTTGTTGACGTGCGCAAGGCCCAGTTCGATCGCGCGCGGGCTCACGTCGGGGAGCACCTCGACATCCCAGCCGAGCCCCTTCAAGGCGCCCGCCAAAATTGGGAAATGCAGCGGCGCCATCTGCGGCGCATAGATCTTGCGGCGCTTGGCGGGAACGGCTTCGGGATCGACGACGGGCTCTTCAGAAGCCTCATCGACAGGCGTGAGTCCCTTGCGGCGGGCGTGCCGGTCGGAAACCGCTGCAAGTAGCGAACGCAAGCGGATGCGCGCGGCGCCGAGCGTATCGCCCTCGTCGATCTTGAGCATGGTGTAGATCTTGCCCGCGCTGTCCAACTGCCGCTTGATCTGCTCGGAGGTGATCGCATCAAGCCCGCAGCCGAAGCTCACGAGCTGCACTAGTTCGGCAAAGCTTGAGTCCTTCACAAGCTGCGCGGCACGATAAAGCCGCGAGTGGAACGTCCACTGATTGACCACCTCAAGGTGCTCGGGGATCTTCGCAAGATGCGCCACCGCGTCTTCGGTCACGACCTCCACGCCCATCGACTCGATCAAGGCCGGAATGCCGTGATTGATGAGCGGATCGATGTGGTAGGGGTGGCCCGCAAGAACGATGAGCGGCTCGCCGCTAGCGAGATGTCTTCTCCAGAGCTCCTCGCCCTTGGCACGCACACGGGTGCGGTATAGCTCAAGCGCCTCGCGTCCGGCGCGGATGGCGCGGCGCACATCGTGAGGCTTGAGTTCCGGAAAAGCGGAAAGCACCGCCGTCTCGACCGTCTTGTCCACCGTCAGGTCAAGAAACGGCACGTGAAGACGCACGCCGGGGAAGGCCTCCTCTGTGTTGAGCTTCAAGGCCTCGGGGTAGCCGCCCACGACCGGGCAGGCAAAGCGCGCGTCGGCCTCCTTGGCGGGCGTCCCTTCTCGGGGCACGCAGGGAAACCAGACATCCTTGACGCCGGCGCGCACAAGCTGCGCGAGATGCCCGTGGGCAAGCTTTGCCGGAAAGCACAGCGTCTGAGAAGGAATGGTGTCGTTGCCAAGCATGCCGGTACCGTGCTCCGAGGGCGGCGAGAGCACGACCCGCATGCCGAGCGCATGGAAAAGCGCCTTCCAGTACGGGAAATGCTCGTACATGTTGAGAACGCGCGGAATGCCCACCACGGGTGCGGCGGGATCGACCTTGGTAAGAGTCGGAGCGTCGAATTCGTCTTCTCCAAACAAAAGCGCCATCTTCCAGTCGACGAAGCCTTTATGCTGCTTGCCCTTGAGGCCGCCCGACTTCATCGCGAAATCGCACCGGTTGCCGCTAAAGAACTTCTGCCCGGACGGGAAGCGGTTCATCTTGAGCTGGCAGTGGTTTGTGCAGCCCTTGCAGCGGAATTCCCGCACCTTGACACGGCTGGCGTCGAGCTCTTCGACCGCAAGATTAAGCGCCGGCGTATCGGCAAGCGTTCTTTCGCGCGCGATGAGCGCAGCGCCATAGGCGCCCATGAGGCCGGAGATGTCCGGACGGATGACGTTTAGCCCCGTCTGCTGCTCGAAGGCGCGCAACACGGCGTCGTTCAAAAACGTTCCGCCCTGCACAAGCACGTGGCCGCCCAACTCCTTGACGTCATGAATGCGCAGCACCTTGTAGAGCGCGTTGCGCACGATCGAGCGGCACAGGCCCGCGGCAATGTCTTCAATCGGCGCAGCGTCGCGCTGAGCCTGACGCACCTTGGAATTCATGAAAACCGTGCAGCGCGTACCCAGATCGCACGGGTGGCGGCTTCGCATGGCCGCCTCGACAAACTCTTCAAGCGAAAGGTTGAGCTGCCGTGCAAAGGTCTGAAGGAACGACCCGCAACCCGACGAACAGGCTTCGTTGAGCTTGACGCTGCGAATGAGGCCGTCGTGCACGTCAAGGCACTTCATATCCTGACCGCCGATGTCGATCACGTAGGTCGTCTCAGGGTCAAAGGCTACGGCCGCGCGCTGGTGCGCGAGCGTCTCGACCTCTGCAAACTGTGCGCCGATCGCCGCGCGCGCAAGATCCGCTCCGTACCCGGTCGTAGCCGCCGCACGAATCGACGCCCTCTCGGGAATACGTCCCATCAGATCACGCATCTGCACGAAAAGTTTTTCCAAGGGATTGCCTTCATTTTGCTCGTACCAGCTGTGCACGATGCGCGAGTCGCTGTCGAGCACCACACCCTTGATGGTCGTGCTGCCCAGGTCAATGCCAAGGAAAAGGTCGCCCTGGGCCTTGGCAATATCGGCGCAAGGCGCCTTGTTCTTGGCGTGGCGGGCCTTGAACGCTTCGCGCTCGGCATCGTCGGCAAAAAGCGGCACGAGCTCAATTTCGTTTGCAACCGTGAGCTTGAGCCCTTCAAGGGCGTCGTTGAGCTCGACAATGCTTTCCCAGACGCGGGTGTTCTTCACCTCAGCAGCACTTTCTTCAAATCCGCGCCAGGCCGCCCCCCAGGCAACAGAAAAATGTGCGTCTTCAAACTGCAGGAATTCTGTTCCCGGCGTCTGAAGCTTGCGTACGAACGCTTCGCGCAAGCCCTTCAAAAATGAGAGCGGGCCGCCCAAAAATGCAATACGGCCTTTCAAGGCGCGACCGCAGGCAAGGCCGCTGACGGTCTGCTCGACCACGGCGTCAAAGACGCTGCGGGCAACTTCGGACTTGGGTACGCCGTTGTTAAAAAGCGCCACCACGTCGGTCTTGGCAAAAACGCCGCAGCGCGAGGCAATCGGGTGCGAGACGTTCGCCGAGACCGCAAGCGCATCAAGCCCTGCAGCGTCCGTATCGAGAAGGCTTGCCATCTGATCGATGAAAGCACCCGTACCGCCCGCACAGGCTTCGTTCATGCGCAGCTCGACGCCGTTTGCAAGGTACAAAAGCTTGGCGTCTTCGCCGCCCAATTCGATGGCTACGTCAAGGCCCGGGGCGCGGTTCTTGAGATAGATCGAAGCCGCAACCACCTCCTGCACGAAGGCTGCCTTCACCTGCTGCGCAAGGCCCAGAGCGCCCGAGCCGGAAAAGAGCACGCGCACGCCTTCGGCGCCGATATCGACCTCCTTGTCAAGGTCCGAAAGCATCTGCCGCAGCGTCTCAACCACGGCGCTCTGATGCCGCAGGTACTTGCGCGCGAGCGTCGTGCCCTTTTCGTCGAGCAGAACATACTTGATGGTGGTCGAACCTAAGTCAATGCCTAAACAGTACATGGCCAAATATGTAAGAGCGTTGGGTTAGCCTGGTTGTTCTTTTTTTCCGTCATTGATCGCGGCGCGGGAGCTCTTGGTCTTCAACGGCCGCAATGCTTTTTTATGCGTGCAAATTTGTTGAGCTTAGCAAAGCTGCCGCGGTCTCGTTGGGTCGCCCCGGCGAGAGCCTTGCGGCGTCTTCAAGTATCTTGATGCCGACGCCCGCGCAGTAGGCGGAAACCTCGTTTTCATCAAGGTTTCGCGAACCGGCCTGCAGCACGACGAAAAGCCGCACGAATTCAATGGCAGCATTTGCCGCGCTTGCCATGACGGCATCTTCAGGACGGAGGTTGATGTCCTTGATGTGCGAAGCTTTGGGCATCTTCTCGCCCGCATACGCCCGCAAAAGAAGCTTCACCACGATCTGCTGCTTTTCGTAGATCTTGGTGCGAAAAAGGCAACTCGTTTTGGGCGAGAGAACGAGCGTTCGAGCAAGCAGCGGGCGTCTCAAAACATATTTCACGTAGCTCTCGATGAGCGCTGCAATGCACTCGCGGCCGCTTTTTTCGCCCGCCATGTTGAGATGCATGCCGATGTCGCCGAAGGCTGCCTCGATCAGAGCCTTCACCAGAACCGTCTGATTGGGAAAGTAGTGATAGACAAGGTTGCGCGAGATGCCAAGGCGCAGTGCCAGAGCCGAAAGCGATACGTCGCCCTCGCCCGTCTCGTTCATGTAGTTGAGTGCCCCTTCAAGGATCTGCTGCCGTCGGTTTTCAGGCGGGAGTCTGTCGCGCGAACGGTCGGCGGTCTGCGTCTTGAGCCTGCACGCGGCAGGGCAGTTGTTTGTCATGCGTTGCGTCAAAAGTTTGTCCAAAGTCCTGCGGCAGCTGTCCTGACGCAGACAATACTCCAGCCCCAATGCACGGCAGCAGCCGGCTCGGAAGGCTTTTCGGAAGGTTTTTTATTGTACGCTCATCCAATAAGCAAAAGCCGAACCTCCTTCGTCTTGATCACGGAGTCTTTTTTTTCGCAAAAAAAAAATTGTCTGAACCCCGCAAGTCAAGGGCTGCGGCCGTTAAACTGTGGCCCATGAATTCAAGCTTGAGCGACGCCCTTATTTTTCTTGCCGACGAAGTGCAGACAGCTGCACTTGCCGGCCGTTTCAGCGCGGCCATCGGCAGCCTGCACGAAGACATCATGCGCGAAGGCCTCAACCTGCGCCTGACGGGAGATCTCGGCGCCGGAAAGACGACGTTTACCCGCGCGCTTTTGCGTGCGTTGGGCGTCACGGGGCGCGTGAGAAGCCCCACCTTCGAGCTCGTCGAAGAGTACGACATCCCCGAAGGGTGCGTCTTCTATCACTTCGACTTCTACCGCTTCGAAGATCCCCGCGAATTCGAGGATGCCGGCTTTCGAGAAATGTTCGGCCCCTCACGCATCACCGTGTGCGAATGGAGCGAAAAGGCGGGCGAGTATCTTCCAGAGGCCGATCTTGAAATGACGATCAAGGTCGAGGACGTGGGCCGGCGGGTGCACGTCTGCGCGCACTCGGCTCTGGGCATGAAGCTTCTTGACGAGGTTCGCTGACCATGCAGCTCGAACGACGCCATCTGCTTTTCGGCGCTGCCGCCGCCGCGGCAAGCACGAGCCCCCTTTTGGCCTGGGCCGCCACGCAGAAACTTGATCTTCGCATCTGGCCCGACGACGACAGCACCCGCATCTCGATTGAGTCCGACCGCAAGCTCAAGTTCCGGCACATGATCCTGCGCGGCACCCGCCCCTACCGGCTCGTGCTCGACATCGAGGGCATGCAGCTCACCAACACGCTCGCGCAGGGGCTCAAGAACCTCAAGACGAAGGACCGGTTCATCTCGGCCGTGCGTCCCGGGCAGTTCAAGCCCGACGTGCTGCGTCTTGTGTTCGACCTCAAGACCGACATCAAAGCGGCGGTCAACTATTCCAAGCCCGTTGCGAACTTCAAGCACCGCATCATCATCGACATCACGCCCACCAACGCGGATCTGATGAAGCAGGTGATCGACTCCACGGGCGGCAACGTGCGCGCCGAAACGGCCGACGCCAAGCCTCCTGCCAAGCCCAATACTGTGAAGGAAACCGAGCGGCGCATCAAGCGTCAGACGACGCCCAAGAAGGGAAAGACCGAGACCCTTGTCGTCGTGATCGACCCCGGCCACGGGGGCGAGGATCCGGGCGCCGTGGGCCGACGCAAGACCAAGGAAAAGGACGTGGTGCTTGCCATCTCGCAGAAGCTTGCCGCCTCGATCAACCGCACCAAGGGCATGCGCGCCATTCTCACGCGCAACAAGGATGTGTTCCTGCCCTTGAGCCGGCGCGCGGGCATTGCCGTCAAGCAAAACGCCCACATCTTCATCAGCGTGCACGCCGACGCCTGGATCAAGGCCGACGCGCAGGGCTCCTCGGTTTATACGCTAAGCGTCAACGGCGCCTCATCGCTGCAGGCACGGTGGCTTGCACAGTCGCAAAACCGCGCCGACGAAATCGGCGGCCAGGTAATGAAGGACGTGCCCGCCTCGGCGCGAAGCTCGCTTGTGGACCTTCTGGCCGAAACGAAGCTGCGCTACGGCATTCAGTTGGGCGACGAAGTTTTAAGCGAACTCGCCAAGCTCGGGCCCCTGCACAAGTCGAGCGTTGAATACGCCGAATTCGCCGTGCTCAAGGCCCAGGGAATTCCGTCGATTCTCGTTGAGACCGCCTTCATCAGCAATCCCAAGGAAGAAAACCGTCTGCGCGACGCAAGGCAGCAGGCGCGCTTCGCCCAGGCGATCTTCAACGGCATCCGCACCGCCATCCGCAAGGATCCATCGCTGCTGCGCCACTCGTAAGATTCGCGAAGATTTGCACTACCCCTCACGGCAGGCGTTTTTGCATCCAGGGGCCCACAGGAAAACCGCACGGGCCCCTTTTCGCCCGACGCCCGGCCTGATCTGAAACAAAAGAGAATTTCATCATGCCTCTGCCTCCTGCTCCCACCAAACCCGCCGACGTCGTTGCGCCCGAATCCTACGGCAAGGCCGCGGCCGCTTCCCGCCGCCGCACGAAGAAAAAGGCGGCCGCGCTCGTGGCCGCTCCGCTTGAAGAGGCCGCGGTGAACGAAGCCGCAGCAACCGAAGCTGCTGCGCCCGTCGAAGCGCCTAAGGCCAAGACCAAGACCACGACGAAGGCTACGAAGAGCACGGCAAAGAGCACGCCGAAGGCAACCAAGGCTGCGAAGACGACCAAGCCGGAAACCGCTCCTGCGACCGTTGAGGTCGAGGCGCCTGCCAAGTCCCAGACCACGACAAGGAAGACGGCAAAGAAGGCGGCTGAAAAGAAGGCTGCCGAGAAGCCGGTCGAGGCAAAGGCCGCCTCGAGCAAGAAGCGCACGGACAAGGCTGCTGCCCCCGCCCCGGCCGCCGATCAGACGTCCGAGCCGAACATCTCGATCATTCCGGGCGCAAGCCGCCTGCGCAAGCCCCGCTCAAGCGCCTCGTCTCTGAAGCCTCGCGTCTTCGTGCTCGACACCAACGTGCTGTTGCACGATCCGACGTGCCTTTTCCGCTTTCAGGAGCACGACGTGTTCCTGCCGATGACGACGCTCGAAGAGCTCGACAACCACAAGACCGGCACGAGCGACCTCGCGCGCAACGCCCGCCAGGTAAGCCGCACGATCGATCAGCTCATTGAGGCCGGAACCGACAGCATCGACAAGGGCGTCAAGCTCGACGTGCTCGGCAACCGCGAGGCGCACGGACGCCTTTACTTTGAAACGAGCGCCGTGTCGGCCGCGCTTCCCGCGGGGCTTGATCAGGACAAGGCCGACAACAAGATCCTGGCGGTGGTGAACGCCATCGGCCCAAAGTTCCCCGACAAGAACATCGTCCTTGTGAGCAAGGACATCAACATGCGCATCAAGGCCACGGCGCTTGGGATTGCGGCCGAAGACTACTTCAACGACAAGACGATCGACGACACGGACCTTCTCTACACGGGCCGCACGGTGGTCTCGCCCGACTTCTGGGAAAAGGAGGTTGAAAACCTCAAGAGCTGGCAGTCCGACGGCCGCACCTGGTACAGCTTCGAGGGCCCCTTGGCCTCGCGCCTAACGGTAAACGAATTCGTCACCGCAAGCGACGGGAGTTTTGTTGCGCAGGTGAAATCCAAGAGCGCGGGCACCGTTGTTCTTGCAACCTTGAAGGACTACATGCAGCCGCGAAACCCGGTCTGGGGCGTGCATGCGCGCAACATCGAGCAGAGCCTTGCGCTGAACCTCCTGATGGATCCCGACATCGACTTCGTGACGCTCCTTGGTCAGGCGGGCACGGGCAAGACCCTCATCACGCTTGCCGCGGCGCTCACGCAGACGCTCGACGAGCGGCGCTTTACCGAAATCATCTTCACGCGCGCGACGGTGAGCGTGGGCGAAGAGATCGGCTTTCTGCCCGGTACCGAGGAAGAGAAGATGACGCCCTGGATGGGCGCCCTTGAAGACAACCTCGAGGTGCTCAACAAGTCCGACCGCGCCACCGGCGACTGGGGCCGCAGCGCTGCGGCTGATCTCATCCGCAGCCGCATCCGCATCAAGTCGATGAGCTTCATGCGCGGGCGCACGTTCCTCAACAAGTTCGTCATCATCGACGAAGCGCAGAACCTCTCGCCCAAGCAGATGAAGACCCTCATCACGCGCGCGGGTCCCGGCACGAAGATCGTCTGCATGGGCAACATCGCGCAGATCGACACGCCCTACCTCACCGAGGGCTCGTCGGGCCTGACCTACGTCGTCGACCGCTTCCGCGGCTGGGAGCACGCTGGCCACATCACGCTGCAGCGCGGCGAGCGCAGCCGCCTTGCGGACTACGCAAGCGAAGTGCTCTAAAACGAGACCGCTGTCCGAAGCCCTGCTAGGGCTTCGGCGGGCAAAGAAAAAACGGGAGTCCCCGCAAAAGGGCCCCCGTTTTTCTTTGTTTGTCGCTATTCAAATAGCGCGATTAAAACCACAGCGCAAAGCACATGATGCCGATCATGATGAAAGAGATCGCAAGCTTGAGCGCCGTACCGACGAGCATGCCCACCCAGGTCGCCCAGCCGACGTTGGTGGCAATCCGAAGGTTGCGCTGCCCGATGTATTCGCCCACGAAGGCGCCGATCAAGGGCATGAAGAGAATGCCGAAAAGCCCCATGAAGAGCCCCAGAATCGTGCCAATCATGCTTCCCACGATGCCGTACTTCGTTGCGCCCGCGCGCTGGGCTCCCAACGTCTGCGCAAACCAGTCGACCGCAAGTCCCACAACCGTGAGAATGCCCAGCACCACGAGCGTCACCCAGGTGATGTGCTCGAAGTCGCCGATCCAAGCGGCGATCAGGGCGCCCAGGAACACCATCGGAATGCCGGGCAGCGCAGGCACCACGGCGCCCGCCACGCCGATCACGATCGAGGCGATGGAAAGAATCCACAAAAGGATGTTGACCCAGTCAACGGAGGCAAGAGTCTCAAGCATGTCTATGTTCCGGTTGGCGATTTCGGCTTACGAGAATTCGGGCGGCACGTCGACATCCTGCGCGAGGTTGTCAAAGCGCGTGAACTGACCGTCAAAGCGCATGTTCACGGTGCCCGTGGGGCCGTTTCTCTGCTTGCCGATGATGATTTCGGCCACGTTCGGATCGGCCGTGTCCTTGTGATAAACCCAGTCGCGGTAGATGAACATGATGATGTCGGCGTCCTGTTCGATGGCGCCCGACTCACGCAGGTCGCTCATCACGGGACGCTTGTCGGTTCGCGCGTCGACGCCGCGGTTAAGCTGCGAGAGCGCAATCACCGGCACGTCCATTTCCTTGGCGAGGCGCTTTAAGCCGCGCGAGATTTCGGAATTTTCAGTGGCGCGGTTTTCCTGATTGCCGCGCGTGTTCGAGCCCGTCATGAGCTGCAGGTAGTCGACCACGATGAGCGCCAGGGGGCCCGTCTTTCTCGCTAGGCGCCTTGCGCGCGAGCGCAGTTCGTTGACCGTCAGCGCGCCCGTGTCGTCGATGTAAAAGGGCGACTTGCTCATGAGGCTTACCGTATCGGTGTAGCGCGCCCAGTCCGAGTCGTCGAGCCGGCCGCGGCGCATCTTCTGCGCATCGATGCGGCCCACCGACGAGATGAGGCGCTTGGCAAGCTGCGTCGAGCTCATTTCCATGGAGAACACCGCCACGGGCATCTTGAGCGACAAGCCCGCATACTCGGCAATGTTCATTGCAAAGGAGGTCTTTCCCATGGAGGGACGGCCTGCGACGATCACCAGATCGCCCTTTTGCAGACCCGAGGTCATGCGGTCAAGAAGCTTGAATCCGGTCGGAAGCCCCGTGACGTCGTCCTTGGAATTCATCTGATAGAGCTGCTGCAGCTCCTTGGTGACGTCGGCCGCAAGTTCGTTGAGAACCCGGAAACCGCGCTTACCCTTGTTCGAGCGCTCGTCGATCGCAAAGACCTTCGCCTGGGCG
>USAL01000054.1 GCA_900552545.1 uncultured Sutterella sp. | reverse complement strand
GCTCTCCTTCCGGCAGTTGGCAAGAAATTTCGTCTTGTTGCGCTTTGGCGCGGGGCAATCCAGTATGGTCCGCCGTTTCTTTGTTCGGCAGATACCGGTAGGCGGCAATCAACTGTGGATGGGACAGCGACTTAAATGTTTCTTCTGATAGTTTTTTAATATTTTCTTCTATTTTCCGAAGAATCAGGTCAATCGTCGTGAGGCGCTGCTGACCGTCCAATATCTCGTAGGTGTTGTCTTTTTTGTCGCAAACGATCGTGCCGAGCGAATACGTTTCGTCGGGTTTTGCTATCCGGAAAAAATCGAGCAGGTCCCGCAAGAGGAGCCCTACCTGCGAAACACCCCAGCGATACGGACGCTGATAGGGAGGGATGACGTATTTGCCTTCGCGGAGAAGGGCGCCGAGCGTCAGTTTGACGGCGTCGAAATCTTGACGACGATTGGTACTCATGATTTCCATTTTTCACTGGTTTTAGTCTGTTTTTGTTCTCAAACTGTCAGGCATTGGATTTCATGATGATCTCTCTTGATTCGTAGGCCTTCTTATACAGCAGGGCAGGCCATTTGAAGTTTTTTATATTGAAGTTTTTTATATTTTCTGGGCGAAGACGTCGTTGAAGTTCGAGTCGGCAGGCGGCTGGGCTCTTTGTATGGTGGGGAAGGAAAAAGAGGCTTTTAGAGACGCTCTCGTATTGCATTAGACGAAGTATGGATTCGAACTCGACACGATCGTAGACGCCATGTGTTGTTTCTTGACCTTTTTCATCGTGGTATTTGAGCTGCTTCATAAGCTTAAGAAACAGCAGAATCACTCGAGAATAGGCGCGAAATTCCGGATCTGATTCAAGCGCATCCTTGATGACCTCTGCAGACTGGCGGCTTAGTTTTTGGGGAAGATATCGGTCAACCCAAGCAATCAGCATCCAGTAGGCAATTTTGGAGGAGTTTTTGAAGTAACTAAATTTGTTGCCTGCAAATTGAGCAACGGCGTCGGCGAAGCGTCGATATTGATCAATGGCTTCGAAGAAAGGCAGTCCCGGAGGCATCGGCGTCAGCAGATCGGCCGGCGGCAGTTTGTACTCCAGTTCCTCTTCAGCCTTTTGGGCTGTAAGAAGCTTGATCTTTTCGTCTGCTAGCAGGTCACCCTTGGGCGTACCGAGTACGCCTTTGATATGATCGACGTTGCGTGGATCGTTGGCAGAGAGTGGATAGACGCCAAAGCGCAGAAGAAGCAAAGGAATCACAATGTCTTCGACAATCCGTAACGCGCGGCGTTGGGTTGTACTCGAATGATTTTCCGCAGAGGCCGTTGAGTTGGTTTCGCCGTCTTCTTCTTCTTCCGGCGGCATGAAGACGCTCCAAATGGCCTGTATTCGATCAATAGCTTTCGGCTCGGTTTCAAAACGCAAGTGATACGCCTTGAGCAAATCCAGAAGCGACATGGCGAGGCCGCGGTTGTTTTCGCCCTGAAAGAACTGAGAGGCCTCTCGAGCGGTTTCAAGAAACGATACCGCAACCATTCCGTGTTCAAGGATGAAACGCATGCGGCGGCAGTCGTGACGAAGCGTGTCGGCATAGAATTTTGAGGCCGTCGAAGACGGGGAGGACGCCGTGGCCTCAACCTCGACCATTTCGTAGTCAAGGTCGAGTTCATGGGCGACTTTGCGGATCTGTCGAATTGTTTGCGGCTGTTTTACGACGATGCTCTCCTGCCAGCCGTCGCCAAGCAAGTTGTCGACAAACGCGCAAAACGAGTGAATATCTTCGTCAGCATGACGGGCAGCCCGCCTGTAAAGAAGAAGCGTCAGCATCAGAATTGAGGTCAAACGCTGCTGTCCGTCTAAAAGTTCGAGTACGAAGGCCCCGGAGTCTCTTTTTTCCCGCTTGAAACAAACTGTACCGAAATAGTAGGGATCGACTTCGTTGTTGGGGCCCAGGTATCCCTTTTGGTCGTTTTCGTAGCGCAGCTCATCGACATCGTTCAGCAGAATCCGGATATCTTCTGCGCTCCAGCAGTAAGGCCGCTGAAAATCCGGAATAAGAATGTAGGCGCCGGCAACGTCCTTCATATCGAAAGTTCGGTTGAGGACGCCGGCGATTGAGCTCTTGTTAATGTTGGTGAGAGACATTGACTGGTTCTTGTCAAAAAGGCCGCAACCTGCGTCGCAAAAAAACAACGTATGTGATTGACGAAGCGGGGGCTGCTCTATGTGACGACGGTTTCAAGAATTTCTGAAATCCGTCGATTCCGAACTATTTTAATCACTGAAAAAACTCACACCTGGCTTCGATCGACAAGGCCCGTTGCAAAACGAGCTTGCGCAAAAAATGCAGGCCAGGGACTAGGCTCACGCGGTTTTCGCTCTCCGTTGTCCGTACAATTTGTAGGATGCTCCCGACAGTGTAGACGCGCGTCTTGGCCTTAATCGTGGAGGCGCTCTCGGGATACGGCTTTTGTACCCGAATCTCCCCGGCCGTTTGTAGGCATCAGGAGATTCCGAAGACTCAGGAGGTCACAATGAGCGACAAGAAAACGGTATTCATTACGGGCGGCTCCACCGGCATCGGCGCTGCGGCCGTGCGCAAGTTCCACGCCTGCGGCTGGAATGTGGCCTTTATGGATATCAACGTTGAAGCGGCTGCGCAGACGGTGAAGGAACTGCCCGACGTGCTCTATGTGCACGGAAATGTCCGCTACAAGGATGAGATCGCAGCGGCCGTGAGCAAAACGGTTGAGACGATCGGCGGACTTGATACGGACGACACCAATGCCGGCATTCCTCGCTGCAATACGCTGCTTGACATCTCCGACGAAGAGCTCGACCTGATGATCGACACCAACATCAAGGGGACGGTCAACACGCTGCGCGCGGCCGTGCCGCATCTTGGCCGCGGCGGCAGCGTCGTGATCAATGCTTCCGACCAGTGCTACGTCGGAAAGCCCAACAGCTTCGGCTACGGTTTGACCAAAGGTGCAATCGGGCAGATTACGCGAAGTCTCGCCATTGACCTCGGGCCCAAGGGAATCCGCGTCAACGCAGTCTGCGCGGCGACGATCCGTACGCCGCTCACCGAGAAGCTCTTTCAAAGCTTTGCCGACATCACGCACAACGGCAATGTGACAGCCTACTGGGAGGCCGAGGCGGCAATGTATCCGTTGGGGCGTGTGGGCGAGGCTCATGAGGTCGCCGAGCTCATGTATTTCCTCGCCAGCGATGCAGCAAGCTTCATGACGGGCGGCCTCTAGCTTGTCGCCGGCGGCTTGGTGGCGAAGTAGCCGTCCCTGCGGAAATCTTTCTGAAGTTCTCCGACAGTCGCTCTGATGCCGTTGAAAAAATGATTGGCGGGAAAGAGAGGAAAACTGTGGAAGGCTCCGCATTCTCTTTCCCGTCCTGCTTCAACGAAAGGACAATGGGTAAGGAAAAAAGGGCGACGTCTACTTGAGGTAGGTCTTCATGTGCTCGACGGCAAGACGCCCGCCGTTGATGGCCCACGAGGAGGCCGTGCCTTCGGCGATGTGCATGTCGTAGCTGTCGGAATAAAGGCCGCCCGCGTCCTGGCCGATCGCGTACACGCCCTTGATGACCTTGCCTTCCGGGGTCAAGGGCTGGAAGTATTCATTGACGCTCGCGCCGCCCACGGTCGCATACGTGCGCAGCGATCCCTTGATCGCGTAGAAGGGGCCCTTGGCGACTTTGCGCAGCCACTGCGCATCCTTGTAGTACTCGTCGTCCTTCTTCGCCTCGGCCATCTTGTTCATGCGCTCGACGGTCTTCTGCAGGCGCTCGTACTCCATTCCGGTGAGCTTTGCGAGCTCCTTGAGGCTTGATGCCTTGTAGCAGAATCCCTTTTGGACGCCTTCGGCAAAGAGTTTGTCGAAATCGTTGAACTTGGTGCCCGGGGCCACCATGCCGAAGTAGCCGCGCGGCAGCCCCTGGTTGATCATTTCAAGGCGCGTGTCGTCGTCAAAGACCGCGAAGGCTTCGCCGCCCACTTCCTCGCAGGCGTTGGAGATGTACTCAAGCGGCAGCGTCTCGTCGGCAAAGCGCTCGCCTCTAGGGTTCACCTTCAGATAGGGCTGAAAGAGCGCCGCAAGGAGTCTCACGTACTTGGCGCCGGTGAGCCCGTCCTTGCCGAACTGCAGCCCCGTCGGAACGTCCTTGAGCCAGAGCCCGGCCTGCATCGTCACGTTCATGTTGACGAGCTCGGCGCCGGCCTTCTGCAGCATCTGAATGCCGTCGCCCGTGCGGCCCGGCGACCCTGCGGATTCGTAGCCCGCGTAGGGCAGGTACTTCTTCACCATTTCCGGATTGCAGGAGAAGCCGCCCGTGGAGATGATGACTGCCTTGGCGTTGATGGTGATCCGGTCTCCCTTTTCGTTTTTGGCAATCACGCCCTTGACGGTGCCGTCCTTGTCGATGATGAGCGACTCGGCGGGCGTCGAGGTGAGGATCTGTCCGCCCTTGGCCTTGATCTTTTCGGAGAATGTCTTGATGAGCGACGAGCCGTGGCCGCCTTCGAACATGTGCCAGGTGCGGTTGCCGTCGATGAAGGCGGTGTGCACGCCTTCAAAGTTGATGCCGTGCTCCTGCAGCCAGTCGAGCGTCCTGGCGGCTTCCTTGAGCCAGTTGTTGAGATTCTTTCCATTGATGCGCCAGTGGTGGAAGTCCATCACGCGCTTGAACTGCTTTTCGGGATTGATGCCCACGTTGTCCCGGATCTGCAGGCTCGAGCCGACGGCGAAGGTTCCTTCCATGTAGTTGCCGCCGCCGCCGATGACGCCGAGCTTTTCCAGAATCACGGTCTTGAAGCCCGCATCCACCGCGGCCATGCCGGCGCTGATGCCACCCGCGCCCACGATGCAGTCGTCGACGTTCATCGTCTGATCGGCCGCAAAAGCCATCGTCGTCGGAATGCCCATTGCCGTCGTTGCGGCAAGCACCATCAGCAAATCTCTTCTCTGCATACGACTCCCCTTTGGGTTGGTAAACCTACCTACAATGAGAGAATAGTCGGCAAGCCTGCGGGCATCTACCGGCAGGATGCAGCAGCGCTGCGACATCTGTCATGGGATGGATGGGCAATCCCGCGGTTTTTGGTTTTGGATTTCACGATGGTTTGCGAACTGCACGAAGCCGGCAATCCGGCACTTTGGGTGAATCGTTCTGCGGTGTATCCCTGGATCACGCCGGCGGCCCCCGACGCATTTGAAACCTTGTTTCTGGAGCACGGACAGAGTCGCGCGCTCAAGGCGCGTGAGATCCTGCAAAGCGAGGAGGCCCCCTACGACAAGGCGTATCTGGTGCGCCGCGGCTGTATCGGGCAGGCGGTCGTCAATCCCATGGTCTATCACAAGACGCTTGCCATGAACCTCTTTACGCCCGGGCGCATCATGGGCTGCATCAATCTCTTTACCGGCACGGCTTCGCCGCGGCGCCTCATTGCCGTGACGGGCTCGGAGGTTCTGGCAATGCCCAAGACGGTACTGCAGGGGGCGCTTGCGGATTTCCCCGATCTGCTGCGGCAGATGGCCGCTTATGCCGAGCTCTCGGCCAAGAGCGAGCTCATGGGCATGGAGCTTCTGTTCACGATGCCCGCGGAAGTGCGGCTGCAGGCTCTTTTTGCCGTGCAGCTTTTGTCGTATGAAAAAAATCGATCTTCAAGGACGAATTGCGGCTGCTGAACCGCAGCCGTTTGGAGAAGGCTATGCGCAGCTGCCCATCAGCATGACGCGGGAAAACATGCGGCTTGTCACTTATCTTTCTCAGGTCACATTCGACAGGCTCTTTGCGGAATGGCTCAGGAAGGGTTTTTTGAAGCGAGATGAGCATAAAGTCCTTTGGGTGCAGCTCGGGCGGCTGTCCGATGCTCTGAAATGGATTCAGCGGAAGAATTTTTAGCAGTTTCAGATTGGCGCCTGAAATTCTGATTCTTGAAAAACTAATGGATGCAGAGCCAGGCTTCTTTTCGAAAGTGCTTTTCGGGAGCATTCGCTTGATGGGCGGAAACCCGAAGACGATTTAAAGGCATATCACTCAAAACCTAGAAAAAATCGAAAGTTTCGCCTTCGGGACTGAATTATTTTTCAATCACCATACTTGGGCTATTTAGAATCCATGTATTGCGTCTGACAGTGGGTATGTGCGTCTTCATCTCGGAAAGCAAGATGCGTTTGACACTGGCTTTCGGGCTCTACCCTCGCAGTTGCACGCAGACAATAGGAGATGCTGATGAATAAGGAAGAACCCCAGAAGGAATCTGGAAAGGTGCTGGTGGAGGATGTGGACAAGTCAAGCGTTTTTGACGATGTCGCACTTGTTGATCCCAAGGGATCGGCCATTTCCGCCTTGAAGGAAATGTTCAAGCGCGCTCAGATCTACGGTTTTGATGGAATGGACAGCGAAAAGTTCACCGATGAACTCTTCGCTCAGTTCCATGAGGAGACGCGCGAGAAGCTTCTCAAGGAATTCATCGAAAAGGAGGTTGTCAAGGCCAAGGCCGCCCGTCGTCGTACAGTCGAGCACATGGACGACCTCGCTGAGGATGCCGATCAGGGTGCCTATCCCTATTTGCGCAACTATGATCAGAAGCTTTATGCGCAGGAGCTTTTCAATCTACAGGTGGAGTTTCTGAAGCTGCAAAAGCACGTGCGCGAAAACGCCTTGAAGGTCGTCATCATCTTCGAAGGGCGCGACGCGGCAGGAAAGGGCGGCACGTTAAGCCACATCGTCGAGCACCTCAATCCGCGCGGCGCGCGCACGGTGGCGCTTCCCAAACCCACCGAGCTCGAAAAGGGCCAGTGGTACTTTCAGCGCTATGTGGCGCAGCTCCCGAGTCCGGGCGAAATCGTGCTCTTTGACCGTTCCTGGTACAACCGCGCCGTGGTCGAGCCCGTGATGGGCTTCTGCACGCCCGAGCAGACCAAGCAGTTCCTGCAGGAGGTGCCGTTTTTCGAGCGCTGCCTTGTCGACAGCGGCATCTACCTCGTCAAGCTCTGGCTTGACGTCGGCCGCAAGGAGCAAAAGCGCCGTTTCAAGCAGCGCCGCGTCGATCCGCTGCGCCGCTGGAAGCTCTCGGCCGTCGACATCGCGTCTCTCGACAAGTGGGACGAGTACACGGCGGCAATCGACACGATGTTTCGCTTCACCGAGTCGCCCGCTGCGCCCTGGACGATCATCCGAAGCGACGACAAGCGCCGCGCCCGGCTCAACGCCATGCGCGTGGTCTTAAACGGCATCGACTACGAGGGCAAGGACAAGGAGGCGATCGGCCGCATCGACGGGCGCATCGTCAAGAGCGTCAACGAATACCTGCGCCGCTACCAGCAGTAGCCGCATGTCCGCGCCGCTTTTCTTCCTTTCCATCAAAAACGCAGCCCAGTCAAAAAATCCCCGCCGACGGCGGGGATTTTGATTAGAGGGGGCTGCGTTTTCTTCGTCTGTCGCAAAAGTCGCAGAAGCTTCCGGCAGCTTGACTGGTTTTTAAGAGAAACCCGCCGCACGGTGGCCCGAGCGTGCGTAGGGATCCTTCAAAAGCACTTCCTGCGCAAGGCGCCTTGCGAAGTCGACGGCGTCGACAAGCGGATGAAAGCGCGACTGACGCATGACTGCGGCAAAGTCGCCCGGGGTGAGCTGCGCCATATGGCCAATCCGGTCGCGCGCGGCGTCGTCAAGCGCAATGTTGGTCGTTGCAAGCACGCGGCCTGCGAGCTTCACGGCCTGTTCGGTCTTGAGGAAGTCGAACTTCGCCTTGAGGTCAAAGCGACGCAGCGAGGCGCCGGCAAAGGAGTCAAGGAGGTTGGTCGTGGCGACGAAGTACCCTTCGAACGCCTCAAGTTGCGCGAGAAGTTCGTTGACCTGCGTCGCCTCCCAGCCGTAGTTGGCAAGTTTGCGGTCGCGCAGGAAGCTGTCGGCTTCATCAAGAAGAAGCACCGCGTTGTCGCGGCTTGCCTCGCGGAAGGCCTGTGCGATCTGCTTTTCGGTTTCGCCCACAAAGCAGCTCGTAAGTTCGGCCACCGTGCGGCGCACGAGCGGGCGGTTCAACTGCTGCGCAAGCCATGCGGCATAGGCCGACTTGCCGGTGCCGGGCGGCCCGTAGAGGCAGATCTTGGCGCCGCCCGCGTGGGCGATGCCCTTGGCAAGCGCATCAAGATCGAGGTCGGAATTGACGAACTTCGGGTCGTAGAAGGCGGGAAGAACGCTGCTTGCGGCGGCAACCGTCCCGTAGTGCTGTGCGCGAAGCACCTCGTCGATCATGTCGACCACGGCGACTTCGTCAATTGCGCCCGCGGTCTTGCGCACCGTTTGAGCGACCGAGGCCGCGCGTTGCATGACGGCGGGCGTGAGCTTTCGCGTGAGGACGAGCCTCTCGCGGGTGGTGTGCGAGAGCGTATTGCCGAAGGTGTCGTCAACCATGCGGCGGCGTCCTTCGGCGTCGGGCGAAGACACCTCGAAGATGAGATCAAAGCGGCGCAGCATCGAGGGGGCGATGGAGGAGACCGAGTTGCTGATCCAGATGTTGGGGATCGGGGCGGTTTCAAGCATCCAGTGCAGGGAGGCCTTGTTGCGGCGGAGGATGGTGCCGACGTCGCTGTCGATGTCCTCGTTGAAGATGTCTTCGGCCTCGTCGATCACGAGCACGGTCTTGTCGGCGTAGCCGAGGAAGCTGTTGCCCATCTTCCAGCACTGCAGACGGTTGTCGGCCTTGGGCGAGACTTCAAAGACGCGGGCGCCGCAGAGCTCGGCCACGAGGCGCGCAAGCTGCGTCTTGCCGGTGCCGGGAAGGCCGTAAAAGAGAATGTTCATGCCCTTGCGCGAGGTTTCAAGCGCGTCCTTGACGTAGGGGACGAGCACGCGGGCGACGTTGGGCATGTGGGTGAAGTTTTCAAGCTTCAACTCCGGCGGCGGGCACTCGATGATCGTGTTCGAAAAGAGGTGGTCAAGCGACACCTTTTCAGCGAGCAGTTCGCCGAAGTCCTTTTGGGCGACGAGCTTGTAGTTGTCGCTGAAATCATCGGTTTGCGTGATGCAGAAGGTCACGAGGCCGCTCTTGGAGAGCGCGCCCTCGGCGCTGCAGATGTCGGAGACTTCCTGAGGGGAGCGATTGAGCGCGCAGGCGATGAGGTCGGTCACGAGCTCGCGGCCGCCCGTGGCGTAGTCAAAGCTGCTCAA
Organism: uncultured Sutterella sp.; assembly: GCA_900552545.1. GTDB lineage: Bacteria > Pseudomonadota > Gammaproteobacteria > Burkholderiales > Burkholderiaceae_F > Duodenibacillus. The sequence goes on along the minus strand of USAL01000054.1, from coordinate 2,320 downwards.
CACTTCCTGCAGCTGGTCGTTCACGGCCGCGGCGATGAGAAAGGCAAGCGCTTCGGTCTGCGCGTCGGTAAAGCCGAAGGCCTTTTCGATGTCCTTGAGATTGTTCGCAAAGGGCGTATCGAGCTTGAGGAACCCGCAGGAGAGCTCGTCTTCAAGGCGATCGAGTCCCTTGCGGAGGCTCGAGGGTACGCTTGCGTCGGTGACGAGACTCACGCAGGCTTCGCGCTGCATGAGCGCGCACCACATTTCTCCGAGGGTATCCCAGTTGGCGCCCCGGCGCGTAACCTCAAGGCGCTGATCGAGCTTGCGCAGCTTCTGATCGGGCAGGTGCTTGAAGATGAGATCGAGGCGCTCGTCTTCAGGGACGATGTCGTCGAGGTCGTATTCGTCGCCTGCGTCGTTGTCTTCAAGGAGCTCAAGGCGTTCGCCCACAAGATCAAGCTTGGCGCGCTTGAGTTCGCCCGTGCGCAGGAACTCTTCGTTTTCGAAGATGCACAGCATCCGGTTGATTTCAAGGCGCAGATCCTTCATCCACGAAAACGGCATCAGGTTGTAGAAGTCGTAGAAGTCGTCGCTGTCGTAGTCGCGCCAGATGCCGGTCTTCAGAAAGAGGCGAAGAATCCAGAGCTCGATTGCCTTCTGGCTGAAGTTCGAGTGAAGGCGCAGGGAATTACGTTTGGGTCTCTTCATGGCGATGATGTGAAAGCTGTTTTTCTTGACACATCCGCATCGTAAGGGCCAAAACGTCAATACTTGTCGCATGTCCGCACGCCGCTTCGCGGTTTATGCGCACTCTTTTCATCGGGCTTTCAGGGGGCTTTTGCCGCCTTCCCGGAATCCCTTCTGCGCCTCTTTTTGAGCCTCTTCAGAGCCTCCTTTTCGGGACTCTGCCGCTGCCTTGCCCCAGCTGTTCCCGTACGTCGTCCTTGCTCGGGAGGGGCCGTTTGCTACAGGTCTTAGATGAGCCGTTAAGGGGATGAACACAGCGCGATACGACGGCCGCGCGTTTTTCCGTGCTTTTGACCCAGTGTGGAGAGCCTGGGTGCGGTCTCGTCATAAAAGTCTACAAAAGAGACGTTAATGGAACGCGGAACCCTGAAGCGGTTTTTTCGTCTCCATCGTTCGTCAAACGAAAACAACCGGCAATCCGTTCTTAACGAGCCGCATAAGACACTTAAAGGAAATCGAAAAGAAAGGATGTCGGCTGCCTTCTCCGGCACTGTCGCTCCCAGGTCTGTCGCAGGAAGCCGCAGAGAGCCCCGGAGATCCCGTTGTCGCGAGCTGCATGGATTGGGCAGCTGCCTGAGCGAACTCAAAGCAGCAGTGCACGCAGCCGCTCGATCACGCCTCTGGGCGCGTAGGGGGCGGTGCGGTAGGATGTGAGCGCATAGCCCGTGGGATCAAGCGCCTCGCGCAGCGCCCCTTCGTCGATCACGGCCTCCGAGAGGATTCTCGTGCAGTTTTTGCGGTGCGACGACTCGACGCGCCGGACGGCTGGGAAGGCCTTTTTGATCGCCTCATTGACGTGCGCCTCGCACATGGCGCACTGCATGCCGTCGATGCCAAGAACGGTTTCAACCATGAAGAACCTCGAGAAACTCAAAAAATCTCAAAATGCATGGTATGCAAATGATAGCCATTCTCATCCAATACATCAAAAGGGGATTCAACAGACGAGGTTCGGCAGGAAAAACGAGGAAGCATGGTCGAACGGGAAGAGCCGTGCCGATGATCGTTTCTGCGCCTTTTGGAGCGCTTCGTTACAATCCTGAGCTTCACCCACGGCAGCCAGTGCGGTTTTTGCGGTTTGTCTCAGGTTCTACGACCGAGACGTCTGCGACCAGGCGTGCCGGAAATGGGGAACGGATTCAATTGTCTTTTCTTTTTGCCGGGGGAGCCCATGGGATTGCTTGACGGCCGCAAGGCCGTGATCTTTGATCTTGACGGAACGATCGTCGATTCGCTTCGCATCTGGAGCCGCGTGGACGTGCTGCTCGCCAAGGCGCTGGGGTGCCCGAATCCCGACCCCGAGATGCTTCACAAGATGCGCGAAGAGGCCCTTGAGCGCTTCAAGGATGAGCCGCAGCCCTATACGGCTTTCTGCGGCGTCTTCGGACGACGCTTCGGCAGCACGCTCTCTGCCGAGGAAGTGCACGCGATGCGCTTTCGCATCAGCCGCGAGGTGCTCAAAAACGATGTGGAGCTTCGCGAGGGCGTCGACGCGGTTATCCGCGCCGTGCACGAGAGGGGGCTGAACCTTGCGATCGTCACCACCACCAAGCGCGCCAACGTCGACATCTATAGCGACGTGAACGAACGC